>NZ_NHRF01000010.1:0-122713 GCF_002204305.1 Microbacterium sp. AISO3 | reverse complement strand
CGGCGAGGAGGAGGTCGCTGAGCACGTCGGCGCGGACCTGATCGATGCTTCGCGCATCGTCGATGGACGACGACCCGTCGCAAATCGTCGCATGGGCATCGCGGCCGCCACCGTTGGCGTCGGCTCGAGCGCCAGCGCCACCGGACGCCGCGTCGGCTCGAGCGCCAGCGCCAGCGCCAGTGCCACCGGACGCCGCGTCGGCCTGCTGCCGCACGTTGATGATCTCCCGGGCCTGCCGCGTCAGCCGGTCGACAATCCCATCCGCGATCACCGTCGGCAGGGTCGCGATGAGATCCGACATCCCATCCGCGCCTGCCTGCACTCGCACGCACCGCCCCGCCGCGGCCTCTTCATGTCGCTCGGTGAACGTCCGCGGGTGCATCCGCTCGGCGATCATCCGCAACGCGTCGCGCACCCGGTTGGGTGTCTCGCCGGCGCACTTCTCGATCGCGACGCGTTCGAACTCTGCCCGCTCCTCCGCGGGTACCAGGCATCCCGTCTCCTGAATGACCCGCACGTGCCCGCGGACGATTCGTCCGGCCTCCCACGCCGCCATCGTCACCGGGTAGTTGTCCACCAGGTCCCGCGCCTCGTCGATGCGCCGCTGCAGCGTCCGGTCGGTCGCCACGAACACCCCAGCCAGCTCGGCGGCGATTCCGCGCAGCGCCATCTCGCGCGCCTTGACCCTCTCCGACGCCCCAGCGGCCTGCTTCTCCGCGAGAACGCCAGCGGCCGCGAGCACCCGAACCTCCCGGATCTGCGCCGACCGCGCAGCATCCGCCGCCACCTCGGCATCCGCCACCAGAGCCGCGAGCGCAGTGACGTCGCCGTCGGTGCCCATCCCGCCGCTCAGCCCGCCATTCGAATGCATGTTCGAATGATGTCACGGACCTCCGACATCGGTCCGTCACTCTCCACAGCCCCCCGAAGAGCTCGAAGAACGCACCCGGGGCCCGGACGCGTCAGCATCCGAGCCCCGTCGCGGGTGGTCGTTCGGTCTCACCCGCTCTTGCGGCGGAACTCCCGCTTGGTCATCGCACCGTGCGACGCGTGCACCGACGAATCGCCGTCGAGGTGCGCCTCTCCCGTGCGGTGCTGGGCGTTCTTCTTCTCGAGCGCCTCGCGGTACTTGCGCTTGACATCGTCGGATGCCGCGCCCGCGGGCTTGTCTGCTTCGCTCATGAGGCCACGATACGCAGGCGAGGGTCTCGCTGGTAGGCTGGGGCAGGTTGCCGTCCGGCACCCGCTCAATTCAACACTGAGCTCATGGAGCGGATCCGGCAGGAAGCTGGTCCCCTGTGGTGGGTTCCCATCCCGATCGAATCCCGGTCGCGGAGATGGTGATCTTCGACTGGTGACCAGCGCAGGCGGTTCTCGCGGTTTCGTCCGCGCGCCCATATCTGCCCCGCTCCTTCGCACGATCTCGTGCGCGAAACGCGCGTGCGAGTCTAAACAAAGAAGGAGGGACCTCTTGGAAGGTCCAGAAATCACCGCAGCCGAAGCCGTCCTCGATAACGGCCGCTTCGGCACCCGCACCGTCCGGTTCGAGACCGGACGCCTGGCACAGCAGGCGCAGGGCGCCGTTGCCGCCTACCTCGACGAGGAGACGATGCTCCTCTCGGCCACCAGCGCCGGCAAGCACCCGCGCGAAGGCTTCGACTTCTTCCCGCTCACCGTCGACGTCGAAGAGCGTTCGTACGCCGCCGGCAAGATCCCCGGCTCGTTCTTCCGTCGCGAGGGACGCCCCTCGACCGAGGCGATCCTCGTCTGCCGTCTGATCGACCGTCCGCTGCGCCCGTCGTTCGTCGACGGCCTGCGCAACGAGGTCCAGATCGTCATCACGGTCCTCTCGATCGCGCCCGGCGAGTACTACGACGCGCTCGCGATCAACGCGGCGTCCGCTTCGACGCAGATCTCGGGGCTGCCGTTCTCCGGCCCGATCGCCGGTGTCCGCCTGGCACTCGTTCCCGGTCACGGCGAGCACGAGGACCAGTGGGTCGTCTTCCCGAACCAGAAGGTCGTCGAAGAGGCCGTGTTCGACCTCACCGTCGCCGGCCGGGTCCTCCCCGACGGCGAAGTGGCCATCATGATGGTCGAGGCCGAGGCGACCGAGGGCAGCTGGAACCTCATCAAGGGCGGCGCCGTCAAGCCGAGCGAAGAGGTCGTCGCACAGGGCCTCGAGGCCGCGAAGCCCTTCATCAAGCAGCTCGTCGAGGCGCAGGCTTCGATGGCGGCCTCCGCGTCGCGTGAGCCGGGTGTCTACCCCGTCTTCCCGCCGTACGCCCCCGAGGTCTACGACTTCGTCGCCGAGCGTGCCTACGGCGAGCTGACGAGCGTCTACCAGATCGCCGACAAGCAGGAGCGCCAGAACGCCGACGACGCCATCAAGGAGCGCGTCAAGGGCGAGGTCGCCGCTGCCGTCGAGGCCGAGCAGCTCCCGGCATCCGCGCTCGCGGAGTTCTCCGCTGCGTACAAGTCGGTCACCAAGAAGATCGTCCGCGGCCGCATCCTCAGCGAGGGCGTCCGCATCGACGGTCGCGGCCTGGCCGACATCCGTCCGCTCGACGCCGAGGTGCAGGTCATCCCGCGCGTCCACGGCTCGGCGATCTTCCAGCGCGGCGAGACCCAGATCCTGGGTGTCACCACGCTGAACATGCTGAAGATGGAGCAGCAGATCGACTCGCTGTCGCCCACGACGAGCAAGCGCTACCTGCACCACTACAACTTCCCGCCCTACTCGACCGGTGAGACCGGACGCGTCGGCAGCCCGAAGCGTCGCGAGATCGGGCACGGCTTCCTCGCCGAGCGCGCCCTCGTGCCGGTGCTGCCCAGCCGCGAGGAGTTCCCGTACGCGATCCGTCAGGTCTCCGAGGCCCTCGGGTCGAACGGCTCGACCTCGATGGGCTCGGTGTGCGCCTCGACCCTGTCGCTGCTGAACGCCGGTGTGCCCCTGCGCGCCCCGGTCGCGGGCATCGCGATGGGTCTCGTCTCCGACCAGGTCGACGGTGAGACCCGCTACGCGGCGCTGACCGACATCCTGGGCGCCGAGGACGCGCTCGGCGACATGGACTTCAAGGTCGCCGGCACGAGCGAGTTCGTCACGGCCATCCAGCTCGACACGAAGCTCGACGGCATCCCGTCGTCGGTGCTCTCGGCAGCGCTGACCCAGGCCAAGGAGGCTCGTCTGACGATCCTCGGTGTCCTCAACGCCGCGATCGACAGCCCCGACGAGATGGCGCCCACCGCTCCGCGCGTCATCAGCGTCCAGATCCCGGTCGACAAGATCGGCGAGCTGATCGGCCCCAAGGGCAAGACGATCAACTCGATCCAGGACGAGACCGGCGCCGACATCTCGATCGAGGAGGACGGCACCGTCTACATCGGCGCCACCGACGGCCCCTCGGCCGAGGCCGCCCGTGCCCGCGTGAACGCGATCGCCAACCCCACCAACCCGGAGGTCGGCGAGCAGTTCCTCGGAACCGTCGTGAAGATCGCGACGTTCGGCGCGTTCATCTCGCTCCTGCCCGGCAAGGACGGACTGCTGCACGTCAGCGAGGTCCGCAAGCTCGCCGGCGGCAAGCGCGTGGAGAACGTCGAGGATGTCCTCGGTGTCGGCCAGAAGATCCTCGTTCGCATCACGAAGATCGACGACCGCGGCAAGCTCTCCCTCGAGCCCGTTCTCGAAGAGACCGCTGACCAGGACGGCTCGGCCGCAGCGAGCGAGGGCCCGGAGGCTCCCGCCGAAGGCTGATCCTCTGATCGCCCGGATGCCCGTCCCCGTCTCGGGGGCGGGCATCCGTCGTATCCGGGAGACCGTGATGAAACAGTTATGTGGAATTCACGGCCCGTTCGCGGCAATGCGCGCCCACTGCTGCCGGGTGTCCTACTCTCGAAGTGCGCGCCGAGGAGCCGCGCCCCGCGATTCCTCGGTGTCGACCGGAGGTGTGTGATGTCGGGGGACCGGGTGGCTCAGGCGGCACCCGCTGGTGCGCCCGCCGAGACCGCGGTGCCCGCCGCACCCGCCGTGCATCCCTCCAGCCCGATCCCCGTCCACGGCAAGCCCCTCGGGGCCGACATCCGCGTCGATCTCGGCGAGACCGGCCTGCGGATCTTCCCTCTGATCCTCGGCGGCTCCGAGTTCGGCTGGACCATCGATCTCGCGGCGAGCCATGCCGTGCTCGACGCCTACGTGCAGCGTGGCGGAAACGCTCTGCACACCTCGGACGGCTACGCGTCGGGCCGCAGCGAGCACATCATCGGGCGCTGGCTGGCCAGCCGGGGCAACCGCGACGAGATCGTCGTCACGGTGCGGGTCGGGGGCAACCCGGACAACCCCGGCCTCGGGCCGGTCAATCTCGTGCGGTCGGTGGAGGCTTCGCTCGGACGCCTCGGCATCGAGCGCATCGATGTGCTCTACCTGGATGCCGCGACCGACGGCGTCACGGCGCTCGAAGACACGCTCGCGACGGCGGAGTGGCTCGTCGACAGCGGCAAGGTCCGCTCTCTGGGAGCCGCCGGCTACACCGCGATGCAGCTCGTCGAAGCCCGCATCCTGTCGTCCGCGGGCTACCCGCGTTTCGCCGCCCTCGACGTTGCGTACAACCTCTTGCACCGCTCCGATTTCGACGGCGACCTGCGCTTGATCGCCGGAGCGCAGGGGCTCGCCGTCACACCCTCGCAGGCTCTCGAGCACGGTTACCTCACCGGGCGTCATCGCGATCGTGCCGGTCTGTCGTCATCGGTACGCGGCTCGCAGCTCGCCGCATGGATGAACCGTCGCGGCGCCCGGACGCTGAAGGCGCTCGACCGCATCTCGGAGGAGCTGTCGGTCTCGACGGCGGCGATCGCGGTCTCGTGGCTTCTCGCGCAGCGCGTCGTCACCGCGCCGATCGTCAACGCGAGCCGGCCCGCGCACGTCGACCAGCTCGTGCAGGGTGTCGGCGCCCGGCTCGGCCGCTCGCATCTCGCCGAGATCGCGCGCGCCGTGGAGTGAGCCGATCCGTGATCCCTCGGTCCGGCTGTCGGAGGGGTGACGTAGGGTGGATGGCGCCCTGTTCATCGTTTCGAATCGAGCTTCTGTGACGCAGTATCTCTACCTCGTGCGCCACGGAGAGCATCAGGACGCCGAGCACGGTCTCGAAGACGGTCCGCTGTCTCCCCGTGGGCGCCGTCAAGCCGAGCTGCTGGCCGATCGCATCTCCGGCGTGCCGCTCGACGCGGTGTGGCACTCGCCCCTCGAGCGCGCGCAAGAGACCGCCCGCGCCGTCGCCAAGCGCCTGCCCTCGCTCTCGCCGCAGGCCTCCTCGCTGCTGTTCGACTGTGTCCCGACCGGTATGACGCCCGAAACGCCTGCCGTCTACGAGCCGTTCTTCGGGTCGTACACCGAGGCCGAGACCGACGCGGGCGCGGCGCAGATGGCGGATGCCGTCGGCGAGTTCCTTGCCCGCAAGCCCGACACCCACGAGCTGCTGATCACGCACAACTTCGTCATCGCCTGGTTCGTCCGAGAGGTGCTGCAGGCGCCCGACTGGCGCTGGCTCACGATCAACCAGGCGCACTGCGGGCTGACTGTGCTCGCGCAGCGTCCCGGCCGCCCTTGGACGATGGTGTCGCACAACGACCTCTCGCACCTCCCGGTCGAGCTGCGCACAGGCCTTCCCGACATCCTGCCCGTCTGAGCCGATGGCCGACGAGTCCGGCAACCCCGCGCAGCATCCTTCCGCTGCCCTCCGAAGACGACCTGAGTGCTCGACTGGTCCCTGCGGGCTTCCGCCGCGCGTGGGGGTCGCGACCCGACTCGCCGGGCGTCAGCCGCGACATCCCTCGGGCGCCGATGACATCCCCGCCGACGTCTGGGAGAAGCGGCTCTACGTCGCGTCCGGCGCCGACGTGATCCTGCACGTGCGCCGCTCGGATTCGCCGTGGGCGCGCGAGACCGTGCGATTCCGCGACGCGCTGTGCTCCGACCCCGTGCTCCGCGCTCGCTATCAGGATCTCAAGCGTCGGCTGTCGGCCGCGAATGCGGGCAAGGCCGATTACGACGACTACACCCGAGCGAAGACGGCGTTCTTCAGCGACATGCGCGGCTGAGTCGCGGCGCGAGACCGGCTCCCGCCGATTGGACCTGGCGCTCACCGAACCGGAGAATCGATCGGTGCTCGATGGTCCTATGCTCGCCGACTGGCTCCCCGTCTCCGTCTCGGCGCTGATCTTCCTCGTCGTGGCGGCTGGGGTGGCTGGATGGGTCGACGCGGTCGTCGGCGGGGGAGGGCTGATTCAGCTTCCCGCGCTCGTGATCGGCGTGCCGAAGGATGTCGCCACGCCGTTCATCCTCGGAACGAACAAGCTGTCGTCCTTCGCGGGCACGCTCTCGGCGAGCTGGGTCTACCTACGGCGCATCCGGGTGCAGCTCGTGCTGCTCGTGCCGCTCGTGGCCGGAGCTTTCGGCGGATCGGCCGTGGGGGCGGCGCTGTCGCGCTACGTCCCGCGGGAGCTCCTGACTCCGATCGTTCTCGTCGCCGTCGTCGCGGTCGCGATCTACACGCTGCTCAAGCCCAAGATGGGCCTGCATCACGAGCCGCGCCACGCATCCCGGGCGGCGATCGTGTGGCGCTCGGCGCTCATCGGACTCGTCGTGGGGTTCTACGACGGCATCCTCGGTCCCGGCACCGGTTCGTTCTTCGTCATCCTCCTCGTCGCCGTGCTCGGCTACGGCTTCCTGCAGGCGAGCGTCAACGCGAAGATCGCCAACCTCACCACGAACCTCGCGGCGCTCCTCGTCTACGGGGTGCATGGTGAGATCCTGCTGCTCCTGGCCGTCGTGATGGCCGCGGCGAACATGACCGGCGGGTTCATCGGCGCGCGCATGGCGACGAAGAACGGCAGCGGTTTCGTGCGCATCGTGTTCCTCGTCGTCCTGTCGATCCTGGTCGTCAAGCTCGCCTGGGACACGTTCGTGCAGTTCGCGCCCGCGTAGGCTGGTGGTCATGACCACGCGCGTGGCCCTCGTGGGCGGCACCGGAAAGCTCGGCGGCATCATCCGAGACGTCATCGAGGCATCCGATGGCTTCGAGATCTGCGCGGTCCTGACCAGTCGCAGCAGTCTCGACGAGCTCGACGGCGCCGACCTCGTCGTCGACGCGTCGACCCCCGCCGTGTCGACGGATGTGGTCCGGGCGGCCGTCGAGCGCGGCATCAACGTGCTCGTCGGCACATCGGGGTGGTCCCAGGAGCGCATCGCCCAGGTCCGGCCCGCGGTCGAGGCTGCCGGTGTCGGTGTGGTCTTCATCCCCAACTTCTCGCTCGGGTCCGTCGTCGGCAGCGCTCTCGCCGCGGCAGCGGCTGCGCTCTTCCCGTCGATCGAGATCATCGAGGCCCATCGCGAGACGAAGGTCGACTCGCCCAGTGGCACCGCGGTCCGCACGGCCGAGCTCATCGCCGCGGCCCGCGCCGGGGTCGGCCCGGTGGAGTCGCCGCACGCCGATCAGCGCGCCCGCGGACAGAAGGTCGCGAGCGTCCCGATCCACTCGCTGCGTCGGCCGGGCGTCGTCGCCCGTCAGGAGACCATCCTCTCGGGACCGGGTGAGGCGCTGTCGATCGTGCACGACACGATCGATCCGGCGCGCGCGTACGAGCCCGGTATCCGCATCGCGCTCGACGCAGCGCGGGGGGCCCGGGGGATCACCGTCGGTCTCGACAGCTTCATCGACATCGGCATCCGCCCGCCGTCGGCACCGGCGCCGAAGGGCCCGGCCGACGAGGGCGACGTTCCCGGCCAGGTCGCGCGCGTCACCGGAGCATGAGCACCCGCATCCTGACGCTGATCATGGCGGCGCTGCTCGCGCTGTACATCGTCTTCGTCGCGCAGCGCGCCGTGCTCCTGGTCATGACCGGCGAGCCCGTGGGTGTCGTGATGGGCGTCGCGCTCATCGTGCTGCCGGTCATCGCGGCCTGGGCGCTCTGGCGCGAGTTGGCGTTCGGTGCGGGCGCGTCCCGGCTCGGCCGACGCCTCGAGCAGGAGTCGGCGCTGCCGGAGGAGAGCCTCGACCTGTCGCCGAGCGGCCGGCCCGATCGCGCTGAGGCCGACGCTCTCTTCCCGCGGTACCGCGAGGCCGTCGAGGACGCGCCCGAGGACTGGCGCGCCTGGTTCCGGCTCGGGCTCGCCTACGACGGCGCCGGCGACCGGCGCCGCGCCCGGCAGGCGGTGCGCACGGCGATCTCTCTCGAGCGCGCCGAGCGGCGCGTCTGACTCAGCGGGGCGGGACGACGGCGCGGACGGCATCCTCGACGCGCTCGTGCGTGAACACGAAGCCCGACTTCTGCAGCACGGCGGGAGCCACGTCGGTGTCGTTGGTCAGCAGCGCCTCGGTGGCGTCACGCCCGAGCACGAGCCGCAGCCCCCACTCGGGAGCGCGGACCAGATACGGGCGGTTCATCCTCATAGCGAGGGCGAAGCCCAGGTCGTTGGCCGTCGCGCGCGTCGGTCCGGTGAGGTTGACGGGACCGGCGACGTCGGCGTCGATGAGGTGGCGGATGGCGGCGACCTCGTCGACGAGCGAGATCCAGGGCCACACCTGCGTGCCTCGACCGATCGGACCCGACAGACCCGCCCGGGTCAGCAGCATGAGCGGCTTCAGCACGCCTTCGGGATGCACGACCGGCGCCGTACGCAGGAGGACCACGCGCGCCTGCTCACGAGCGGTCAGTGCGGCCGCCTCCCACTCACCGCACAGGTCCGCGAGGAAGGAATCGCCGCGGGGTGCGGTCTCGGTCATCCGGACGCCGGGACGCGTGGGGTAGTAGCCGACAGCCGAGGACGACAGGAACGCCGGAGCATCCGATCCGAGGGCGCGGACGGCCCTCGCGAGGGTCTCCGTCGGAAGCAGTCGCGACCACACCAGCTCGTGCTTGTAGGAACGCGTCCACGGGAACCGGCCGATGCTCGCGCCGTTGAGGCCCACCACCGCGCGAGCGCCGTCGAGGACGCCGGGATCGAGCGGACGCTCCCCGGGGAACCACTGGACTTCGTCGGCCGCGATGGGGGAGCGGCGGACGAGGCGCGTGACCTCGATCCCGTCCTCGTGCAGCGCGTCGACGAGGGCGCGTCCGATCAGACCGGACGCGCCCGCGACGACGACGCGGCCCGCGGAGCCCTGATCAGCCAAGCGTGGCCTCGAGGGTGATCTCGATGCCGGCGAGGGCGGCCGAAACGGGGCATCCGCTCTTGGCCTCCTGCGCCAGCCGATCGAAGTCCTCGGCAGACAGTCCCGGGACGACGGCGTTGACATTGAGGTGAGAACCGGTGATGCCCGTGCCCGGGATGAAGGTGACCGATGCCGTGGTCTCGACCGACTCCGGCGGCGTGCCGTTCTCGGCCAGCGCGTGGGAGAGGGCCATCGAGAAGCACGAGGAGTGCGCGGCGGCGATCAGCTCCTCGGGCGTCGTCACCGCGCTCGAGCCTTCGCTGCGCGCCTTCCAGTTGACCTCGAAGGGTCCCTGGTTCGAGCTCTCCAGGGCGATCTGACCGGATCCCTCCGTGAGGCTGCCCTTCCAGCTGGTGGTTGCTTCGCTCGTGACGCTCATGACTCTCCTCTTCACAGGCGGCAGATGACGTGCCGCTTCGAGACGGCGCGGGGTGCGCTTGCGTCGAGCCTAGGTCGGCGGGGGCTTCGCCGGAACGTCTTGACAGTTTCCGCCCGCCAGCTCAGACCGAGGCGGAGTCGGCCCGCAGCCTCAGGATCTCGAGCTGCACGACATCCCGTCGAGGTGCACCGCCGAAACGCGTGCGCACGACGCCTCGCCCGTCGAGGATGAGCGTGGTGGGCGTCTGCGCGATCCGGAAGCGACGCGCGATGTCGGGGCGATCGGTCACGTCGACGTCGAGATGGACGACGTCGTCGCAGTCGCGAGCCATCTCCGCGAGTGTGCGGTGCACGGCCGGGCAGCGATGACAGGTCTCGGTGCTGAACTGCAGGAGCGTGGCGGTCCGGCCCAGCGCGTCGGGATCAGCGCCGAGTCGACGCGGGTCGACGACATCGAAACGGGGGATGGGGTAGGGGCGCGAGGCGCGCCACCGCACGAAGACTCCGATCCCACCTGTTACCGCTAACAGGCAGGCCAGGACGACCGCCACCGCCATGAGTTCCACAACAGCCCACAGTAGACCGTCGCGAGCGGCCGGGAGCACTCGGGCGCCGGGGGTAATCTGAAGCTGTGAGCGACGCCGAGCAGACCCCGACCAGTCCCGAGATCGAGTTCCGCAGCGATGTGACGGTCGAGCTCATCCGCTCGAGCGCCGCCGACTCGGACGTCTTGTTCGCGGCTCGCGTGTCGACGCAGGGGGAGCAGACCCTGGATGCCGCCGCCGCAGGCACCGAGGCATCCGGACGCGACCGTGGCCTCATCAACTACCTCATGCGCGACCGCCACGGCTCGCCCTTCGAGCACAACTCGATGACCTTCTACGTGCAGGCGCCCATCTTCGTGTTCCGCGAGTTCATGCGGCACCGCATGGCCTCGTACAACGAGGAATCGGGCCGCTACCGCGAGCTGCGTCCGGTGTTCTACGTCCCCGGCCGCGAGCGCAACCTCAACCAGGTCGGCAAGCCCGGCGCGTACGAGTTCCTGCCCGGCACCGACGAGCAGTTCGCGGTGGTGGACGAGAGCACGCGACAGGCGTCGATCCAGGCGTACGAGGCCTACCGGCGCATGCTGGACGCCGGCGTCGCTCGCGAGGTCGCACGAATCGTCCTGCCGTTGAACATCTACTCGTCGATGTACGTCACGGTCAACGCCCGTTCGCTCATGAACTTCCTGTCGCTGCGGACCAAGGTCGAGGGAACGCACTTCCCCTCGTTCCCGCAGCGCGAGATCGAGATGTGCGCCGAGAAGATGGAGACCTTCTGGCGTGAGCTCATGCCGCTGACGCACGCCGCGTTCAACGCCAACGGACGCGTCGCTCCCTGACGCGTCGCTCACTTGCCTCGGAGGGCGGCGGCCCGAGCTCGACTCAGACGAATCTGCCCAGGCTGATGCCCGCGTAGGCGAGGGCGGCGACCGTCTCGCCGTCGTCGATCCGTCCCTCGGCGACCTGGCGCAGCGCCTCGGCGAACGGGATCCAGACGACACGCTCGATCCCTTCTTCGAGCTGAGACGTCGAGGCATCCTCGGCCGGCGCGAGGCCGCGCGCGAGAAAGACGTGCTCGGGCGCGACGGCGATGCCGTTCAGCGCATTCATCCGGCCGATGGGCTCCCACGCGTCGGCGGTGAGCCCCGTCTCTTCGAGGAGTTCCCGCTTCGCGGCGTCGAGCAGGTCTTCGCCGTCGCTCCCGCCAGCCGGCACCTCGAGCGACAGCCCGGTCGTGTAGCGGTCGACCTCCACGAAGCACACCCGGTCGTGATCGTCGATCGCCACGACGAAGACGGCCGGATGCCGCATCTCAACGACGCCGTAGATGCCGTCGCCCGCCGGCCCGATGACCTCGTCCTCCCGCACCGAAATCCATCGGTTCTCGTACGTCGTGCGGGTGCTTCGGGTCGTCCAGGCCATGCCGCCACCCTAGAGCGCCCGACCGAGGTGGCCCATGCGGCTCGGGTGGCCCGGGTGGCGATACATCCGTCGGACCGACGGGGCTGGTGTCGCCTGGGCCGGCGTTGGAGGCGCATCGTGCACCGCAAATCCGACGGTTGTATCGGGCTCGCGAATGCTCTGGGCTCCTCCCCAGGCCGCTGCGGGTCTGGCTCGTCCCCAGATGGCCGGTGGCCGGGCTGATGAGATCGCATTCTCGGCGAACGTCGGTGCATGAGTGCGCACGAGCTGGCCACGAGGATCCGCGCGATGGGCGGATGCGTACGGTCGCGGTGGCTGACCACGCGAGGGGTCACGCGACTGCAGCTGACGCGAGCCGTGGAGAAGGGCGCGCTCGTCAGGGTTCGTCAAGGCGTCTACGCGACGCCCGATGCCGAGCCGGATGTCGTCGTCGCCGCCGCGCACGGCGGCGAGGTGTGCTGTGCCTCCGCGTTGCGACGGCGCGGCGTGTGGGTGCTCGAGCCGGAGGAACGCCTGCACGTTCGCGTCGGTCGGGCCGGCCGCGTGCACCCGCATGACGGATGCCGTTGCGTCACGCATCACGATGGGGAGGCAGCGGCATTCGGTGCCGTCTCGCTCGTCGACGCGCTCGTGCAGGGGGCGTCGTGCCTCGGCGCGGAGGGGTTCTTCGTGGCCTTCGAGTCGGCGTGGCGGCTCGGGCTGCTCACGCGCGCGGACCGCGCCGAGGTGCGCGCGACGCTTCCGGCCCGCTTCCGATACCTGGTGGATCTCGCCCGTCCCGATGCCGACAGCGGGCTGGAGTCCCTCCTGCGGCTGCGCCTCTCGCGGCTCGGCATCACCGTCGAGAGCCAGGTGCTCATCCGGGGTGTGGGGCGGGTCGACTTCCTGGTCGCGGGGTGCCTCATCATCGAGGTGGACGGCCGTGTCAACCACGAGGGTGCGTCGCTGCGTCACAAGGATCTCGTGCGCGACGCGGAAGCGGCGGCGATCGGCTACGAGACCTTGCGCTTCGACTATGCCCTCGTCGTCTTCGGCTGGCCCCGCGTCGAGCGAGCCGTCCTCGCTCGTCTGGACGCGATCCGCCGGCGCGGCTGACGGACGTTCGATACATTCGTCGGATCCTCGGGGCTGGTGTTGCCCGGCGGCGTCTCCGCAACGCCACCAGCACCTTCGATCCTGCGAACGTATCGGCGACCGGGAGTCGGTCCGTCGGCCATACGCGATGCAAAGGCGGAACCGATACCCTGAGACCATGACGCACTCGGGCAATCCCTTCGGACAGGTCCTCGTCGCGCTGGTCACTCCCATGACCGCCGACGGTGAAGTCGATTGGCCCGCCGTCGAGAAGCACATCGACGACGTCATCACGGCCGGCGCAGACGGCATCGTCGTGACGGGCACGACGGGGGAGACGAGCACGCTCACGGACCCCGAGAAGCTCCGCCTCGTCGAGGTCGGAAAGTCGGTCTCGGCCGGCCGCGCCAAGATCATCACGGGAGGCGGCTCGAACGAGACCGCGCACGCGATCGAGCTCTACAAGGCCAGCGAGAAGGCCGGCGCCGACGGCATCATGATCGTCACGCCGTACTACAACAAGCCCACGCAGGCCGGCATCCTGACGCACTTCCGCCTCGTCGCCGATGCGACCGATCTGCCCGTCATCCTCTACGACATCCCGGGTCGCACCGGCGTGCCGATCAAGTACGAGACGATCCTGCGCCTCGCGAAGCACCCCAACATCCTGGCCGTCAAGGACGCGAAGGGCGACTTCAGCGAGGTCAGCCGCGTGCTCAATCAGACCGACCTCATGTACTTCTCCGGCGACGACGCCAACGTCCTGCCCCACCTCTCGATCGGCGCGAGCGGCCTCATCGGCGTCACGGCGAACATCACCGCCACGCCGTACCGCACGATCGTCGACGCGGTGAACCGGGGAGACCTCGCGGCCGCGACCGAGGCGCACAAGAGCCTCGAGCCGCTCGTGCGCGCGGTCATGACGCACGTCCCCGGCACCGTGAGCGCGAAGTACATCCTGCACGGCCTGGGACGCATCTCGAGCCCGCGCGTGCGCCTGCCCCTCGTCGGCCCCGAAGAGTGGGAGGCTGCGATCATCGAGGATGAGCTCGCCCTCGTCTCGGGTGTCCCCGGCGCCGACTTCTCCAACTTCCGTCCCGACCGTAATGCCGCCGCCGGCGGTGCGCTGCCCAAGGTGCACGGGACGACCCGCTAGACGAAAACAATGAGGATGCCGCGCACGTCGGCGTCCCGAGGAAGCGTGCCAATGCCCACGAACGTCTTCAGCCCGCCCGCTCTCGAACCCGGAACGCTGCGGGTCTACCCGCTCGGCGGTCTCGGCGAGGTCGGCCGCAACATGACCGTCTTCGAGTACGAGGGCAAGCTCCTCGTGGTCGACTGCGGCGTGCTCTTCCCCGAGGAGCACCAGCCCGGCGTCGACCTGATCCTGCCCGATTTCGAGCCGATCAGGCATCGCCTCGACGACATCGTCGGTGTCGTGCTGACCCACGGCCACGAGGACCACATCGGCGCCGTTCCCTACCTGCTCAAGCTCAAGGGCGACATCCCCCTCATCGGCTCGGGTCTGACGCTCGCCCTCATCGAGGCGAAGCTCAAGGAGCACCGCATCCGCCCCTTCACCCTCACGGTCGCCGAGGGTCAGGAGGAGCAGGTCGGCCCGTTCGCCCTCGAGTTCATCGCGGTCAACCATTCGATCCCCGATGCGCTCGCCGTCGCAGTCCGCACCCCCGCGGGACTCGTCCTCGCCACCGGCGACTTCAAGATGGACCAGCTCCCGCTCGACGGCCGCATCACCGACCTGCGCGCTTTCGCCCGGTTGGGAGAAGAGGGGGTCGACCTGTTCCTCGTCGACTCCACCAACGCGGACGTCCCCGGCTTCACGCCGACCGAGCGCGGCATCGGGCCCGTGCTCGACCAGGTCATCAGCAAGTCGCCGCGCCGCGTCATCGTCGCGAGCTTCTCGAGCCACGTCCACCGCGTGCAGCAGGTCGTGGATGCCGCCGCCGCGAACGGTCGCCGCGTCGCCTTCCTCGGCCGCAGCATGGTCCGCAACATGACCATCGCCGAGAACCTCGGGTACCTCAACGTCCCGGACGGCGTGCTCATCGACTACAAGAAGGCCAAGGACCTGCCCGACGACCGCATCGTCTACATGTCCACCGGTTCGCAGGGCGAGCCGATGGCGGTGCTCTCGCGCATGGCCAACCTCGAGCACGCGATTGAGCCGGGGCCGGGTGACACCGTCATCCTCGCGTCGAGCCAGATCCCCGGCAACGAGAACGCGATCTACCGCGTCATCGACGGGCTGACCAAGCTGGGCGCCAACGTCGTGCACAAGGGCAACGCCAAGGTGCACGTTTCGGGTCACGCCGCGGCCGGCGAGCTGCTCTACTGCTACAACATCCTCAAGCCCCGCAACGTGCTGCCGGTGCACGGCGAGTACCGCCACCTCATGGCCAACGCCAAGCTCGCGCAGGACACCGGCGTTCCGCAGGAGCGCACGATCCTCGCCGAGAACGGCACCGTCGTCGACCTGAAGGACGGCGTCGCGGAGGTCGTCGGCCAGCTCGACATCGGATTCGTGTACGTCGACGGCTCGACCGTGGGCGAGATCACCGACGCCGATCTGAAGGACCGCCGGATTCTGGGTGAAGAGGGCTTCATCTCGGTCATCGTCGTCGTGGACGGCAAGACGGGACGCGTGGTGAGCGGCCCGGACATCCACGCTCGCGGTGTCGCCGAGGACGATGCGGTGTTCGAGAGCGTCAAACCGAAGATCGCGGCGGCACTCGCGGAGGCCGTGCAGTCGGGAACGCGCGACAACCACGCGCTGTCGCAGGTCGTCCGCCGCACGATCGGCCGCTGGGTCAACCAGTCGCTGCGTCGGCGTCCCATGATCGTGCCCGTCGTCATCGAGGCCTGACCCGCGTCGTTCCGCGGTAATGGGGGAACCCCCGCGTACCGTGGAGGAATGGCCAGGAGCACGAACGCGCCCTCCGGACGCCGCGCACCGGCGAAGACCTCGACCTCGCGCGCCCGGAAGAGCGAACCGACACCCAAGCGGTACGTGGACGAGTCCGAGCGGCCGCCGGTCATCGCGCGCGCATGGATGGGCCTCGCCCACGCGACGGGCGGGATGTTCCGCGCGTTCGGTCCCGAGACGCTCGAGAAGGACCAGCGCCGCGACGGGCTGCCGTTCCTGCTCGTGCTCCTCGCGATCGCCGGCGCCGCGGTCGAGTGGTTCCTCATCGGGACCGAGGCCGGAACGCTCGTCAGCGCGTACACGGTGGGCTTCCTCATCGGTCGTGAGGCGTTCATCATGCCGGTGCTTCTTCTCTTCCTCGCGGGGTGGCTGTTCCGGCATCCCGCTTCGGTGAACGACAACGGGCGCATCGGCATCGGATTCGGGCTGTTCATCCTCTCCGTTGCGGGCTTCTGCCACGTCTTCGGTGCGCGTCCCGAGCCGAAGGCCGGCGCGCTTCAGCTGAGCGCGTCAGGCGGTCTGTTCGGATGGGCCGTCGGTGAGCCGCTCACCATCCTGACGGCGTACGGCGCCGCTGCCGTCCTGGGGCTCGTGACGGTTCTCAGCATCCTCATCCTCACCAAGACGCCGCCGAACCGTATCGGCAGTCGCCTCGGAGACCTGTACGCCTGGATGTTCGGGGCCGAGCGTCCCGTCGCCGACCCCGACGGCGAAGCCCCCACGGTTGCGTTCTCGCCCAAGAAGGGCAAGAAGGCGGCGCCGGCTGCGGACGAGGATGCCGACGACGACGACGCGCTGCCCTGGTGGCGTCGCAACAAGAGCGGGCGCGAGGAGGATCCCGACGACAGCAGCGCATCGCAGGATCTCACCGAGCTCCTCGGACCATCGGTAGCCGGTTCCGTCGCCGGCGGGTTCGAGCAGGCTGTGGCCACCCCGCCCCCGCTTCCCGATGCGCCGACCGAGATCATCGACCCCGGCGTCATCGAGCGGGCCGCCACCGCGGCGCGTTCGGGGCGCCCGGCCGACACTGCCGTGCGCGACGACCACGACACCGGTGAGATCGACGAGCTGCCCGGGCTCACCGGCCTCGGCGGCGACTTCCACGGCCAGCCCCCGGCGACGCCGTACCGCTTGCCCGCCGTCGCGGCGCTCGGCGCAGGCACACCCGCCAAGACGCGGTCTGAGGCGAACGACGCCATCGTGCGTGCCATCACCGGCGTCTTCGAGCAGTTCTCGATCGACGCCAAGGTCACCGGGTTCTCACGTGGGCCGACAGTCACGCAGTACGAGATCGAGGTCGGGCCCGGCACCAAGGTCGAGAAGATCACGGCGCTGACGAACAACATCGCATACGCCGTCGCCTCGAACGAGGTGCGCATCCTCGCGCCCATCCCCGGGAAGAGCGCGATCGGCGTCGAGATCCCCAACACCGACCGCGAGATCGTCACGCTCGGCGACGTGCTGCGCTCCAACGCGGCGACCTCGTCGACGCACCCGATGACGATCGGGGTCGGCAAGGATGTCGGTGGCGGATTCGTCGTGGCCAACCTCGCCAAGATGCCCCACCTCCTGGTGGCAGGTTCGACGGGGTCGGGTAAGTCGAGCTTCGTGAACTCGATGATCACGAGCCTGCTGATGCGGGCGAAGCCCAGCGACGTCCGGATGGTCCTCATCGACCCGAAGCGCGTCGAACTCACGAGCTACGCCGGCGTTCCCCACCTGATCACCCCCATCATCACGAACCCCAAGAAGGCGGCCGAGGCGCTGCAGTGGGTCGTGAAGGAGATGGACATGCGGTACGACGACCTCGCGTCGTTCGGGTTCCGTCACATCGACGACTTCAACAAGGCGGTCGTCGCGGGTGAGATCCAGCTGCCGGCCGGCAGCGAGCGCGTGCTGAAGCCGTACCCCTACCTCCTGGTCGTCGTCGACGAGCTCGCCGACCTCATGATGGTCGCTCCGCGCGACGTCGAGGACTCGATCGTCCGCATCACCCAGCTCGCGCGAGCGAGCGGCATCCACTTGGTGCTCGCGACCCAGCGGCCGTCCGTCGACGTCGTGACGGGGCTCATCAAGGCCAATGTGCCGTCGCGACTGGCATTCGCCGTCACGAGCGTCACGGACTCGCGAGTCATCCTCGACCAGCCGGGCGCCGACCGTCTGATCGGTCAGGGCGACGCCCTGTTCCTGCCGATGGGGACGTCGAAGGCCATCCGCGTTCAGGGGGCCTGGGTCGCCGAGTCCGAGATCGAGAAGGTCGTCGCCCACGTCAAGGGCCAGGCGCAGCCGGAGTACCGCTCCGACGTGGCCGCCGTCGCCGAGAAGAAGGAGATCGACGCCGACATCGGCGACGACCTCGAGCTTCTGCTCGCCGCCGCCGAGCAGATCGTGTCGACGCAGTTCGGCTCGACCTCGATGCTGCAGCGCAAGCTGCGCGTCGGGTTCGCCAAGGCCGGGCGCCTCATGGACCTCCTCGAGTCGCGCGAGATCGTCGGCCCCTCGGAAGGGTCGAAGGCGCGCGATGTCCTCGTCACTCCCGACCAGCTTCCGGCCGTCCTCGCGCGTCTGCGGGGAGAAGACCCGCCCGCGCCGGCTGCGGCTTCGGCCGCTGCGCCCGTCGACCCGGTCGAAGCGCAGTTCGAGGGGCTCGAGGTCGTCGACGGTGACGACGCCTCCGAGGACGCCTGGGGTCTCACCGGGCGCGACTGACGGATAGGCTCGGCTCCGTGGCGATCCCCAGGCAACTGCCCAACGCGATCACGATCGTGCGCATTCTGTGCGCGCCCGTCTTCCTGTGGCTGCTTCTCGTCGACGGCGGATCCGACGGGGCCCTGCGGTGGTGGGCCGGTGTGCTCTTCATCGTCGCGATCGCGACGGACGGCATCGACGGGTACCTCGCACGCAAGTACCGCATCGTCACCGACCTCGGGAAGCTGCTCGACCCGATCGCCGACAAGGTCCTCACGGGCCTTGCGTTCATCGGATTGTCGCTGCTCGGAGAGCTGCCCTGGGTCGTCACGATCGTCGTGCTCGTGCGTGAGCTCGGGATCACCGTGCACCGGCTCATCGTGGCAGGCGATCATGTCGTGGCCGCCGCGTGGATGGGCAAGCTGAAGACGGTCGCGCAGGCCGTCGCTCTCGCGCTCGCCCTCCTTCCGCTGTGGACGGTCTTCGGCGACGGCATCCACATCGTCAACACGATCGCGATGTGGATCGCGGTACTGCTGACCGTCGCGAGCGGGATCGACTACGTCATCACGGCCGTCCGCGGTGCTCGGCGAAGCGGAGCGGCATCGTGACGGCACGCGAGCACGTGCACGACCTGCCCGACGAACTGGAGTCGACCCTCGTCTCGACCGGCCGGCGCACGGATGCGGAGCGGCTCATCGACCGACTGGGCGAACTCGGCTGGACGCTCGCCGTCGCCGAGTCGCTGACGGGCGGGCTCGTCGTCGCGGAGCTCGTGGCCGTCTCGGGGGCATCGGCTGTGCTGCGCGGGGGAGTGGTCGCTTATGCGACGGAGCTGAAGCAACGGCTGCTGCATGTCGACGGCGCGCTTCTCGAAGCTCACGGTGCGGTCCACCCTCGGGTCGCGCGCCAGATGGCCGAGGGGGCTCGGGTGGCGCTCGGCCCCCGGGATGCGGCGGCGGATGTCGGCATCGCGACCACCGGCATCGCGGGCCCGGGGTCTCCGGACGGACAGCCTGTCGGGACGGTGCACATCGCTGTCGCCACCGCGCTGGGCGTGCGCATCGAGAGCCTGCAGCTCGAGGGCGATCGGGCCCAGATCCGCGCGGAGGCCACGGCTCGTGCGATCCGATTGGCGCTCGACGCGTTGTGACGGAATACGCACGGCACGGCCGTCGTTCTTGTCATCGTGAGCAGCGCGTGTCAACTCTCATGCGACCCACAGCGGGAGCGGGCTAGGGTGACGTGCTGATGAGATACCGTTGTCCACCCGGGACGAGCGAGCACCACGACGAAGGAGGGGGTCCGAGATGATCTTGGTTCGACAGGAGATCGGCGACGTTCTGCGTGACCTCCGCCTGCAGAAGGGTCGTACGCTGCGACAGGTCGCCAGCCGTGCGAGTGTCGCACTGGGGTACCTGAGCGAAGTGGAGCGCGGCCAGAAAGAGGCCTCGAGCGAGATCCTCGCTTCCGTCGCCGAAGCGCTCGACGTTCCGATCTCGAGCATCATGCGCGAAGTCGGCGACCGCATCTCCGTCCTCGAAGGACTCCCGGTTCTGTCGGATGTCGTTCCCGACGACATCGCGGGACTCGACGGCGATCTCGTCGCCCCCGAGCTCTCGCTGCACTGACCAGCGCTCCCTCCCATGCGTCGCAGTGAGTTCGATCGCGCCGTCGCGGCGGAGTTCGGCGGTCGCGGTCCGGCGCTGATCGACGACCTCGCTCTGGGACCGCTCGGCGATCGCACCGCGCGCCAGGCTCTCGATGCGGGCGAGTCACCGCGTGCCGTCTGGTTGGCGTTGTGCGTCGAGGCAGACGTGCCGGAGTCCCGGCGTTACGGCGTCGGTCGATTGGATCCGCGAGAGCGCTGACTCCCCGTCGCGGGCATCTCGGTCCTCGTGTGTTCGACGTCGGTCGTGATCTTTCGGCGTGTCGTCGAATATCTGTTCGAAACGAGCGTAGTGTCCTGCACAGGTGGTTCCTCCCGTCGAGGTTCCCCGGATACGGGCCGGTCGTCGACCGATGTCGGAGGCCCTCCGTACCGTGGACAGCGTCGAGAGACACACACCATGCCTTGTCGCAGCATCCCGGCGCCCTGCCGGGAGCGCGACAGCCTACAGGCGTCGGAAACGCGAGCATAAGGAGCACGCCATGCCATCACCCGCTGACCGCGAGAAGGCCCTCGAATCGGCCCTCGCCCAGATCGACCGTCAGTTCGGAAAGGGCTCGGTCATGCGCCTCGGCTCCGACGAGCGCGCACCCGTCGAGGTTGTGCCCACCGGATCGATCGCCCTCGACGTGGCCCTCGGCATCGGGGGGCTCCCGCGCGGCCGGATCATCGAGATCTACGGTCCGGAGTCGTCCGGTAAGACGACGCTGACCCTGCACGCCATCGCCAACGCGCAGCGCGCGGGCGGTATCGCCGCGTTCATCGACGCCGAGCACGCGCTCGACCCCTCCTACGCGCAGAAGCTGGGCGTCGACATCGACGCGCTGCTGGTCTCCCAGCCCGACACCGGTGAGCAGGCGCTCGAGATCGCCGACATGCTGATCCGGTCCGGCGCGATCGACCTTGTGGTCATCGACTCCGTCGCGGCGCTCGTTCCCGAGGCCGAGATCAAGGGCGAGATGGGCGACTCCCACGTCGGCCTGCAGGCGCGCCTCATGTCGCAGGCCCTCCGCAAGCTCACGGGTGGCCTGAACCAGACCAAGACGACGGCCATCTTCATCAACCAGCTGCGCGAGAAGATCGGCGTCTTCTTCGGCTCGCCCGAGACGACGGCCGGTGGTAAGGCGCTGAAGTTCTACGCTTCCGTCCGCCTCGACATCCGCCGTATCGAGACGCTCAAGGACGGTACCGAGGCCGTCGGCAACCGCACGCGCGTCAAGGTCGTGAAGAACAAGATGGCGCCGCCGTTCAAGCAGGCCGAGTTCGACATCCTCTATGGGGTCGGTATCTCCCGTGAAGGCAGCCTGATCGACTTCGGCGTCGAACACGGCATCGTCAAGAAGTCGGGTGCCTGGTACACGTACGACGGCGAGCAGCTCGGTCAGGGCAAGGAGAACGCGCGCAACTTCCTGATCAAGAACGTCGACATCGCCGCAGACATCGAGAACAAGATCAAGCAGAAGCTCGGCATCGGTCAGCCCGCCGCGACCGCGACGCCCGAGGCCGACGAGCTCGCGGCGCGCCGCCCGGCGTGAGCAGGACGGATCACGGCGGGGGCGAGGCCGAGCGCCTCGCCCCCGTCATCCCGCTCTTCGGGCAAGCGGATGCCGCTCGGTCAGAGGTTCGCCCGCGTAGCGCGGCGGCCCCGGAGAGCGGCCAGAGCTGGCACACCACCTGGACCACCGAGCCGCGAACAGTCGCCTCCGATCCGTCGCCCGCAGTTCGATCGGCTCCTCGCGAGCCGGCAGCGGTGAGGCCCGCTGACGAATCCGACGTGCGCGCACGTGCCGAGCGCACGCTGCTCAAACGCCTGCGGGGCAGGTCACTGTCCGTGCGCGAAGCTCGCGACGTCTTGCGCGAGGCGGATCTCGCCGACGCTGAGGCGGAGGCGGTCATCGCCGCTTTCCTCGACAACGGCTATCTCGATGACAGTCGGCTGGCGGAGCAGCTGCTCGATGGGGCGCTCGGGCGCAAGGCGCAGGGCGCCACCGCGATCGCCCAGACTCTGTCCCGCCGCGGCCTCGACCGCGAGGTCATCGACATCGCCATGGCGTCGCTACCCGACGACGAGGCCGAGCGCGCGCTCGATTTCGCTCGGCAGCGCGCCCGCGGCATGTCCGATCTCGACCACGATGTCGCCCTGCGGCGCCTGCACGGGCAGCTGGCCCGGCGTGGTTTTCGGGGTTCGGTGGCACTCGACGCCGCCCGTCAGGCGCTGTCAGAGCTGACCTGAGGGCGACACGAAGCTGGGTCCGGCTCGGCGGGAAGCGCGAGGATCGTGGTTTCGGCGGTTCACCCCCACGTTCGGCGGAAGTTCTGGTGGTCCCGGTCGTCCGCAGCGATGAGGGCCGCGAGATCTTGGCGACTTCGAGCCCCGATCTTGGAGCGCGCTTGATAGATGTGGGACTCGACCGTCCGCACCGACAGGAAGAGGGCGTTCGCGATCTGCCGGTTCGAGAGGCCCCGGTGCACGAGCTCGGCGATCTCGAGCTCGCGCGGGGTGAGTGTGCTCTGTGATTCCGCGGAATCGGGAAATCCGTGCGTGGCCAGGTCGGGGAGGAGCTGCGGCGGGCAGAGGTCGAGTCGCAGGTGAAGGAGCGCCGCCGGGACTGTCATCTCGTTGCTCCGAGCAGCTTGCTCGGCGCTCGCCAGAATCATCCGTGCAGCATCGGACGGAATGTCGCTGACCAGCGCACGCAGATCGTGCAGCGCCGCGCCGGCATCCGGATGCCCGACCACGACGAGACGGTGCAGCGTCCGGGTCTGAAGCATGACGGCATCGGTGCGGCCGCTGATGACCCACGCTTGGGCAGCCGACCGTCGAGCGTCATCCCATCGTCCCTCGGCGAGCTCGATCGTGGCGCGCGTCGCGTGCTCCATGTGCGCGAACAACGGGCTCGGGGTTTCGAGCGGTGCCAACGCGTCCATGAGGTGTCGCGCCTCGCTGACGTGCCCGTACAGGGCGAGTCCGAGCGCGGTCTCGAGGACGATGAGGCCCTGCCCCTCGCCCCCGTTGATCGGGCTGCGTCGGAGAGCCGCGAGAAGCTCGATGCGTGCCTCCAGCACGTGCCCCCGCCGGAGGAGCGTGAGCACGGAGGCGACGCCTGCCAGCGCGAGACTCGTGTCACCGGTGTGCACTGCGAGGCGACGCTCGGCGTCCAGCTGCACGAGCACGTCGGTGTCGTCGACCCCGGCCGTCGTTCGCGCGGCGAGGTCCCGGCAGCGAGCAGCGAGCAGTTCTGCGGCCGAGCCGCGGCGTCCGCCGCTGCGCAGCAGCCACTCGACCGACCGCAGCTGACGTCGCATGTCCTGTTCGCGGCCCAGGTACGCTGACACACTCGCGGCCAGCAGCTCCATGTCGATCCGGTCGGCGTGGTCGAGATCCGGGTGCTCCCGGACGGACCGGAGAACGCCGTCGGCTCGTTCGATCTCCATCCTGCTGATGGCGTCGCGTGCATCGGCGAGCGCGCTGTCGACGGTGAACTCTGCCGCCACGACGGCGTCGGTCTGCGGGCGGGGGGAGCTGTCGAATTGCAGTGCGAGCGTCACCGCGGCGGTGAGCGTCCTCCGTTGGCCATGGGAGGGGAGCGCGTGCAGGTTGAGGTGACTGGTGCGCTTCGCCCCGAGCACGACGTGAGCAAGATCCTCTTCGAGGGCGAGGACCGGCGTGGAGGCGTGCTCGCCCGCCCAGGCGGCGTATGCTGCGGCCGACCCGGCATCACCCTCGTCGTTGGCGAGGCGTGCGGCATCGGCGAGTACGCGGACGATCAGATCGGCGGACACGTCGGCGAGGCGAGCGGCACTGCCCGACTCGCGTATCCATCGCTCGGCGATCAGCCTCGCCAGCGGTCCATTCCACCATTGACCGCCATCCTCGATCATGCGGTCGGTCGCTTCGCGGACGATTGCCTCGGCTCGGCTCGCACCGGTCGCGCGCGCGGCTGCGCGCGCGACCGCGCGATTGGCGGTCAGGCGGTGTGCGAGGCTGCGGTCGTCCTGCACGATGCCTGCGCTTCGCAGATGATGGAGGACGGTTGTCGGGACGAATCTCGCCGCGTCGCCGAAGGTGATGCCCGGCGCGTGGCCGACCAGGACGAGTGCTTGGAGGGCGGCGTCATCGACGTCGCGGATGTGTGCGCTCAGAGCTGCGGCGAGTTTGCTGCTGGGCGGGGCGTCGTCGATCGCGCGTATCGGATCTTCGCCGCGGGAGACGGCGTCGACAGCGTGATCGGCGAGGGCTCGAAGCAATAGGCGAGAACCGTCGGCCTGCCAGATGATCGCTGCGCGGGTCACACCGTCGAAAGTCTGGTTCGACGTGAACTCGGCGAACAGGCGCGATCCCTCCTCCGGGGTGAAACCGCCGAGGTCCAGCCGTTCGGCCGTCCCATCGAGCCACAGATCGGCAAGAAGGTGACCCGCCGTGTCGAGCTCGCGAGAGGGGATCCGCGGCTCGGAGAGCGCCACGAGCATCGCCGCCTGCCCGCGATGGACCGCACGCGCGACGGCCTCGGCGGACGCGGAATCGAGATGCTGTGCGTCGTCGACCATGAGCACGACCCTGCGCTCGAGCGTGCCCTGCCGCAGCTCGGACGCCCGGGGGTCGGATGAGGCGTTCACGACCCCGTACTCGACGTCTGCGAGTGCGGTTGCTCCTCGGAGGATCACGGGCGACACCGAGCGGGCGGCGAGCGCCTCGGCGACGTGTTGCATCAGGAAGGTCTTGCCCGACCCGAGAGGACCGACCAGCACGGTCGATGCGCCTCGGATCAACGCGTCCGTCAAGGCGCGCGCATCTCTGCCTGCCCCGATGAGGACGTCGCGCGGCGCTGTGGAGGAGGCCGTTCTGCCCGTCTTTCCCGACGTCGGCCATCCGAATCGATCGTCCATCATGGTCCCGTGATGCTCCCCCCGGTTTCACGCTGTCCCTGCTCAACCTAGCCAGCCCGTGAGAGCGGTGCCAATGAGCAATCGCGGAGCGGCTACTGAGCTGGTTCTGAGTTCGCCTCCGCGGTGTGCAGATGGCCGGGGGCGGACGAGCGCGCACAGGTGAATCGGCGGGATTCCGGACAGCCGATCGTAGAATGAGGGAATCATGTCGACTCCCTCGAGCGCACCCACTCTCATCGCGCCGTCGCTCGCGGCGCGGACCGCCGACGGCCGCGCGCGCACGTACGAGGTGCGCACCTTCGGCTGCCAGATGAACGTCCACGACTCCGAGCGCCTGTCGGGTTCGCTCGAGAGCGCCGGATACCTCCCGGCTGATCCCGGTACCGAGGCCGACGTCATCGTCATCAACACCTGCGCGGTGCGCGACAACGCGGCCGGCAAGCTGTACGGCACCCTCGGGCACCTGAAGTCGCGCAAGGACAAGCGCGACGGTATGCAGATCGCCGTCGGAGGCTGCCTCGCGCAGATGGATCAGGCCGCGGTGCAGCAGAAGGCGCCCTGGGTCGATGTCGTGTTCGGGACCCACAACATGGGGGCTCTTCCGGGCCTGCTCGAGCGCGCGCGGCACAACGGCGAGGCCGAGCTCGAGATCCTCGAATCGCTCGAGACCTTCCCCTCGACTCTCCCGACGAAGCGCGACTCGGTCTACAGCGGCTGGGTGTCCATCTCGGTCGGGTGCAACAACACGTGCACGTTCTGCATCGTGCCGCACCTGCGCGGCAAGGAGAAGGACCGTCGTCCCGGCGACATCCTGAACGAGATCCGTCTGCTGGTCGACGACGGGGCGATCGAGGTCACCCTCCTCGGCCAGAACGTGAACAGCTACGGCGTCGAGTTCGGCGACCGCCAGGCGTTCGGCAAGCTCCTGCGCGCGGCGGGGGAGATCCCCGGTCTCGAGCGCATCCGCTTCACGAGCCCGCATCCGGCGGCGTTCACTGACGACGTCATCGACGCGATGGCCGAGACCCCGGCGGTCATGCCACAACTGCACATGCCGCTGCAGTCGGGCTCCGACAGCATCCTGAAAGCGATGCGCCGGTCGTACCGCAGCTCGAAGTTCCTCGGCATCCTCGATCGTGTGCGCGAGCGCATTCCGCACGCGGCTATCTCGACCGACATCATCGTCGGGTTCCCCGGCGAGACCGACGCCGACTTCGAAGACACCCTGCGGGTTGTCGAGCAGTCCCGCTTCGCGAGCGCGTTCACCTTCCAGTACTCCATCCGAGAAGGCACACCCGCCGCGACCATGCCCGACCAGGTGCCGAAGGCGGTCGTGCAGGAGCGCTACGAACGCCTCGTCGCACTGCAGGACCGGATCGCCCTCGAGGAGAATCAGAAGCAGCTCGGTCGTGAGGTCCAGGTGCTGGTCTCGTCGGCCGAAGGCAAGAAGGGCGCCGAGACGCACCGACTCACCGGGCGCGCGGAGGACAACCGCCTGGTGCACTTCGAGGTGCCCGACGGCTCCGAGACGCCGCGGCCGGGGGATGTCGTGACGGTGACCGTCACGCATGCCGCGCCGTTCCATCTGCTCGCCGACAGCACCGATGGCTCACCGCTGCGTGTCCGCCGCACCCGGGCCGGTGACGCGTGGGACCGTTCGCTGGCCGAGTCGTGCGGTGTGCCGGCTCCGGCCACGTCGGATGCCGGCCCGCGCTCCGTCTCGCTGGGTCTGCCGTCCCTGCGCGTCGGCGTGTGACCGCAGCTCCGGGCCGGGCCCCCGGCCACCGCGACGGCGAGGATGCCGGGCCGCCGATCCTGTGGGCGATCCTCGGTGCGACCGGCACCGGCAAGACCGGTCTCTCCCTCGATCTCGCCGAAGAGCTCGCCGCCCGCGGACGCCGCGCCGAGATCGTCAACGTCGATGCGATGCAGCTGTATCGCGGCATGGACATCGGCACGGCGAAGATCCCCGAGGCGGATCGCCGCGGCATCCCGCACCATCTGTTCGATGCGCTCGCCGTCGCGGAGGAGGCCGCGGTCGCGTGGTACCAGGAGCTCGCGCGACGCACGATCGATGCGATCCACGGCCGGGGCGCGGACGCGATCCTCGTCGGCGGCTCCGGCCTGTACGCATCGAGCGTGCTGTTCGACTTCCGTTTCCCTCCGCGCGACGAACGGCTGCGCGCGAGCCTTGAGGACGAACTCGAACGCCTCGGCGCGGGGCCGCTGTTCGCGCGCCTGCGTGCCGCCAACCCGGCCGCGGCCGATCGCATCGATCCGCGGAACGGCCGCAGGGTCGTGCGCGCGCTCGAGGTGCTGGCTCAAGGCGGACGGACCCACGGCGGAGCGCTGCCCGAGGCACCGGTGTTCTGGTCGCCCCGGACCCGGATCATCGGCACCGCGGTGCCGCGCGAGGAGCTGGTCCCGTTGCTCGACGCGCGTGTCGAGGGCATGTGGGCCGCCGGGCTGCTCGACGAGGTCGAGGCGCTGCGGCGGCAGGGCCTCGAGCGCGGAGTGACGGCGGGGCGCGCGATCGGCTACGCGCAGGCCCTCGCGCAGCTGCGCGGGGACCTGAGCGAGGAAGAGGCCATCGCGCAGACGCAGGCCCTCACGCGGCGCTACGCGCGCCGGCAGGTCTCATGGTTCAAGCGCTACGACGAGGTGCGGTGGGTCGACGCCCGCGAGGTCGACGCGGCGTCCGTCGTCGACGGGGCGGCCGCGCCGGGTGACGGAGCGCCCCGGTCGACAGGGGAGGAACGATGAGCATCACCGTGCGCGCATTCGCGCTCGCCGACGAGGACGCGGTCGTCCAGCTGTGGCACGCGGCCGGTCTCACGCGACCGTGGAACGACCCGCGCGCCGACATCAGGCGCAAGCTGACGGTTCAGCCCGAGCTGTTCCTCGTAGCGGTCGATCAGCCTGACGACGGGACGACCGAAGCCGTCGTCGGCAGCGTGATGGCCGGGTACGACGGTCACCGCGGCTGGCTCTACTACCTGGCCTCGGCCCCCTCGCACCGCGGACTCGGCGTCGGGCGCATGCTCGTCGCGGAGGCCGAGCGCCTGCTGGAGGCCATGGGGTGCCCGAAGGTGCAGCTCATGGTGCGGCCCGAGAACGAGGCCGTGCGCGGCTTCTACGACGAGCTCGGGTACGAGCCGTTCACCGTGTGGTCGGCGGGCAAGCGCCTCGTCGTCGATGGCCCCGGCGGCCCCGCCTAAGCTGGGCTCATGGCGACTCTCGCGTTCACCAAGGGCCACGGCACCGGCAACGACTTCGTGATCCTGGCCGACCCGGACGGTGCGCTCGACCTCAGCGACGCGCAGATCGCCGCCCTGTGCGACCGCCACGTCGGTATCGGCGCCGACGGGCTGCTGCGGGTCGTCCGCTCGTCCGCGATCCCCGAGGGAGCGGATGCCGCTGCCGCCGGGGCCGAATGGTTCATGGACTACCGCAACGCCGACGGGTCGAAGGCCGAGATGTGCGGCAACGGAACGCGGGTCTTCGCCCGGTACCTCGCCGACGCGGGTCTCGCGTCGGTCGAGGCCGGACTCCGTATCGGCACGCGCGCGGGCGTCAAGACGATCACTCGCGCCGACAACGGCTTCGAAGTCGACCTCGGGCTCTGGCGCGCCGACGACGGCGACGTGCTCGTCCGGGCACGCGGGCTCGGAGTCGCCCGCCCCGGTCAAGGGATCGACGTCGGCAACCCGCACGTCGTCGTCGCGCTCGCGGGCGAGGATGAGCTCGACGGGCTCGACCTGACGGTGCAGCCGACCCTCGAGCCCCGTCCGTCGGCCGGCGCGAACGTCGAGTTCGTCGTCCCGGCCGAGCCGCTCGTGCAGAACGGAGTCGGGGCCATCCGGATGCGCGTCTACGAGCGCGGCGTGGGAGAGACCCTGTCGTGCGGCACAGGGGTGGCGGCATCCGCTCTCGCGGTGCGCCACTGGGCCGGGGCGGCCGCGCCCGACCGCTGGACCGTCGACGTGCCGGGCGGAACGCTGGGCGTGCGGATCGTGCGGCAGGCCGATGGCGAGCACGTTCTGCTCTCGGGCCCCGCGACGCTGGTGTTCTCGGGGCAGGTCACCCTCGCAGACTGATCCGAGCGCCACGGCGTCCGGACGCCCGGCCCGTGATCAGGGCAGTTCGATCGCGCCCGTCGGGGGAGTGCCGTGCCGGCGCACCCGAAGCACGCGGAATCCGCGGCCGGTCGCCGCGCGCGAGACGCCGTAGCCGTCGTCGAACGTGGCGGCGAGCCACCGCTGCAGCGAGTCGGAACCGAGGTTGCGCTGCACGACGAGCCACGCGTCGCTGCGTTCGGCCAGACGCGGGATCCACCGCTGCAGCATCCCGTGGAGCTCGTTCTTGCCCACGCGGATCGGCGGATTGGAGCGGATGGTCCGGAATACGACGTCGTCGGGAACATCGTCGGGCAGGACGGCGTTGACGTTGTCGAGTCCCAGATCAGCGGCGTTGCGTCGCACCAGGTCGAGTGCCCGTTCGTTCACGTCGACGGCCCACACCGTGGCGTGAGGCGACTCCAGAGCCAGCGACAGCGAGATCGGCCCCCAGCCGCAGCCGAGGTCGAGGAAATCCCCGCCGGACGGTGCCGGCGGAGTATTGGCGAGAAGAACCCCTGTGCCCGAATCCACGTGGTCAGGGCTGAACACCCCGCCCGCGGTCGTGACCTCCACGGCACGGCCCGCGAGGGTCACGCGGATGCGGCGGAGGTTCTGCTCGCTGGACGGGGACGCGCTGAAGTAATGATCGCTCCCCATGCATCCGAGCGTATCGGAGCCGGACGTACCGGCGGGAGACTAGAATTCACGGATGCCCGGGCACGGGCATCCCGGGAAGAGAGTTATGACGCATATCACCACCCCCGACGGCGACGACGACATCGCGGTGGACCCGGTCGAGCGCGTGCTCGCGAGCGCGGAGACGCGTTCGTCGATCCGCGTCTTCGGCGGCGCCCAGGCGCTGCAGGACGAGGCGACCGTCGCGTACGGAGACACCGACGGCGACCAGTGGGACCGCGAGGAGCGCGCCGCGCTGCGTCGCGTCCCCGGCCTGTCCACCGAGCTCGAGGATGTCACCGAGGTCGAGTACCGCCAGCTGCGACTCGAGAACGTCGTGCTCGTCGGCGTCTACCCCCAGGGGTCGCAGGAGGACGCGGAGAACTCGCTGCGCGAGCTCGCGGCGCTGGCCGAGACCGCCGGCGCGGTCGTGCTCGACGGCGTGCTCCAGCGGCGGCCGCATCCGGACCCCGCGACCTACATCGGACGCGGCAAGGCCGCCGAGCTGCGCGACCTCGTCGCCGCGGTCGGAGCCGACACCGTGATCGCCGACACCGAGCTGGCGCCGAGTCAGCGGCGTGCCCTCGAGGACGTCGCGAAGGTCAAGGTCATCGACCGCACGACCGTCATCCTCGACATCTTCAGCCAGCACGCGAAGAGCCGTGAGGGCAAGGCCCAGGTCGAGCTCGCCCAGCTCGAGTACCTGCTCCCGCGCCTGCGAGGCTGGGGCGAGTCGATGAGCCGTCAGGCCGGTGGCCAGGTCGGCGCCGGCGGCGCGGGCATGGGCTCGCGCGGACCGGGTGAGACGAAGATCGAGCTCGACCGTCGCCGCATCCGCACCCGTATGGCGCAGCTGCGCAAGCAGATCCGCGAGTTCGCGCCGTCGCGCGAGGCCAAGCGGGCGGAGCGCCGGCGAAACACGATCCCCTCGGTCGCGATCGCCGGCTACACCAACGCCGGCAAGTCGAGCCTGCTCAACCGGCTGACGAGCGCCGGCGTCCTCGTCGAGAACGCCCTGTTCGCGACGCTGGATGCCACCGTGCGCCGGGCCGAGGCCGCCGACGGCCGCGTCTTCACGCTCACCGACACCGTCGGCTTCGTGCGCAATCTGCCTCATCAGCTCGTCGAGGCCTTCCGGTCGACGCTCGAGGAGGTGTCGGGTGCGGACGTCATCGTGCACGTCGTGGACGGGTCGCATCCCGATCCTGCGGCACAGCTCGCGACCGTCCGCGATGTGATGGGCGACGTGGGCGCTCGTGCGACGCGCGAGCTCGTCGTGTTCAACAAGGCCGACCTCGTCGACGACGATGCTCGGCTGCTGCTGCGCGGGCTCGAGCCGACGGCGCACTTCGTGTCCTCACGCACCGGCGAGGGCATCGATGAGCTCCGCGCCGCCATCGAGGACGCGCTGCCGCTGCCGGCCGTCGAGGTGCGCGCGCTCGTGCCGTACGACCGCGGCGACCTGATCTCGGCCGTGCACGAGAGCGGCCACATCGTCGCGACGTCGCACGAGCAGGACGGGACCGCCGTGCACGCGCATGTCTCGGAGCGTCTCGCGGCCGAGCTTGCGCCCTACGCCGTCTGAATCGGCGCGCGGCGATACACCTGCAGGATCGGTGGTGCCGGTGAGTCCTCCGCGCGCGTGGGCGGCCTCACCAGCACCACCGGCCTGACGGATGTATCAGCACCGGGCGTCGCGGGGCTCAATCCAGCGCGAGCGGTGCGACGCCGGGGGTGTCGAAGCCGAAGACCCGGCCGAGGAACGCCAGCTCGCTCTCGAGCGCGTTCACGATCGTCTCGGTGCGCCGGAACCCGTGTCCCTCGCCCGCATACAGCACGTAGGCGTGGGGCACACCGTGCGCCACGAGCGCGTCGCGGATGGCCTCGGCCTGCGCCGGCGGCACGACGGCGTCCTCGTCGCCCTGCAGGAGCAGCAGCGGCACCCGGAACCGCTCGGGTCGGCTCAGCGGCGATCGCTCGATGTAGACCGGCTCGGCTTCGGGGAGGGGGCCGATGAGACCGTCGAGGTACCGCGCCTCGAAGTCGTGCGTCTCGGCGGCCAGAGCGCGCGCATCGCCGACACCGTAGCGCGAGACGCCCGCCCCGAAGACATCCGTTCCGACGAGCGCCGCGAGCACGGTCCAGCCGCCGGCGGATCCTCCCTCGATCGCCAGCCGTGACGGATCCGCGAGACCCTCGTCGGCGAGACCGCGTGCGGCCGCGGCGACGTCGTCGACGTCGACGACACCCCACTGTCCCTTCAGTCGTTCGCGGTAGGAACGGCCGTATCCCGTCGAACCGCCGTAGTTGACGTCGAGGACGCCGATGCCGCGGCTCGTGAAGTAGGCCACCTTGCTGTCGGCTGCGCCGCCCACGTGCGAGGTCGGCCCGCCGTGCACCCAGACCAGGTACGGGGGCAGTTCGTCGGCCGGCGCGGTGACGTCGGGGTTGGTCGGCGGGTAGGCGAAGGCATGCACCAGGCCGTGCGGGCCCTCCGTCGTCAGCTGCCGGGCGTGCGGGATCCACGATGCGTCGACGTCCGGAGCACCGCCGCGGACCGCGCTCGTCTCGCCGGTGTCCAGGTCGACGAGCCACAGGCCCGCCCCTCCCGGCATCGCCCCGCTGACGAGGGCGCGGCTGCCGCGGACGTCTTCGATCTGCACGCGTGCGGTGGCGGGGAAGGGAAGCGGGATGGCGCCGCCGTCGCGGTCCACGATCACGAGCTGGTCCGATCCGTGGGTGCGCACGGCCACCAGGCGGCCGTCATCGAGCGGCGCGTACCAGCGGGTGCCGAGCACCCACAGGCCACCACCCGTGTCGGCGTCGGCGGGCGAGACGGCCGTGGGCGGGGCGTCGGTCGCGGGGTCGACGCGGTAGACATTCCAGCGTCCGGTCGGCTCGTCGGCGAAGAACAGCGCGCCGTCGTCGGTCCACTCGGGCTGCAGCGCGGCGGTGGCGCCGCCCGCGACGTCACGGATGCCGCGGGCGGCGTCCAGGTCGGCGACGCGGATGCGCGTGCGGTCCCAGGGCATGTCGGGGTGATCCCAGGCCACCCAGGCGAGGCGCGAGCCATCGGGCGACAGCGCCGGCTGGGCGACGAAGTCGCTGCCGCCGGCGAGCTCGGTCACGCTCGAGGCGTCGGGAACCTCGGCGCTGTCAGCGCGCTCGATGCGGACGATGTGGCGCTCGGGCGTGCCGCCGGGTCGTTCGCGTTCGCGAACCGCGAGGAGGACGCCGCGCTGCCAGCGAAGGCCCCCGTAGTGCGTGCCGGTCTCCTCCGGAGTGAGCGGTCGGGGATCGCCGCCCGGGCGAAGGCTCCGGATGCGCTGGTCGGACTTGTCGACGAAGAACAGCTCGCCGTCATCCGACACCGTCCAGGCTCCGCCGCCGTACTCGTGCACGCGCGACCGGGCGTTCCAGGGTGCGGGGAGGACGACCTGCACGGTGCCATCGCCGCGGCGGCGCATGACCGCGACGCGACCGGCCTCGTCGGGCAGCGACTCGCCCCACCAGATCTCATCACCCACGAAGCTCGCGCCGTCGAGGCGCAATGATGACGCGCTGGCCCATGCCGCGGTCAGGGGAGACGGCCAGGAACCATAGGGAAGCTGCTGCGACATACAGCCACGCTACGCGAGGCCTGGCTTCCCGACCTCGACCGGGGAGACGGTGGGGAGCGGATGCCGTCCCGTGGCGCCTCAGACCGTGCGCAGAACCGCCACGACCTTGCCGAGCACCGTCGCGTCGTCGCCGAGGATCGGCTCGAACGCCGAGTTGCGGGGGAGGAGCCACGTGTGGCCGTCGCGCTGGCGGAGCGTCTTCACCGTCGCCTCGCCGTCGAGCATGGCCGCGACGATCTCGCCGTTGTCGGCGGTTGCCTGCGCCCGCACGACGACCCAGTCGCCGTCGCAGATGGCCGCGTCGATCATCGAGTCGCCGACGACCTTGAGCATGAACAGCTCGCCCTTGCCGACGAGCTGGCGCGGCAGCGGGAAGATCTCCTCGACCTGCTGGTCGGCGGTGATCGGCACGCCCGCCGCGATGCGGCCCACGAGCGGCACGAGGGCGGCGTCGCCGAGGGCGGGCGCGGCGTCGGCCGGGTTCTCGCCGGCGGTGCCCGGGAGATCGATGAGCACCTCCATCGCGCGGGTCTTGCCGGGGTCGCGCCGCAGGTAGCCGCTGAGCTCGAGCTGGTTCAGCTGGTGGGTGACGCTGGACAGCGACTTGAGGCCGACCGCGTCGCCGATCTCGCGCATGCTCGGCGGGTAGCCGTTGCGGGCGATCGCGTTCTGGATCACCTCGAGGATCGCGAGCTGCTTGTCGCTCAGATTCTTGCGTCGTCGCGTCTGCGGCTTCTCGCTCATACCGCCGGTCTCCTGTCGTCGCGCCCCGTCCCCGACCCGATGTCGGAGGTTCATGGTGGGCTCTCGCTGTCGAAAAGGTAGCCCGATACGACGGCGACATCGCGGAACGCTCCGCGTGTCTCTTCGATCGGTCTCCGATTTCGGTGGGTGGTTGACACCACACAATATCGAAGATACGTTCGGAACCGAAGTTCGCACCCGTCTCTCCCAGCCGAGAGGCGGGGGCGAATCTTCCTACCGCTCCCGAGGAGATGCCATGACCACGATCGATGCCCGCTTCGCACCGGCCCCCCGTACCCGCCTGCGTCTGACGCGCCGCGGACGCCGCGTCGTCGCCACGATCGCCGCCCTTCCGGCGGTCGTCGCCGTCACAGCAGCCGTGCTCTCGGGGGGAGGCGCGCTCGCCTCGAGCGAGGTCGGCGCCCCCGCCGGCTCGTTCACGACCGTGACCGTGATGTCCGGCGAATCGCTCTGGTCCATCGCCGAAGAGGTGGCGCCCGCCGCCGACCCCCGCGATGTCGTCGATGCGATCATCCGACTGAACGCTCTCGGCTCGGGCCAGCTCGAGGCCGGCCAGACGCTTGCGATCCCGGCCGAGTACGCCGCGAGCTGACTCCGGCGGCAACAGTGGCGCGCGCGGCCTAGCATGGGTGGGATGAGCCCGAGTCTGGATGATCTGCCCCTCAGAGACGATCTGCGAGGCCTCACCCCGTACGGCGCCCCGCAGGCGCCGCTTCCGGTCGCGCTGAACGTCAACGAGAACACGCATCCCGTTCCCGAAGAGGTCGCCGACGACATCTTGGATGCCGTAGCCCGCGCCCTGCGCGACGTCAACCGCTATCCCGACCGCGAGTTCACCCACCTCCGCGAGTCGTTCGCCGAGTACCTCGGCCACGGCCTGACCCCCGATCGCATCTGGGCAGCGAACGGATCGAACGAGGTCCTGCAGCACCTCCTCCAGGCCTTCGGAGGCCCGGGACGCACCGCGATGGGCTTCGGTCCGACCTACTCGATGTACCCCCTACTGACGCGCGCGACCGGCGCCCAGTACGTCACGGGGACACGTGGACCCGACTTCACGCTCGATCCCGCCTCCGCCGCAGCCCAGGTCGCCGAGCTCCGCCCGGACGTCGTCTTCCTGTGTGCGCCCAACAACCCCACCGGCACACCCCTCGGGCTCGACGTCATCGAGGCGGTGTACGGGGCCACCGACGGCATCGTGATCGTCGACGAGGCCTACCAGGAGTTCGCGCCGCGCGAAAGCTCCTCCGCTCTGACGCTTCTCGGTGAGCGCAACCGGCTCGTCGTGTCGCGCACGATGAGCAAGGCCTTCGCCTTCGCCGGCGCCCGCGTCGGCTACCTCGCCGCCGACCCCACGCTCATCGACGCGCTCCGGCTCGTCCGACTGCCGTACCACTTGAGCGCGCTGACGCAGGCGGCGGCGACAGCCGCCCTCTCCCACTCGACGACGATGCTCCGGATGGTCGACGAGATCGTCGCGCAGCGCGACCGGATGTCGGCGACGCTCGACGCCCTCGGCTATCACGCGTACGAGAGCTGGACGAACTTCGTGCTGTTCGACGGCGTCGACGACCCGCGGGCGACCTGGCAGGCTCTGTACGACCGCGGCATCCTCGTCCGCGACGTGGGCATCCCGCACAGCCTGCGTGTGAGCGCCGGCACGGAAGACGAGACGACCGCGTTCCTCGAAGCACTGGCCTCGATAGACTCGGAGGCATGACCAGCCCCCGAACGGCCAGCATCCGTCGCGCCACGAGCGAGTCGAGCGTCGAGCTCGAGCTCAACCTCGACGGCACCGGGATCAGCACGATCGAGACGACCGTGCCGTTCTTCGACCACCTGCTGACGGCGTTCGCGAAGCACTCGCTCACCGACCTGACCGTGCGCGCGACGGGCGATACGCACATCGACGCGCACCACACGGTGGAGGATGTGGCGATCGTGCTCGGACAGGCGCTGCGTTCCGCGCTGGGCGACAAGTCGGGCATCTCCCGCTACGGTGATGCACTCGTGCCCCTCGACGAGGCGCTCGCGCAGGCGGTCGTCGACATCTCGGGGCGTCCGTACCTCGTGCACTCGGGGGAGCCGGACGGTTACGAGTTCCACCTCATCGGCGGGCACTTCACCGGTTCGCTCGTGCGACACACGTTCGAGGCCATCGCGTTCAACGCCGGGCTGACGGTGCACGTCCGCGTCCTCGGCGGACGTGATCCGCACCACATCGCCGAAGCGGAGTACAAGGCGTTCGCCCGAGCTTTCCGGCAGGCGAAGGCGCTCGATCCGCTCGTGCACGGCATCCCCAGCACGAAGGGCGCCCTATGACCGAGGGTGACCGGACCGAACGCGCGCCGCTCGTCGCCGTGCTCGACTACGGGTCGGGCAACGTCCACTCGGCGGTCAAGGCTCTTTCCGCCGCGGGGGCAGATGCGCGGTTGACGTCGGACCGCGGCCTCATCCGCGACGCCGACGGGCTTCTCGTTCCGGGAGTCGGTGCTTTCAGCGCCGTCATGGCCGCCCTGCGCGAGAGCCGCGGCGACGAGATCATCGAGCGGCGCCTGGCCGGGGGACGTCCGGTGCTGGGCATCTGCGTCGGGATGCAGATCATGTTCGGCAACGGCGTGGAGCGCGGCGATGACACCGAGGGCCTCGGACAGTGGCCGGGCACCGTCACCGAGCTGCAGGCGCCCGTGCTGCCCCACATGGGCTGGAACACCGTCCGTGCCGGGGCGGGGTCGACGCTGTTCGACGGGCTGGAGGACGAGCGCTTCTACTTCGTGCACTCCTACGGCGCCCAGGACTGGAGCCTCGAGGTCATGAAGCCCTTCGCCGAGCCCGTGCTGACGTGGTGCGACTACGGCGCACCGTTCCTCGCCGCGGTCGAGAACGGGCCGCTGTCTGCGACGCAGTTCCACCCCGAGAAGTCGGGGGCCGCCGGCATCCGTCTCCTCGCCAATTGGATCGGCGCCCTGCCGCGCCACTAGTCTCCCTCTGGTGCGCTCGCGTGGACGAGCGCGCATCCCGACCCACCCCTGGAATGTGATGAACGACTTCGCGTCCACCCCCGAACTGATCCTCCTGCCCGCGGTCGACGTCGCCGACGGGAAGGCCGTGCGCCTGACCCAGGGCGAAGCCGGCAGCGAGACGACCTATGGCGACCCCGTCGACGCGGCCCTCGCCTGGGCCAAGCAGGGCGCGCAGTGGATCCATCTCGTCGACCTCGACGCCGCCTTCGGCCGCGGCAACAACGCCGCCGTGCTGCGCAAGGTCATCAAGCAGGTCAAGGGCGTGCAGATCGAGCTCTCGGGTGGCATCCGCGACGACGCGACGCTCGAGGCGGCCCTCGAGAGCGGAGCGACCCGCATCAACCTCGGCACTGCGGCGCTCGAGAACCCGGAGTGGGCGGCCGACGTGATCGGACGCTACGGCGACGCGATCGCGGTGGGACTCGACGTCCGCGGCACGACGCTCGCCGCCCGCGGCTGGACGCGAGACGGCGGCGACCTCTGGGACGTCCTGGAGCGCCTCGAGGATGCCGGCTGCAGCCGCTACGTCGTCACCGACGTGACCAAGGACGGCACCCTGCAGGGACCCAACATCGAGCTGCTGCGCGAGATCACCTCGCGGACGCCCAAGCCCGTGGTCGCATCCGGTGGGATCTCGAGCCTCGACGACATCGCCGCGCTCCGCGAGCTCGTGCCCCTCGGCGTCGAGGGCGCGATCGTCGGCAAGGCACTCTACGCCGGTGCGTTCACGCTGGCCGAGGCGCTGGATGTCGCCGGAGACTGACGACGGCTGCGGCCACGCGGCCGATTCGGCGGGCGTGCCCTGGGAGGGGCGCAGCTTCGAGTCCAACCCGCACGCCGGCGACGATGGCTCCGCCGATCCCGCGCTGCTCGCCGCGCTGGAGGCGTTCCGCGTCGGCGCTGGTGACGCGGTGGCGGTCGTCGAGGCGTACCGCACGGCGCGGCTGCTGATCCCGCTCGTCCCCGAGAAGGGCGACGAGGGGATCGGACCCACCGGGCTCCGTGTCGACAAGACGCAGGAGCTGTCGATCGTCACGGTCGCGGCCCCCGACGGTCGTCGGGTCCTGCCGGTCTTCACCTCGGTCGCGGCGCTGGCGCGGTGGGATTCCGTCGCTCGGCCGGTCCCGGCCGACGGTGTGCGCACGGCCATGGCCGCGGCATCCGATGACACCGACCTGATCGTGATCGATCCGGGCTCCGAGACGGAGTTCGTGCTGCGGCGACCTGCCGTCTGGGCGATCGGTCAGGGTCTGCCGTGGGAGCCCGCACCGACCTCACCCGAGGTCTTCACCGCACTGCAGGCGAGCATCGGGGGAGAACTCGCGGTGCTCGACCTCTCGGTCGCGGCGGGGGATCCCGACGCGCGGATGCGCGGACCCGAGCTGGTCGTTCGGCTCCATCTCATCGACGGACTGGATGCCGCCGAGCTCGACGCCGTGCTGTCGCGGCTCGCTTCGCGGTGGGCTGCCGACGATCGCATCGCGGTGCTCGTCGACTCGCTGACGGTCAAGCTGGTGCGCGCGTCCTGACGGAGGTCCCGGACCCGGGCGCGGCCCGAGCCCGGAACGACGTCAGTTGACCGGGCCGGTGAACTTCTCGCCGGGGCCCTTGCCGATCGGGTCGGGGATCGTCGACGCCTCGCGGAAGGCCAGCTGCAGCGAGCGCAGGCCGTCGCGCAGCGAGCGCGCGTGCATGTCGCTGATCTCGGGCGCGCCGGCGGTGATGAGCCCGGCGAGGGCGTTGATGAGCTTGCGGGCCTCGTCGAGGTCGAGCTGCGTGGCGGGGTCGTCGGCGAGTCCGACCTTGACCGCGGCGGCGCTCATGAGGTGGACGGCGGCGGTGGTGATGACCTCGACGGCGGGAACGTCGGCGATGTCGCGGGTCGCGGCGGAGGCGGCGCGCTCCTGCTCCTCCCACCGCTGGCGACGAGCCTCGTCGTCGGTGAAGGTGCTGTTGTCGGCGGGGTTCGTGTCCACGTGTCGCTCTCTGCTAGACTGTGCGGGCACCGGAGTGTTCTACTCCGGATCGAAAGAGGATCACATCCCACCCGCGCTTGCCGTTCCAGGCTACCGGGTCATGCACTCCGCTCCGTCCGTGTCACAACGGCCGGAGTAGCCAGGGTGCGGAACACGAATGCCGACGCACGTGCGTCGTGCGGGGTGGATGCGATGCTCTTCCGCCCGGGTCGCGTCCTCGCGTCCCGGTGGCCACCACCGCACGAACAGGAGTTCCGCACATCAGCGATCCCCGCACCAACGACCGCATCCGCGTCCCCGAGGTTCGCCTCGTCGGCCCCGCTGGAGAGCAGGTCGGCGTCGTCCGTATCGAGGTCGCCCTGCGTCTGGCGCAGGAGGCCGAACTCGACCTCGTCGAGGTCGCCCCGAACTCGAAGCCGCCCGTGGTCAAGATCATGGACTACGGCAAGTTCAAGTACGAAGCGGCTCAGAAGGCCAAGGAAGCGCGTCGCAATCAGGCCAACACGGTCCTCAAGGAGGTCCGGTTCCGTCTGAAGATCGAGGCGCACGACTACATCACCAAGCTCAAGCGCGCCGAGGGCTTCCTCCAGGCGGGCGACAAGGTCAAGGCGATGATCCTGTTCCGCGGCCGCGAGCAGTCTCGTCCCGAGCAGGGCGTGCGCCTGCTCCGCAAGTTCGCCGAGGATGTCGCCGAGCTGGGCACCGTCGAGTCGAACCCGACGATCGACGGCCGCAACATGGTGATGGTCATCGCGCCGCACAAGAACAAGTCCGAGGTGAAGACCGAGCAGAACGCCCAGCGTGCCGCCAACAAGGAGGCAGCACGTCAGGCCCGCTCCGGCGACGCGCCCGAGACCGAAGACGCCGCTCCCGCCTCGGCGGAGTAGCCCCCAGACTCCCGCCTCGCGGGATACACAACGAAGGAAGAGACATGCCGAAGCAGAAGACCCACTCGGGTGCCAAGAAGCGCTTCAAGGTCACCGGCAGCGGAAAGATCAAGAAGCAGCAGGCGAACCTCCGCCACAACTTCGAAGGCAAGCCCACCAAGCGCACGCGCCGCCTGTCGGCCGACAAGATCCTGGCTCCCGGCGACGCGAAGGTCGCCAAGAAGCTCCTCGGCATCTGAGCGCTGCTGCGCACGAATAGGAAACAAACGAAATGGCTAGAGTCAAGCGGGCAGTAAACGCCCACAAGAAGCGTCGCGTCATCCTCGAGCGCGCCTCCGGTTACCGCGGACAGCGTTCGCGCCTGTACCGCAAGGCGAAGGAGCAGGTCACCCACTCGCTCGTCTACGCGTACCGCGACCGTCGCAAGCGCAAGGGCGACTTCCGTCGTCTGTGGATCCAGCGCATCAACGCCGCTGCCCGTCAGAACGGCATCACGTACAACCGCTTCATCCAGGGCCTCGGCCTCGCGGGTGTGCAGGTCGACCGTCGTATGCTCGCCGAGCTCGCCGTGAACGAGCCCGCCGTCTTCGCGTCGCTCGTGGCGACGGCCAAGGGCGCTCTGCCGGCCGACGTCAACGCTCCCAAGGCCTGATCGGGTCTTCGCGTTCCACGCATCCACGAAGGGGCGTCCTCCGAGAGGAGGGCGCCCCTTCGCCGTATGCTGAAAACGTGCTCGAGAACCCTCGCTCGCCCCGCGTTCGCGCCGTCGCCAAGCTGACCAAGCGCAGCGCTCGTCAGGAGACCGGCCTGTTCCTGCTCGAGGGCCCTCAGGCCGCGCGCGAGGCCTTGGCCTACCGCGCCGAGACTCTCGTCGAGATCTTCGCGACGCCGAACGCGATCGATCGGCATCCCGAGCTGGCCGCGAGCGCTGAGAAGGCCGGCGTGGCCGTCGTCTCGGCGAGCGAGGCCGTGCTCGAGGCGATGGCCGACACGGTCACGCCGCAGGGCATCGTGGCCGTCGCCCATCAGTCGCCGTCGTCGCTGCACGACATCTTCGCCGCACGACCCCGACTCGTCGCGATCTGCGAGGAGGTGCGCGATCCCGGCAACCTCGGGACGATCATCCGGGCCGCGGATGCCGCCGGCGCGGACGCCGTCGTGCTGACGGGGCGGACCGTCGACCCGTACAACCCGAAGGTGGTCCGCTCGACCACCGGGTCGCTGTTCCACCTTCCGATCGCGCTCGGCGTCGAGCTCGACGCTGCCGTCGAGCAGGCGCACGGCGCGGGCCTGCGGGTCGTTGCGGCCGACGTGAAGGGCGAGGAATTCCTCGACCACCGCGCTACCCTCGCCGAGCCGACGGCGTGGCTCTTCGGCAACGAGGCGCGCGGGCTCGCCGACGAGGCCCTCGCGCGCGCCGACCTCGCGCTGCGCCTGCCGATCTACGGCGCCGCCGAGTCGCTGAACCTCGCGACCGCCGCGAGCGTGTGCCTCTACGAGACCGCGTTCGCCCAGCGCGCCGGCTGAGCCCCGTCTCTGTTGGGTCGACTCGCCAGGAACGGCGGGTCCGGCCCCCGCAGCATCCGCAGGTCGTGGCGAGTCGACGGGGGCAGGCAAGACGCGCCGTGTATTCCGATTCTGTTACAGATCGGTGACTCGGACCGTTCGCGGCTGCTCCGAGCGGGGGAGTGCTCTTAGTGTGAACTCTTATGACGACTCCCGAAAACCCGGCGCCCCCGACGTCGAACATCTCGGTGCGCCGCGGCGACCCGCTCGTGGTGATCGAGGGCGTGCAGAAGCACTACGGCTCGTTCCAGGCCCTCAAGGACATCGACCTGACCGTCAACCGCGGTGAGGTCGTCGTGGTCATCGGTCCGTCGGGCTCGGGCAAGTCGACGCTCTGCCGCACGATCAATCGCCTCGAGACGATCAGCGAGGGCACGATCACCATCGACGGCGAGAAGCTGCCGTCCGAGGGCAAGGCTCTCGCGGCGCTCCGCGCCGACGTCGGAATGGTCTTCCAGTCGTTCAACCTCTTCGCTCACCTGACGATCCTCGAGAACGTCACGCTCGGGCCGATCAAGGTCAAGGGCATGAAGAAGGCCGAGGCCGAGAAGCTCGCCCGCGAGCTGCTCGATCGCGTCGGCGTGGGACACCAGGCCGACAAGCTGCCGGCGCAGCTGTCGGGCGGTCAGCAGCAGCGCGTCGCGATCGCCCGTGCGCTAGCGATGAAGCCGAAGGTGATGCTCTTCGACGAGCCCACCAGCGCGCTCGACCCCGAGATGATCAACGAGGTCCTCGACGTCATGGTCGGTCTCGCGCAGGACGGCATGACGATGATCGTCGTCACCCACGAGATGGGCTTCGCCCGCAAGGCGGCCGACCGGGTCGTGTTCATGGCCGACGGGCAGATCGTCGAAGAAGCCGTTCCCGAGCAGTTCTTCACGGCGCCCAAGAGCGACCGCGCGAAGGACTTCCTCTCCAAGCTCATCACCCACTGAGACCACCGACTTCCGCGCTCTGCACCGGGCGCGGATGCCCCAACCAGGAGGACCACATGCGCAAGACACGAATCACCGGCGCTTTCGCCGGTATCGCCATCGCTGCGATCGCTCTGACCGGCTGCAACAGCGGCTCGCCCACCTCGCCCGGCGGTGCCGCCACCGGTGACGGCGGAGACAGCAACGAGGCCCTGTGGGAGGTCGCCTCCGACGTCTCGCTCGAGGGCAGCCCGACGTTCGACGCGATCCAGTCGCGTGACAAGGTGATCGTCGGTGTCAAGGAGGACCAGCCCGGTCTCGGCTTCCTCGACGCGACGTCCAACGAGCGCAGCGGCTTCGACGTCGACATCGCACGCTGGATCGCGGCATCCCTCGGCTACGACGAGGACAAGATCGAGTTCAAGGCGATCGCCTCGGCCAACCGCGAGCAGGCCATCGTCAACGGCGACGTCGACTACTACGTCGGCACGTACTCGATCACCGACTCGCGCAAGCAGCAGATCGACTTCGCCGGTCCGTACTTCATCACGGGCCAGGGCCTGCTCGTCGCCGCGGACAGCGACATCACGAGCGAGGACGACCTGAACGAGAACACTCGCGTGTGCTCGGCGACCGGATCGACGCCCATCCAGAACATCAAGACGAACTACCCCGAGGTTCCCACCGAGGAGTTTGACCTCTACTCGGCATGCGTCGACGCGCTCATCAACGGCACCGTCGACGCCGTCACGACCGACCAGGCGATCCTGATCGGCTACGCGGCGCAGTACCCCGACGAGATCAAGGTCGTGGGCGAGCCCTTCAGCGAGGAGAAGTACGGCGTCGGCCTGCGCAAGGGCGACGACGCGTTCCGCGCGCACATCAACGAGCTGCTCACCGACGGCGGCGACGTGTGGCAGGGCATCTTCGACAAGAACCTCGGTCAGTCCGGGATCACGGTCGAGCAGCCCGCGGTCGACGCGTACTGATTCGCACTGACACCATGACCACGGGGTGGGGGCGCACGCGTCCCCACCCCGCACCATCCAAGGAGACGATGTGGGCGTCATCACCGACAACCTCGACCTCTGGGGCGAGGCGCTCGGCAACACCCTGTTGCTGTTCTTCGCCGGCGGAGCGATCGCCCTGGTCCTCGGCACGCTGATCGGCGCCATGCGCGTCTCGCCGATTCCGGTGGCGCGCGCTTTCGGCACGGTCTACGTCAACACCATCCGCAACACCCCGCTGACGCTCGTCTTCTTCTTCTTCGCGTTCGGCTACCCGCAGCTCGATATGCCGAACCCCGGCTTCACGGTGCTCGGCATATGGGCGCTGGGCATCTACACCGCGACCTACGTCGCCGAGGTCATCCGTGCCGGCATCAACACCGTGCCGGTCGGCCAGGCCGAAGCGGCCCGCGCGATCGGCCTCACGTTCGGCCAGGTCATGACCCTCGTGGTCATGCCGCAGGCCTTCCGGTCGGTCGTGCCGCCGATGATGAGCGTGTTCATCGCGCTGCTGAAGAACACCACGGTCGCCGCCGGCTTCTCCGTGGTCGAGCTCGGCGCCATCCGCGCCAATCTGAGCGAGCGTGGCGAGAACGCCCTGACCGTGCTCCTCTGGGTCGCCGTCGTCTTCGTCGCCCTGGTGCTGGTCCTCAGCGCCGTGCAGCGACGACTCGAGAACAAGTGGAGGATCGCGCGATGACTTCCGTCCTTTACGACGTTCCGGGGCCCCGCGCGATCCTGCGCAACCGCATCCTCGGCATCGTCACCGTCCTCCTGGTCGCCGCGGCGATCGGATTCGTGGTCTTCCGCTTCGCGGTGAGCGGTCAGTTCTCCGCCGACAAGTGGTACATCTTCACCTTCAGCAACGTGTGGCTCGGCATCCTCAAGGCGCTCGGCAACACGCTCGCCGCCTTCGGGCTCGCGGCCGTCGGTGCCCTGGCGCTCGGCTTCGTCCTCGCGATCGGCCGCCTGTCGGATCACGCGTGGGTGCGGATTCCCTTCGGCGTCGTCATCGAGGCGTTCCGGGCCGTACCGGTGCTGATCTTCATGATGCTGATGTACTACGGCCTGCCGACGCTCGGCATCCGCATGGAGCCGTACTGGGCCGTCGTCATCGCCCTCGTCGCGTACAACGGCTCCGTGCTGGCGGAGGCCCTGCGCGCCGGCATCGAGTCGCTGCCACGCGGGCAGAAGGAAGCCGGCTACGCGATCGGGCTCCGCAAGAGCGGCGTCATGCGCCTCGTCCTGCTGCCGCAGGCGGTCCGCGCCATGCTGCCCGTCATCGTCGCGCAGCTCGTCGTGACGCTGAAGGACACCGCGCTCGGCTTCATCATCACCTACCCCGAGCTGCTGTACTACGCCAAGCAGCTGACCTCGCAGCCGGGGCGCCCGATCCTGCAGGCCGGCATCGTCATCGGCGCGATCTACATCGTGATGTGCCTGCTGCTGTCGTGGTTCGCGAGCTTCCTCGAGAAGCGGCTCTCGCGTTCGCCTCGCACCCCGGGCACCGCGGGCGGTGGGGCATCGGCCGTCGATCCACTGCACCACCCGGTGCCTCCGACGACGGACACCGAGCTCATCGCGATGCAGAAGGGGATCGGCAAGCACGACTCCAATAGCTCGGGCAGCGCCTGACGCACCGAGCACGACCCCGACGGGCCCCTCACGCGAAAGCGGAGGGGCCCGTCGCCGGTAGACTCGACTCCCGTGTCCGACGCACCCGAGATCACCCCTGACGCGGTCGCCGCGGCGGTGGATGCGGCCCTCGCCGCCATCGCCGACGCGACCTCGACCGCAGAGCTGAAGTCCGTCCGCAACGCCCACACCGCCGAGGGGTCGCCGCTTGCGCGACTCAACGCGCAGCTGCGGTCGGTGCCCAACGAGAAGAAGGCCGAGTTCGGCAAGCTCGTTGGCCAGGCGCGCGGTCGCGTCACCCAGGCGCTCGCTGCCCGCGAGGACGAGCTCGCCGCCGCCGAGACGGCCGCGAAGCTCGAGGCGGAGGCGCTCGATGTCACCGCCATCGCCCCGCGCGGACGCGTCGGGGCGCGGCATCCGATCTCGCTCCTGCAAGAGGAGGTCGCCGATCTCTTCGTCGGGATGGGCTGGGAGATCGCGGAGGGACCCGAGCTCGAGCACGAGTGGTTCAACTTCGACTCGCTCAACTTCGACGTCGACCACCCCGCCCGCCAGATGCAGGACACGTTCTTCGTCGATCCCGTCGCGCGTCACCTCGTCATGCGCACGCAGACGAGCCCCGTGCAGATGCGGTCCATGCTCGAGCGCGACATCCCCATCTACGTCCTCTCGCCGGGCCGGGTGTTCCGCACCGACGAGTACGACGCGACCCACCTGCCCGTGTTCACGCAGTTCGAGGGCCTCGTCGTCGACAAGGGCATCACGATGGCCCACCTCAAGGGCACCCTCGACCACGCGGCACGCGAGCTCTTCGGTCCCGAGGCCAAGACCCGTTTCCGCACCAACTACTTCCCGTTCACCGAGCCGAGCGCCGAGCTCGACCTCTGGCACCCGACCTTCGCCGGCGGTGCGCGCTGGATCGAGTGGGGCGGCTGCGGCATGGTGAACCCCAATGTGCTCCGCGCCGCGGGCATCGACCCCGAGGTCTACTCCGGGTTCGCCTTCGGCATGGGCATCGAGCGGACGCTGATGTTCCGCTCCGACGTGAAGGACATGCGCGACATGGCCGAGGGTGATGTGCGTTTCAGCGAGCAGTTCGGGATGGTGGTCTGATGCGCGTTCCGCTCTCGTGGTTGCGTGAGTACGTCGATGTGCCGGCGGATGCCGCGCCCGAGGACATCCTCGCGGCGCTCGTGTCGGTCGGTTTCGAGGAGGAGGACGTCCACGGGTTCGACCTCACCGGTCCGATCGTCGTCGGCCGCGTGGTCTCGTTCGAGCCCGAGCCGCAGTCCAACGGCAAGACGATCCGCTGGTGCCAGGTCGACGTGGGTGAGGCCAACGGCGGCATCCGCGGCATCGTCTGCGGCGCCTCGAACTTCTTCGAGGGCGACAAGGTCGTCGTCACCCTTCCCGGCGCCGTGCTGCCCGGCCCGTTCCCGATCGCAGCGCGCAAGACGTACGGACACGTCTCGGACGGCATGATCGCCTCGGCGAAGGAGCTGGGCCTCGGCGACGAGCACTCGGGCATCCTGCGCCTGACCGAGCTCGGTCTCGACAGTGACGAGGATGCGCCGGTCGGTGCCGACGCGATCGCGCTGCTCGGCCTCGACGACGCTGCCATCGACGTCAACGTCACCCCCGACCGCGGCTACGCGCTGTCGGTGCGCGGCATCGCCCGCGAGTACTCGCACGCGACCGGTGCGGCATTCCGCGACCCCGGCCTGCGGGAGTTCGACGAGCTCGAGCACCCCGCGACGGGCTTCGACGTCGCGGTCGACGACCGGGCGCCGATCCGCGGCCGCGTCGGTGCGACCGAGTTCGCGGTGCGCGTCGTCTCGGGCGTCGACCCGTCACGGCCGACGCCGCCGTGGATGGTCGCGCGTCTCACGCTCGCCGGCATCCGCTCGCTCGGCATCCTCATCGACATCACCAACTACGTCATGGTGGAGCTCGGCAACCCGATCCACGGCTACGACCTCGACAAGCTCAGCGGCGGCATCACGGTGCGGCGCGCGACGCCGGGGGAGAAGCTCACGACGCTCGACGGTAAGGAACGCACGCTCGACGGCGAAGACCTTCTCATCACCGACGAGTCGGGCCCCATCGGCCTCGCCGGCGTCATGGGCGGCGGCACGACCGAGATGACGGATGCGACGCGCAACGTGCTGATCGAGGCCGCGATCTTCGACACCGTCACGATCGCCCGCACCGCTCGTCGTCACAAGCTGCCGAGCGAGGCCTCGCGGCGCTTCGAGCGCGGTGTCGACCCGCTGCTGCCCTTCGTGGCCGCCCGCCGCGTCGCCGACCTCATGGTCGAGCTCGCCGGCGGCACGCTCGAGCCGGTCGGCGGCGCTCTGTTCGGAGAGGTGTTCCTCGAGGCGATCGACCTGCCGCGCGGCTTCGTCGCAGGCCTCATCGGCATCGACTACACCGACGACGAGGTCGTCGCAGCCCTCGAGACGATCGGCGCAGAGGTGTCGGGCACGGCTGCCGGTTGGGAGGTCATTCCGCCGTCGTGGCGTCCCGACCTCACCGACAAATGGACGCTGGCCGAAGAGGTCGCGCGCATCCACGGGCTCGACCGCGTTCCTTCGGTCCTCCCAACGGCACCGTCCGGTCGCGGACTGACGGATGCCCAGAAGGGCCGTCGTCGCGTGTCGAACGCACTGGCGGCCGCGGGCTTCGTCGAGACCCCGTCGTTCCCGTTCACGACGCGCGACAGCAACGACCTGCACGGCTCCGCCTCGGGCGAGGAACTGCCCTCGGTCAAGATCGCCAACCCGCTCGACGGGCAGGCCCCCTACCTGCGCCGCTCGCTCGTGCCGGGCCTGCTGCAGGTCGCCCACCGCAACGTCTCACGTGGCCTGACGGATCTCGCCCTCTTCGAGGTCGGCGCGGTCTTCCTCCCCGAGCCCGGCACGCAGTACGGCACCGCGACGGTTCCGCCGCTCGCTGTGCGTCCCGACGACGCCACACTCGCGGAGCTCCACGCGTCGATCCCGCCGCAGCCGCGTCACGTCGCGGTGCTCGTCGCCGGCAATGCGTCGCCGAAGAAGCCGGGCCAGGCCGCCGTCACGGCCGATCTCAGCGACGTGTTCGCCGCCGTCGCAGCGATCGGCTCGGCCGCCGGCGTCGACATCGAGATCTCGCAGACCCGGCGCGCCGCGCTGCATCCGGGTCGCGCCGCCGCGCTCACCGTCGGCGGTGTCGAGGTCGGTTACGCCGGGGAGCTGCATCCCGAGGTCTCGGCCGCGGCCGACCTGTCGGGCCGGGTCCTCGTCGCCGAGGTCGACCTCGACGCGGTTCTGGCGAGCGCGGGAGAGCGGGTCGTCGTCGCGTCGCTGTCGGGCTACCCCGCGGCCACGCAGGACGTCTCGCTCGTCGTCCCCGACTCCGTGACAGCGGGTGCTCTTGCCTCGGCGCTGTCGGAGGGAGCCGGCTCGCTTCTCGAATCGCTCCGACTCGTCGACGACTACCGCGGCTCGGGCGTTCCCGAAGGCTCGAAGAGTCTGACCTTCGCGCTGCGCTTCCGCGCCGATGACCGCACCCTGACCGCGGCCGAGGCGAGCGAGGCCAAGCTCGCGGGCGTCGCCGTCGCGGCCGAGCGCTTCGGCGCCGTCATCCGCGACTGACCTGCGTATCGGGCGCAGTTCCGGGCGTCGCGCGCGGCTCCCACCGTGTCGCGCGTCCGGAACTGCGCCCGACTCGTCGTCTCGGCCGGCCGACCGACAGCGAGGGGCTCAGCGCGAACCCCAGTTCCAGGCCGGAACGTCGAGCAGACCCTGACCGCGGACGGTCGTCTCGGCGTTCGACCGTTGCAGTTCGACGCGGGACGGTTCGGGCAGAGCGTCGACGAGCGCGTCGGCGTGCGACACCGTGATGACCTGTGTGCGCTCGGATGCCGTTCGCACGAGCGACGCGAGGGGCGCCAGCAGCGAGGGATGCAGGCTCGCCTCGGGCTCGTTCAGCACCAGGAGCGGTGCGGGTCGTGCCGGCAGCAGCGCGGCGCACAGCAGGAGGTAGCGGAGCGTGCTGTCGGAGAGCTCGGCCGCATCGAGCGGACGCAGCAGCCCGGGCTGCTCGATCGTCAGGCGGAACAGGCCGTCGGAGGTCACGACACGCACCCGGCTGCCCGGGAACGCCTGGTCGACCGCGCGGGCGAGGGCATCGCCGTGCCCGGCCTCGACGATCGTCGCCCAGGTCGCAGCGAGATTCGCCCCGTCGTGCGCGAGGGTGTGACTGCGGGTGCCGACCTGCGGCTGTCGGGCGGGGGCGTCGAGGTCGACGCGGAAGTGGTCGTAGAAGCGCCAGGCGGTCATCCCGCGCCGGAGTGTCAACAGCTCGGGGGCGGTGTCGCCCTCGGCGAGGTCGGTGACGATGCTCTCGTACGGCGCGAGCTGCTGGCCGAGCATCGTCCAGGAGTCATCGCGCACGCGGGTGAGCTGCCGGGTGCGGTCGATCAGCAGGGTCGAGGGCTTGGCGACGACGCCGGCGAACACCTGTTCGCGCTTGATCTCGGGGTCGCGAGCGAACGGGCTGTTCTGGTCGCCCTGCGGGATGCCCAGATCGATGAGGTACCCCAGCTCATCCGAGGCGTAGCCGAGCTGCACCGCGATCGGCCCTCGGCGCACGGTTCCTTGGTCTCCGCCGTTCTCGGGCCCGGCCCAGAGCACCGACGGCAGCCCGCCTTCCCGGGCGAGCGCGCCGACGATGTCGCCCTGCGCCGCCGCGGCGAGCAGGCGCAGCGCCCGGTAGAGGTTCGACTTGCCCGAGCCGTTGGGGCCGGTGACGACCGTGAGGTCGCCGAGCGGCACGACGACGTCGCGAAGCGAGCGGTATCCCGACACGGCCAGAGTGCGCAGCATCCCCTCACTCTGGCATCCGTGTCTGACACCGCCCTCCGCTTGCCGATAGTGTCGGGGCCGTGAGCGAGATCCCAGCCAGCGTCACCCCATCGTCTCCGGCGGCCGGCGCCGCCCCCGCCCTCGAACTGCTCGGCCTGGTCAAGAGGTTCGGTGAGAAGGTCGCCGTCGACGGCATCGACCTCGTCGTCCCGTCCGGCTCGTTCTACGGTCTCGTCGGGCCGAACGGCGCGGGCAAGACGACGAGCCTCTCCATGGCCACGGGACTGCTGCGCCCGGATGCCGGTACCGCGCGCGTCCACGGGATCGACGTGTGGCGCGACCCGGTGGCCGCCAAGCGTACGATCGGCAACCTCGCCGACGGCGTGCGGCTCTTCGACCGGCTGACGGGGGAGCAGCTCATCACCTATACCGCGATGATGTTCGGGCTGCCCCGGCCCGAGATCGCACCACGCGTGTCGGACCTGCTCGACCTCATGGACCTGCGCGGCGCAGCCGGGACGATCGTCGCGGACTACTCCGCGGGTATGACCAAGAAGGTCGCGCTCGCGTGCGCCCTCGTGCACGCCCCGCGCCTGCTCGTTCTCGATGAGCCCTTCGAGTCGGTCGACCCGGTGTCGGCCGCGAACATCGAGGACGTCCTGCGCAGCTACACCAGCTCGGGCGGCTCGGTGATCGTCTCGAGCCACTCGATGGATCTCGTCCAGCGCATGTGCGACCACGTCGCCGTCATCGCCGCAGGCCGGGTGCTCGCGGCCGGCACGATCGACGAGGTGCGCGCCGGCGAGAGCCTGCAGGACCGCTTCGTCTCGCTCGTCGGCGGACGCCACCAGTCGGAGGGACCGCAGTGGTTGCGACAGTCCTGAAGCTGCGTTACCGCGTTCTCGGCAACACGCTCGCCCGTCGACCCTGGCAGCTCGTCGGCTTCATCCTCGGATCGCTCTGGGGCCTCAGCATCCTCGGCGGGCTCGTCGCCGCGCTCATCGCGCTGTCGATCTTCGAGAATCTCGAGGTCGCGTCGGTCGTCGCCGTCCTCGGCGGCTCGGCGCTGATCCTCGGCTGGCTCATCGGCCCGATCCTCATCGCCGGGCTCGACAGCACCGTCGACGCCGTGCGTCTCGCACCGTTCCCGCTGACCCGTCGTCAGGTCATGCTCGCTCTCGCGGGCACCGGCCTCACCGGCATCCCGGGAATCGTCACCACCGTCGCCGCCCTCGCGACGCTCATCGTGTGGGTGCGCTGGCCGCTCGCGGCGGTCGTCGCCGTGCCGACGGTGCTGCTCGGCGTCCTGACCTGCGTGCTGGCGTCACGCCTCATGGGCGAGCTGTCCGGTGGCATGGGCGGTCGCCGTTCACGCGAGATCATCGGCACTGTCGTGCTCGTCGTGCTCATCCTCACCGGCCCCATCCTCACCGGCATCGTGGCTCTGCTCGACCAGGCGGGCGGCGACCTGTGGGCGCGGATCCAGCAGGCGGCGGGCATCCTCGCCTGGACACCGCTGGGTGCCGCCTGGTCGGTCGCGCCGAGCGTCGCGGCAGGCCAATGGCTTCCGGCGCTCGCCAGCACCGCGATCGCCCTCGTGACCCTCGTCGTGCTGTGGATCGTATGGGAGCGCGTCATCGAGACGGCCGTGTCGTCGCCGCGCCAGCGCGCGACCCGAGCCGTCGCCGCCGGCAAGCTCGGCCTGTTCGGCGTCATGCCGACCGGTGGCGTCGGCGCGACGTGGGCGCGATCCCTCTCGGGATGGCTGCGCGATCCCCGGTACCTGCGGCAGCTCATCGTCATCCCGCTGTTCCCGGTGCTGTTCGCCTTCACGGGCGGAACCGACGGCTTCATGTTCCTCATCTCGCCGGTGCTCGCCGCACTCGTCATGGCGGCGGTGGGCTACGCCGATGTGTCGTTCGACGGCACCGCTTTCGGGACCACCCTCGCCACGGGCATCTCCGGGCGCGCCGACCGGCTGGGCCGTCTGCTCGGTGCCGCCTGCGTCGGCATCCCGCTCATCGTGGTCATCGCGGTCGCGACCGCGCTCGTCTCCGGTGACGCGGCGCACCTTCCCGCCGTGCTCGGCGCGGCCCTCGGCGTGCTGCTCGCCGGGTACGGCGCCTGCGCTGTGTCGTCGGCGCTCATCGTGACCCCGGTGCCCGCGCCCGGTGACAGCCCGTTCAAGAGCACGCCGGGTCAGAACTCCATCGTGGGCCTGCTGGTCTTCGTCGTGTGGGCCGCGGTGATCGCGCTGTCGCTGCCGGCCATCGTGCCGGCGATCGTCAACGCGGTGACGGGAGATGCGATGTGGGGCTGGATCGCGCTGGCGGTCGGTGTCCTCTTCGGCGCCGTCGTCGCGGTCGTCGGGGTTCTGGTCGGCGGACGCACGCTCGAGCGGACCGGCCCCAACTTGCTCGTGCGCATCAAGTCGTTCCCCACCTGAGCGGCCCCGGGGCGGACGCGAGTCCCGGTCGGCTCAGCGGTAACGGCGGCCCTCGTCGCGTCGGTACAGCCACACGACGAGGGCTCCCAGCGCGACCGTCCACGCGATGATGCCGAGGATCGCCCAGAGCGGCACCTCGGTGCCCGTCGCGACCCCGACGACGATCTCGCGGGCCTGACGGATCGGCAGGACCGACGAGGCGGTGTCGAGCCAGGAGGGGAAGAGCTCCGGAGGCAGGAAGAGGCCGCCGCCGAAGGCGAGCAGGAACAGGGCGACCTGCGTGACGGCGATGGCTGCCTTCGGGCCCGTCGTGATCCCGATGATCGCGCCGATGAGCATCGGCGGCAGCGCCGTCGCGATGACGAGGACGATCGCCGCGAGCAGTCTCACCGGCTCGGGGCGCGCACTCGTGAAGACCGCGCCGACGATGAGCAGCGGCAGCATCGCCACGGTCGCGATCGCGAGGGTCGCGAGGATCAGGGCGCCGATGCGGGCCACCGGGCTGCCGGGGAGCGTGCGCAGGTAGGGGGTCCACGGCTTCGAGCGCTGCTCGGCGAGTTCGAGGCCCACGGAGAACAGCCCGGACGACATGAAGGCGAACACCACCATCGAGCAGACCGCGGCCGTCGCGACGGTGCTGTCGGCCACGATCGCGCGCTGCGGCAGCACGAAGAGGCAGAACGCGAGGGTGGGGAAGACGACGGACCCGATGACCGCGATCGGAACCCGTGCGGTCTCGATGAGGTTGTACTTGGTCGCGGTGAGGGTGAGCGAGAGCGAGGACATCAGGCGGCTTTCTCGGTGTGCGCGGACGTGGCGGTCAGGGTGAGGAACGCCTCTTCGAGGGTCGCTCCGCGCACCGCCAGATCTCGGAACGGCAGATCGGCGGCGACGAGCGAGCGGACGAGAGCGTCGGAGTCGCCGACGACGGCCGTCACGGCGTCGTCCGCGGTGGTGACGGATGCCTCGGGGTCGAGGCGCCGGATGTCGTCGGCCGAGACCCCGCGCAGGGTGACGCGGCGTCGCGAGACGTTCGACACGACGGCCGCGAGCGTGTCGTCGGTGCGGACGACGCCGTCATCGATGACGACGACGCGGTGTGCGAGCTGTTCGATCTCCTCGAGGTGGTGGCTCGTGACCACGACGGCGCACCCGGCGGCGTGCCGGGCGCGGACGGCATCCCACAGCGCTCGCCGGGCGTCGACGTCGAGACCCGTCGTGGGCTCGTCGAGCAGCACGAGGTCGGGGTCGCCGGCGAAGGCCAGCGCGACTGCGACCCGCCGCTGCTGGCCGCCTGACAGGCCGCCGCACTGCTGACGCAGCAGGGGGCCGAGGTCGAACTCGTCGACGAGGCGGGAGCGGGGCGCGGGATGCGGGAAGTGCGACGCGACGAAATCGAGGACCTCGCTCACCCGGAGCGCGTCCGGCAGCGCCGTCGCCTGCGGAGTCGAACCGAGCCGCACGCGCGACGACGCGTCGCGCGGGTCGCCGCCGAACAGGCGCACCTCGCCGCTGGTCGGGGTGCGCAGGCCCTCGACGAGCGACAGGAGCGTGGTCTTGCCCGCGCCGTTCGGGCCGAGGAGTCCGACGCATTCGCCGGCGTGGATGTCGAGCGTCACTCCGGCCAGCGCGGTGACGTCGCCGAACCGCTTCACGAGGTCGCGGGTGCTGATGAGGGCGGTCATGATCCTCCTCCGAGGAGATCGAGCAGATGGCTGCGATAGGTGCGGAACGCCGCGCGCCCGGCGGGAGTGAGGGCGACGTAGGTCACGGGCTTGCGTCCGGCGAACGCCTTCGCGGTCTCGACGTAGCCCGCCGCCTCGAGCTTTGCGAGGTGGGTGGTGAGGTTGCCGGCGGTCATCCCCAGCAGTTTCTGCAGCACGGGGAACGTCACCTCGTCGCCGTCGGCGAGGGCCTCGTTCAGCGCGGTGACGATGCGCAGGCGGGCCGGGGCGTGGATGACCGGGTCGAGCTCGGTCATCGGGTGCCTTCCGCCGGAATGACGCCGCGCAGCATCAGGGTCGCGACGACGAGCATCGCGAGCGGGCCGACGGTCGCGTACACGAGGTAGTTGGTCGGCGTGCCCGCGTACGAGGCGACGATCGCGGTGGCGATCATGACGATGCCGAGCGCGTACTGCACGGGGGAGCGCCACAGCGCCCCGCCCGCCAGGTAGAGCACACCGACGAGCAGGACGAAGATCGCGGGGGAGAGCACCGCCATCACGGTGGCATCCGCGCCGGTGCGCTGCACAGCGCCGATGAGGAGCCCGGCCCCGAACATCGACAGCGTCCACGCCCAGCCGTACATCGCGCCGGCCAGGCGTGAGGGCCCCCGCACGCCTGCACCGGAGCGGATGCCGGCGACGGCGGAGACCACGATGCCCGTGATGAGCACCACGCCGAAGACGATCCACGCGGGTGTGGTCGGAATGCGGAACCAGGGGTTCCCGCCGCCGACCGCCGCGCTCCAGATCGCTCCGAACCCGATGATCCACGCCGCCGCCCACGTGATGAGCATCACCGCGTAGTTGCGGTTGACCCAGTGCGCGGTGCGCCGACGCTGGTCCTGCATGAGAGCGAGCATCGCCGCCGGGTCGGCCTGCTGCTCGTCATCCCTCGAATCGTGCTTCATGCAAACCACTTTGCACCGTAAACTGCATGGGGTCAACTCCACTCGGATACGGGGGATTTGGCGGATGCGGCGCGCGAGCGCTACTGTCGGCGCATGTCTTCGGCTTCGCAGCGCACCATCACGGTGCTTCGCGCGCGCCGACGTCTGGGCGACCGCCGACGCTAGGCGACCCTGCACGCTCCCGCATCCGCGGTCGAGCGCGTGGTGTCGCCGCCGCCGGTCCCCGTCGCCGCGAAGGCGACGTCATCCCAGACAATAAGGTGGAAGTCATGCCCCTCTCCGTCGCCGTCTCCGGCGCATCCGGATACGCGGGAGGCGAGATCCTGCGCCTGCTCGCCGCTCACCCCGAGGTCGAGATCCGCACCGTCACCGCGCACTCCAACGCCGGTCAGCCGCTCATCGATCACCAGCCGCACCTCCGCTCGCTGCGTCATCTCACGCTCCAGCCCTCGACGCCGGAGGTGCTGGCGGGGCACGACATCGTGTTCCTGGCCCTCCCGCACGGCCAGTCCGGCCAGTACACCGAGGCGCTCGCCGACACCGCCCTCGTGATCGACGCGGGCGCCGACCACCGGCTGACGTCGTCGGACGACTGGGATGCCTTCTACGGCGGCGACTTCCACGAGCCCTGGACCTACGGTGTGCCCGAGCTCCTCGTCGGAGGCGCGAGCGACACCGTCAAGCAGCGCGACAAGCTCGTCGGAGCCTCGCGCATCGCCGCTCCCGGGTGCAACGCCTCGACCGTGGCGCTGAGCCTCGCCCCGGGTGTCGCAGCCGGCGTCATCGACCCGGGTGACATCGTGAGCGTGCTGGCCGTCGGTCCGTCGGGCGCGGGCAAGAGCCTGAAGACGAACCTCCTCGCCGCCGAGATCCTCGGGTCGGCGAACCCCTACGCGATCGGCGGATCGCACCGCCACATCCCCGAGATCCGGCAGGCGCTGCGGGGAACGGGCGCGGCAGGCGACATCCGCATCTCGTTCACCCCCGTCCTGGTGCCGATGTCGCGCGGCATCCTGGCCACCTCGACCGCTCCGATCGCGGATGGTGTCTCGGACGCTCAGATCCGCGAGGCGTGGGAGAGCGCCTACGCCGACGAGCCCTTCGTGCAGCTGCTGCCCGAAGGCTCCTTCCCCCGGACAGCCGACGTCACCGGTGCGAACACCGCCCTCATGGGTCTCGCGATCGACCGGGCCGCGGGCCGCGTGGTCGTCGTGACCGCGGTCGACAACCTCGCCAAAGGCACCGCGGGTGCCGCCATCCAGTCGATGAACATCGCCCTCGGTCTCGCCGAGACCACGGGCCTGAGCGTGAACGGAGTCGCCCCGTGAGCGTCACCGCCCCCCAGGGATTCGAAGCCGCCGGTGTCGCCGCGGGCCTGAAGTCGACCGGAAAGCCCGACGTCGCCGTCGTCGTCAACCGTGGCCCCCTCAAGGTCGGTGCCGCGGTGTTCACCTCGAACCGCGCCAAGGCGAACCCGATCCTGTGGTCGCAGCAGGCGATCGCCGACGGTGTCGTCGAAGCCGTCGTCCTCAACTCCGGCGGAGCGAACTGCTTCACGGGCAGCTTCGGCTTCCAGACGACGCACCAGACCGCCGAGAAGGCGGGCGAGCTGCTGAATGTCGGCGCCGGCGACGTGCTCGTGTGCTCGACCGGTCTCATCGGAACGGGCGACGAGGTGTTCCGCGCCAAGGTGCTCGAGGGCACCACGGTGGCGATCGGCTCGCTCAGCCCCGAGGGCGGCGAGGACGCCTCGCTCGCGATCATGACCACCGACTCCCGGCCCAAGCGTGCCGTCGTCTCGCGCGGCGGCTGGACCATCGGGGCTATGGCGAAGGGCGCGGGGATGCTCGCGCCCGGCCTCGCGACGATGCTCGTCGTGATCACCACCGACGCCGTCCTCGACGCGGCGGAGGCGGATGCCGCGTTGCGCTCGGCCACCCGAACGAGTTTCGACCGGCTCGATTCCGACGGGTGCATGTCGACCAACGACCAGGTGACCCTCATGGTCAGCGGCGCGTCGGGCGTGACGCCGGATGCCGCCGACTTCGCCGCCGCGCTCGCCGAGGTCTGCCACGACCTCGCCGAGCAGCTGCAGGGCGACGCCGAGGGGGCGAGTCACGACATCACGATCGAGGTCGTCGGTGCCGCATCCGAAGAGGATGCTGTCGTCGTCGGACGCTCCGTCGCCCGCAACAACCTCTTCAAGGCCGCGATCTTCGGCAACGACCCGAACTGGGGCCGGGTCCTGGCCGCGATCGGCACGACGGATGCGGCCTTCGACCCCTACGACGTCGACGTCTCGTTCAACGGCGTGCGCGTGTGCACGGCCGGCGGCCCCGACCGCCCGCGTGAGGAGGTCGATCTGACGCCCCGCGCGACGCACATTCTCATCGACCTGAAGTCGGGCGACGCGACGGCGACGATCCTCACGAACGATCTCACGCACGACTACGTCCACGAGAACAGCGCTTACTCCTCATGAACGACATCGACCTCCAGTACACGACCCCCGAAGAGGCGGCGGCCAAAGCGGGCGTCCTCATCGAGTCGCTGCCGTGGCTGCAGCGCTTCCGCGATCAGATCATCGTCATCAAGTACGGCGGCAACGCGATGGTTTCCGAGGAGTTGCAGGAGTCGTTCGCGCAAGACATCGCCTACCTGCGCTTCGTCGGCGTGAAGCCCGTCGTCGTGCACGGCGGTGGCCCGCAGATCTCGAAGATGCTCAACCGGCTCTCGATCGAGAGCGAGTTCAAGGGCGGCTACCGGGTCACCAGCACCGAGGCGATCGACGTCGTCCGGATGGTGCTGACCGGGCAGATCAACCCGCAGCTCGTCGCCCGCATCAACGCGTACGGTCCGTTCGCCACGGGCCTGTCGGGCGAGGATGCCGGTCTGTTCGGCGGTCGCCGGCGCGGCGTCGTGATCGACGGCACCGAGCACGACCTCGGGCACGTCGGCGATGTCGTCGAGGTCGACCCGCAGCCGGTGCACGACCAGCTCGACGCCGGCCGCATCCCGGTCATCTCCTCGATCGCGCCCGACCTCGACAACCCCGGGCACTCGCTCAACGTCAACGCGGATGCCGCGGCCGCGGCGCTCGCGACGGCGCTCGGCGCGACGAAGCTCGTCGTCCTCACCGACGTGCCGGGCCTCTACGCCGACTGGCCCAACCGCGACTCGCTCGTCTCGCACCTGACGGCGACCGACCTGCGCGCGATGCTGCCGAAGCTCGAGTCGGGGATGATCCCGAAGATGCAGGCATGCCTCGACGCGGTCGACGGGGGAGTGGACACGGCGGCCATCATCGACGGACGCCAGCCCCACTCGGTGCTGGTCGAAGTCTTCACAGCACAGGGAATCGGTACGGAAGTGGTGGCGGGATGACGAACCCGACGATCCAGCAGACAACGCCCACATGGGCGGACGATGTCGATCGCGACCTCGTCCGCAGCGCCGGTGCGCGCCTCGCGCTGCTCGAGCGCGGCGAAGGAGCGTACGTGTGGGATGTCGACGGCAAGCGCTACCTCGACTTCCTCGCGGGCATCGCCGTCAACTCGCTCGGACACGCTCACCCGGTGTTCGTCGAGGCGGTCTCGCGGCAGGCGGCGACGCTCTCGCACGTCTCGAACTACTTCGCGACACCGCCGCAGCTCGCCCTCGCCGCGCAGCTGAAGCGTCTCGCGGGCACCGGCGACGCCGGACGCGTCTACTTCGGCAACTCCGGCGCCGAGGCGAACGAGGCGGCGTTCAAGCTCGCGCGACTGCACGGCGGCGCCGAGCGCCCCCGCATCCTCGCGCTGAAGGACGCGTTCCACGGCCGCACGATGGGCACCCTCGCCCTGACCGGCAAGCCGCAGATGCAGCAACCGTTCGAGCCGATGGTCCCCGGTGTCGAGAGCATCGACTCGACGGTCGAGGCCCTCGAAGCCGCGATGGACGATCGTGTCGCGGCGCTGTTCGTCGAGCCCATCAAGGGCGAGGCCGGGGTCATCCCGCTGCCCGAGGGCTACCTCGCGGCGGCGCGTGAGATCACGAAGCGTCACGGTGCGCTGCTGATCATCGACGAGATCCAGACCGGCGCCGGACGCACCGGCGCATGGTTCGCATTCCAGCACGCCGGCATCGAGCCCGACGCGATCACGGTCGCCAAGGGCATCGGCGGCGGGTTCCCGATCGGCGCTCTCATCACCTTCGCGAGTGCGAGCGACCTGTTCTACCCGGGCACGCACGGCTCGACCTTCGGTGGCAACCCGCTGGGCACCGCCGTCGCCTCGGCCGTCCTCGGCGAGATCGAGAACGGCGGGCTCGTCGACGCCGCAGCGACCCACGGCGCACGCCTGCGCCAGGTGCTCGAGACGATCGAATCGTCGCTCATCGAGGGCGTGCGCGGCCAGGGCCTGCTGCTGGGCGTCGGGCTGCGGCATCCGGTCGCCGGCGCCGTCGTCGCGGCGGCGCAGGAGCACGGCCTGATCGTCAATGCGGCGAACGACCGCACCGTGCGGATCGCTCCGCCGCTCACCATCGGCGACGTCGAGATCGACGAGTTCGCCGAGCTGTTCACCGCCGCGCTGCGCACCGTCGAGTCGGCCCTGCTTCTCGAGACCACGACCACGGAGGAATCCGCATGACCCGCCACCTGCTCCGCGACGACGACCTGAGCCCGGCCGAGCAGGCCGAGGTCCTCGACCTCGCGCTGTCGCTGAAGAAGGACCGCTGGAAGCTCAAGCCCCTCGAGGGCCCGCAGACCGTTGCGGTCATCTTCGACAAGTCGTCGACCCGCACGCGCGTCTCGTTCGCCGTCGGCATCGCCGACCTCGGTGGCTCGCCGCTGATCATCTCCACGGCCAACAGCCAGCTCGGCGGCAAGGAGACCCCCTCCGACACCGCACGCGTGCTCGAGCGGCAGGTCGCCGCGATCGTCTGGCGCACGTACGCGCAGTCGGGTCTCGAGGAGATGGCTCGCGGCACCCGCGTGCCGGTCGTCAACGCGCTGAGCGACGACTTCCACCCCTGCCAGCTGCTCGCCGACCTGCTGACCATCCGTGAGCACAAGGGCGACCTCGCCGGGCTCACCCTGTCGTTCTTCGGCGACGGGCAGTCGAACATGGGCCACTCGTACGTGCTCGCCGGCGTGACCGCGGGCATGCACGTCCGTGTCGCCTCGCCCGAGGGCTACGGTCCCCGTGAAGACGTCGTGGCCGACGCGCAGCGCATCGCGGCCCAGACGGGCGGATCGGTCACGATCCTCGTCGACCCGCTCGAAGCGGCATCCGGCGCCGACGTCATCGTGACCGACACCTGGGTGTCGATGGGCAAGGAAGAGGAGAAGATCGCACGCATCCGCGATCTGGGTGCGTACAAGGTGACGCAGCAGACGATGGATGCTGCCGCCGACGGCGCGATCTTCATGCATTGCCTGCCCGCCGACCGGGGCTACGAGGTCGACGCCGACGTCATCGACGGTTCGCACAGCGTCGTCTGGGACGAGGCCGAAAACCGCCTGCACGCGCAGAAGGCGCTGCTGGTCTGGCTGCTGCGTCAGCAGTGACCACGGCACGGTGAGGAGCGGCCGGTGCCGGGGATGAGCGAGATGCTGCGGCGCCGCTCGCTGTTCGCGCCCTCGCGCATCGACGGTATCGACCTCGCTCGCGGGCTCGCCGTGATCGGCATGCTCGCGGCGCACCTGCTCGCCATCCCCGACTTCGACTGGACGATCCCCTCCTCGTACGAGGGGATAGTCCACGGGCGGTCGTCCATCCTGTTCGCGACGCTCGCGGGTGTCTCGATCGGGCTCGTCAGTGGCGGCCCGGTTCCGCTGCGCGGCCCTCGACTCGAGACGACTCGTCTGCGCCTGCTCGTGCGCGCCGGGGCGATCTGGGTGATCGGCGTGCTGCTGCTGTTCCTCGCGGTGCCGGTGTACGTCATCCTTCCCGCCTACGCGCTGCTGTTCGTGATCGCCGCCGCCGTCCTGCCGCTGCGGGCGCGCACGTTGCTGATCGCCGCCGCGGTCGTCGGGCTCGTCGCGCCGTTCCCGCAAGCGGCGATCGACGGCCTGTCGTTCTGGTCGACACCCGAGGGCGTCGACGTCTCGAACGCCGTCGGGTGGCACTACCCGTTCCTGACCTGGATGGCGTTCGTCCTCGCGGGCATGGGGGCGGCGCGCCTCGACCTGCGCTCGCGCGCGACGCCGTGGCTCCTCGCGCTCGCCGGGCTCGCCCTGACGGCGGTCGGCGCCGCCCTCGACATCGTGTGGGGACGCTCCGAGGTCTTCGGTGAGACACCGTGGACCGGGGAAGCCCACTCATCCGGGCTGTTCGAGGTCATCGGATCCGGCGGCTTCGCCCTCCTCGTCATCGGTGTGTGCGTCCTCGTGTGCCGCACGCCTCTCACATGGATCGCGTTGCCACTGCGGGCGGTCGGCTCGATGCCGCTCACCGCCTACTCGGCGCAGATCGTCGTGTGGGCGCTCACCCGGCCTGCCGCCGAGCCCGGCGTGTTCGAACTCGATGCATACCGGGCCCTTGAGCCGTTCTGGCCGATGACCCTCGGCATCATCCTCGGGTGCACCGTCTGGGCGTTCCTCGTGGGACGCGGTCCGCTCGAGGCCGGGATCGACGCGCTCGCCCGGGTAACGGTCCGCGGTCGCGCGGACGCGCCGAGCGCGGCGATGCCGCCCCGATAGGCTGGAGCGATGAGCGCAGACACGTCAGGCGGCACGAACTCCGGGGCTCTCTGGGGAGCCCGCTTCGCCTCGGGCCCCGCGCCCGAGCTGGCCCGCCTGAGCCGATCGACGCATTTCGACTGGGCGCTCGCGGAGTACGACATCGCCGGATCGCACGCTCACGCGAAGGCGCTCGCCGCGGCCGGGTATCTCACGCCCGACGAGGAGAGCCGCATGCACGCGGGGCTCGACTCGGTGCTCGCCGCCGTGCGCGACGGCTCGCTGCAGCCTGCCCCCGGCGACGAAGACGTGCACGGCGCTCTCGAAGCCGCCCTCATCGCGACCGTCGGGCCGGAGCTGGGCGGCAAGCTGCGCGCCGGACGCAGCCGCAACGACCAGATCGCCACGCTCGTGCGCCTGTACCTGCTCGATCACGCCGAGGTCGTCGCCCGCGACATCCTGCGGGTGATCGACGCCATCGTCGGCCAGGCCGAGACCCACTCCCGCGCGATCATGCCCGGCCGCACCCACCTGCAGCACGCGCAGCCGGTGCTGCTCGCCCACCACCTGCAGGCCCACGCCTGGCCGCTGCTGCGCGACCTCGAGCGCCTGCGCGACTGGTCGGCGCGCGCCCGGGTCTCGCCCTACGGCGGGGGAGCGCTCGCCGGCGCGACCCTCGGGCTCGACCCGCAGCTCGTGGCCACGGAGCTCGGGCTCGACCGGCCAGCCGACAACTCGATCGACGGCACGTCATCGCGGGACGTCGTGGCCGAGTTCGCCTTCATCGCAGCCATGATCGGTGTCGATATCTCGCGGTTCGCCGAAGACATCATCATCTGGAACACCCGCGAGTTCGGCTTCGTCACGCTCGACGACGGCTACTCGACGGGGTCGAGCATCATGCCGCAGAAGAAGAACCCCGACATCGCCGAGCTCGCCCGGGGCAAGGCCGGCCGCGTGATCGGCAACCTCTCGGGTCTGCTCGCGACCCTCAAGGCGCTGCCGCTCGCGTACAACCGCGACCTGCAGGAGGACAAGGAGCCGGTCTTCGACTCGATCGAGACGCTCGAGGTCGTCCTGCCCGCATTCGCCGGCATGGTCGCGACGCTTCGCTTCGACGTCGACCGGATGGCCGAGCTCGCGCCGCAGGGGTTCTCGCTTGCGACCGATGTCGCCGAGTGGCTCGTCAAGCGCGGTGTGCCGTTCCGCGAGGCGCACGAGATCTCGGGCTCGCTCGTGCGGCTCTGCGAGGAGCGGGGCATCGAACTCCACGAGGCGACCGACGACGACCTCGCCTCGATGTCACAGCACCTGGCTCCGGAGGTTCGAGAGGTTCTCTCGCCCGAGGGATCTGTCGCGAGCCGTGACGGTATCGGCGGAACCGCTCCGGTGCGGGTCGACGAGCAGCGTGCTGCATTGATCGCTCGCGCTCAGCAGGCCGTGCGGGTGTGGCAGCTCTGATATCAGCCTCAGACTGATATCTCTCGAACATGAGCGAATGACTTATATCTCTGAAATATAAGTGATAACCTGATCGATATGTCGATCGCCGTGATCGCCGACATCGTCGGTTCCCGCCTGCTCGTGGATCGCAGCAGCACCCAGACGCGGATCGAAGCCGCGATGGCCGAGATCGATCGCGCGCTCCCCGTCGCCGCTTCGCCGATGCGTGCCACGTTCGCCGACGAGTTCCAGGCGGTCTTCGACGAGCTCGATGACGCGCTGGCCTGGCTTCTGCTTCTCCAGCTGGTCCTGCCCGATGAGGCGTCGCTGCGCTTCGGGCTGGGCATCGGCGACGTGGGGTCGGTCGCATCCGAGAGTGCGGACATCTCCGACGGGCCGGGCTGGTGGCGCGCGCGAGAGGCGATCGAACAGGTGCACGCGATGCAGGACCGCGCGGTTCCGCGCGCCCGCACCCGCATTGTCGGAGGGGAGGACGAGGATGTCGCCATGGCCGATCGCATCCGCTTCGCCAACGCCTACGCGCTCGCCCGCGACGAGATCGTCGGGGGCATGTCGGAGCGCGCCCGGCGCCTGACCTACGGCCGCTGCCTCGGACGCACCCAGGGCGCCCTCGCGAAGGAGGAGGGCATCACGCAGTCGGCGGTGTCGCAACTGCTCGCCTCGTCGGGAGCCCCCGCGGTCGTCGCCGGCTACGCGGCGCTGACGGAGCGCTCGTCGTGATCGGCGCGGGGCTCATCCTCCTCGGTGTCGGCGCGCTCGACCTCGCCCGCAAGCGGCTGTCGGGCGCGAAGCTCGGGATCGTGCTCGTGGTTCTCGGCGCCGCGCTGCTGCCCCTCGCCGCCTGGGCGGGCGCCGCGGCCTGGTGGTTCGCGGCCGTCGCGGTCGCAGCCGGATGGGCGGCGGTCACCTCGACGCGCGAGCCCACCCGGTGGGGACTGTGGCCCGCGGCGCTCCTGGCGGTCGTCGTGGCCGTGGCGGTCGCCCTCATCGGGGTGCGCGATGGCCAGGGGCCGCTCGAGAGGATCTGGCCGATCGACTCGCCGCTGGGCGTCGTGAGCCTCGACCTCGCCATCGCGCTGGCGGGCGCGTTGGTGTTCCTCGTCGAGTCGGGAAACGTCATAGTGCGGGCGTCGCTGCGGGGCGGTGTCGTGGCCGCCGAAGCGGCGAACGAGCTGAAGGGCGGGCGCATCATCGGCCCCCTCGAGCGCGTGCTCGTCTTCGCGCTCACCCTCACCGGGGCGTTCACGCTGCTGGCCGCCGTGCTCGCGGCGAAGGGCATCGTCCGCTTCCCCGAGATCTCGCGCGACCACGACGGGGGAGACCGCGCCGAGTACTTCCTCGTCGGAAGCCTCGTCAGCTGGGTCGTCGCCCTCGGCGCGGCCTTCCTCATCTGGTGGGGCACCGCCGTCTGACCGTCATCGAGGCGGGTCGCGCCGTGGGCCGCTGATAACCTGAAGCGCGTGTCTGATGAAGCCCTGACGACCGCCCCCGTGGCGCTCGATCCCGCGTTCGAGAACGTGTGGGACGAGCTGGTGTGGCGCGGTCTCGTGCATGTGTCCACCGACCAGGAAGCGCTGCGAGAGGCGCTCGGCGGAGACCCGATCACGTATTACTGCGGCTTCGACCCGACGGCGGCATCCCTGCACCTCGGTCACCTCGTGCAGCTGCTCACGCTCCGCCGTCTGCAGCTGGCCGGTCACAAGCCCCTCGGTCTCGTCGGCGGCTCGACGGGCCTCATCGGTGACCCGCGCCCGACCGCCGAGCGCACGCTCAACTCGCGCGAGACCGTCGCCGAGTGGGTCGACCGTCTGCGCGGTCAGATCGAGAAGTACCTCAGCTTCGAGGGCGAGAACGCCGCCCGCATGGTCAACAACCTCGACTGGACGGCGCCGCTGTCGGCCATCGACTTCCTGCGCGAGATCGGCAAGCACTACCGCGTCGGCACGATGCTGAAGAAGGATGCCGTCGCCGCCCGTCTGAACTCGGATGCCGGCATCAGCTACACCGAGTTCAGCTACCAGATCCTGCAGGGTCTCGACTTCCTCGAGCTCTACCGCCAGTACGGCTGCACGCTGCAGACGGGTGGATCGGACCAGTGGGGAAACCTCACCAGCGGCACCGACCTCATCCACCGCGTCGAGGGCACCTCGGTGCACGCGTTCGGCACGCCGCTGATCACCAACAGCGACGGCACGAAGTTCGGCAAGAGCGAGGGCAACGCCATCTGGATCGACGCCGAGCTCACGAGCCCGTACGCGTTCTACCAGTTCTGGCTCTCGACCGCGGATGCCGATGTCGTCGAGCGCCTGAAGGTGTTCACCTTCCTCAGCAGCGCTGAGATCGCCGAGTACGAGCGCCTCGTCGCCGACGAGCCGTTCCGCCGTGCCGCGCAGAAGCGTCTGGCGTTCGAGGTCACCGCGACGGTGCACGGAGTGGATGCGACGGCCAAGGTCATCGCGGCATCCGATGCACTCTTCGGCCAGGGCGACCTGACCGCTCTCGACGCTGCCACGCTGCGCTCGGCTCTGCAGGAGCTTCCGCACGCCACGGCGTCGGCCGGTGCCTCGGTCGTGCAGCTGCTCGTCGACACCCGGCTCGTGGGCAGCCTGTCGGAGGCCCGTCGGGCCATCGCGCAGGGCGGCGTCTCGATCAACGGTGCGAAGGTCGACGACGAGTCGGCCGTCGTCGTCGGCGATCTGCCGGGTGGTGTTGCCGTGCTGCGGCGGGGCAAGAAGACGCTCGCGGGCGTCTTCGTCGAGGACTGACCCGACCGGATGCCGTTCACCCCGAGCCACGCCGTCGTCGCGCTGGCGGTCGTTCACACACCGCTCGTGCCGGCGGCGGTGGCTGTCGGGGCGATGGCTCCGGATCTGCCGTTGTTCGCGCGCGGGATCGGCATCAGCTATGCGCAGACGCACGCGTACCCGTGGCTGACGGTCGTGATCGCGGGCGTGCTGCTGCTCGCGTGGTGGCTGCTGCTGCGCCCGGCGGTGCGTGAACTCGCGCCGGACTGGCTGTCGAGACGGCTGCCGCCGGCGTGGGATTCCAGGGGTGGCGACGCGCTGCGAACGGTCGTGCCGGGGTCGGGGCGCGGCCGGTCGGTCGCGGTCACGGTTCTGCTGGTCGTGGTGTCGCTCGCTCTCGGCGTGCTGAGCCACATCGCCTGGGACGCCTTCACCCACGAGGGGCGCTGGGGCGTCGAGCTCTTACCCGCGCTGGCCGAACGCTGGGGACCGTTCCACGGCTACCGGTGGTTCCAGTACGCATCGAGCGCGCTCGGCCTGCTCGGGCTCGCGGTGGCGGGGGCGTTCTGGTTGCGGAAACGGTCGTCGGCTCCGGTGCGGCGGGTGCTGCCCGGCGCCGTGCGGGTGGTCTGGTGGGTGTCGCTGCCGGTCGCGCTCGTCGCGGCGTGGCTGATCGGCCTCGCCGCGTACGGCCCGCTCACGACGGAGTGGACTGCGCAGCACCTCGCGTACCGCGTGCTGCCGCCCGCGTGCGCCATCTGGGGAGTGGCGACGCTCGTGCTGTGCGTCGTCGTGCAGGTGGCGCGCCGCCGCGCCGCGCGGTGAGTGACGCGGGGTAGTTGTCGAGGCGATCAGTGATCGCGTGCCCGAGGCGTGGATCAGTCGACTCCGCGCAGTCGGTCGATCTCGCGGCGTTCGCGTTTCGTCGGTCGGCCGGCGCCGCGGTCGCGGACGGCGAGCATCGCCATCGGCTCGCGCGGGGGAGTGCGGTCTTCCAACGCGGTGGCGGCAACAGGCGCACCGACGCGCTTGGTGAGCGTCTGCCGGACGACGAGGATGCGGTCGAAACCCGCGATCCGCACTCGTAGCTCGTCGCCGGGCTTCACCGACTGCGACGCTTTGACCTTCTCCCCGTTGACCCGGACGTGACCGGCGCGGCAGGCCGTGGTCGCCGCTGAGCGGGTCTTGTAGATGCGGACCGCCCACAGCCACGAGTCCACGCGGACGGGGGCATCGGATGCGGTCATGCGTTCCATTCTCGCCGAAGCGTCACGGGTGCTCTCCGGTGCCCGTCTCGTGGGTGTCGGCGAGGTCGAGCGAGACGACGGCGACGTGCGGCTTGGGGCGCGCGACCTCGCGGAAGCCCGCGCTGAGGAACGTGGACAGAGCGCCGTGGTACAGCTCGTTGGACGTCACCTTTCGCCCCGCATCCGGGTCAACGGGGTACGCCTCGACCACGCGTGCGCCGTTCTCGCGGGCGAAGGCGATCGCGGCATGGAGAAGCGCCGCGTTGAGGCCCGAGCCGCGATGCTCCTTGCGCACCGCGAAGCAGCTGACGGCCCAGACATCCGCGTCGTCCCAGGGCTCTTCGGTCGCGCCGGCGTAGGCGCGTGTCTTGCTCAACCGGATCTGACGGGTACGCGGGCCGACACGCACCCAGCCGGCGGCATCACCGTCGACGTAGGCGATGAGTCCGGGGGAGGGCGCGGCATCCACTTCGCTTCGGAAGGCTGAGGCACGGCCGTCGATATCGGTGCGCTGGAAGTCGGCGTTCGTCATCGTCCACCACTGGCACTGACACTCGTGCCCATCGCCGCCGCCGCTCATCGCGTGCTGGGCATCGCTGAAGCTGCCGGGCGTCACCGGCACGATCGTCGTCTCGCTCATGGCCAGACGGTACTGCCCGCCCCCGACACCGGGCAACGATCGGTCGTCGCAGAAGCCCCGCAACGCGCCCGGGTGCGCCGGTTCGCGAGCGGGCTCAGGACCGGTTAGGATAGGGGAGTTGTCCGCGTGCGGACAGCGGACCGGGATGTGGCGCAGCTTGGTAGCGCACTTGACTGGGGGTCAAGGGGTCGCAGGTTCAAATCCTGTCATCCCGACAAAAAAGGCCCGGATTCCTGCTGGATCGCAGAAATCCGGGCCTTTCGTCGTTTCGTGCTGGTCCCGAACCGTCGTGTTCATGCACGACCAGCTGATGCCAGGAACCCGAAGGGCTGCGCGTTCGGCAAGCGCGTCGATGAGAACGGCCGAGGTGCACTGTTCGACCAGCCGACGGCCGACGGCGCCGAGATCGAAATGAAGTATCTCTGGATCCTGCTCTACAACGAGCGCGACGGCATGGTCTATCTGGAGCTGTCCCGCGCGAAGTCGACGGCCGGCAAGGGGATCGACAGCTGGCTTGACCGCATCATCTCCCGCCGCTTGACCGCATCATCTCCCGCCGCTTGACCTCGCGCTCGGCGCTTTCTCGTTCGATGAAGACGAGGTCTGCTAAACCGACCTCGGGCGTGAGCGAAAAACATACATGCTTGTATCTATGTTTTCGTTCTGCCAGGGTGAACCTCACCGGCAGGGTGCCGGCCCAACCTCACTCACAAGGAAGTGGTTCACATGAAGACGAAGTTCAAGAAGGGTTTCGGGGCGGTCGTCCTCGCGGCGTCTTTGGCCGTCGGCGGTGCGCTGAGCGCCGCCCCGGCTTACGCAGGACAGAGCGGCACGTGGTTCGCCGGTCCCTTCAACGCCAGCGCGGAGCACGATGTGTGGGGCGGCACACAGGGGCTGTCCTTCGCCAAACACGGCTGCAAGACGGCCACCTCGGGCTGGACGACCAGCGGCGGATACGCGTGGGCGGCCTGTGGCGTGGACACGGGTAGCTACGCCTACAACTCGTTCAGGTGATCGCCTGAGTGGGCTGAGCTGAACGGAGGCCGGGGGTCGCATCCCCGGCCTCCTCTGTTGCCGGCGGGAGGCGAAGGGTGCCGACGAGGCCGCCTTCCTGGCGCGGTTCCAGTTCGAAGGTACCGCCATGCTGACGTGCGATGCTCACAACGATCGACAGCCCGAGTCCGTGCCCGGTGACGTCGCCAGCGCGTGTCTGGGCGCCGCGGCTGAACGGCTCGAGCAACTGTGCGACCTCTTCGTCCGTGTAAGCGGATCCATCATTCGCGAAGCGGGCGGTCACGGCCGTCGGCGACGCGGTGACTTCGAAGGTCGCATGCCCGTCGGCTGGGGCGTACTGAGCGGCGTTTCGCATCAGATTGTGCACGGCCTGGGTGAGCAGTGTCTGATCCCCATCGACGATGGCGACCTGGTCAGCTTTCACCTCGAAGCTGACGCCACGGGCCGCGAAAGCCGGGGCGAGATCGTCGGCGAGGATGCGGACCACCCCTGCGACGTCCACCGGGTAGCGCCTGTCTTCGGGGAGGCGCCGGGTCTGAGCGAGCAGAAGGAGGGCGTCGATCGTCTCGTCCATGCGGGTTACGTTCCGGAGGGACCGGTCGACATCCTCGTCATGGGCAATGCGGCCGCCGATCGACTCCAGGGACGTCCGCACGACGGCGAGTGGGGTGCGCAACTCGTGGGAGGCGTTCGCAGCGAACCGCTCCTGCTGGGCGAAGGCGTCACTGAGCTGGCTGAGGGTGTCGTCGATCGTGTCGGCGAGGTCCTTGATCTCGTCATCAGGCCCGCGGAGGGCGAGACGCTCGTCCAAAGTGCTGGCGGTGATGCGCCGGGTGTGCTGGGTGATGTCGGAGACGCGGCGCAGGGAGGCCCGCGCTGCGCGATAGGTGAGGAAGGTGCCGAGGGCGGTGATCAGGGCGAGTGCAGAGCCGGTGACGGTCATGGTCATCGTCTTCGCCTGGTTGGTGAGTCGGAACACGGCTTCCACGACCTCCGGGGCGGAGGAGGCTCCGTTTTCGGGGACGACGGTGATGCTCGAGGAGGCGACAGAGGTCAGGGACGCCCAGACCGCGACGAAGACCAGAACCGAGATCGCGGTGAAGATCGCTGCGGACCGCACGGCGATGCGCGCGGCGAGAGAGCTCCTGCGGGACATCAGCTTGTCTCCAGTCGATACCCGAAACCGGGGTCATGGACGATGAGGTCGGGAGCGAGCTTGCGGCGCAGCGAGTGCATCGTCACTTTCACGACGCTGCGGGAGATGTCGTCGGGGGCGTCCCAGGCGACGTCGAGTAGGCGTTCGACGGTCAAGTGCCGTCCCTCGGCGCGGGCGAGTGCCTCGATGACGGCGAATTCCTTGGGGGAGACACGGATGCTCCGGCCGTCGAAGATGACGTTACCGCGGGCTCGATCGACGGTGAGCGCGCCGACGGTGATCTCATCCGAGATGGGCGCGGTTCCGCGCCTGCGGAGCGCCCGCAGGCGGGCGGCGAGCTCCTCGTACGCGAATGGCTTGGTGAGGTAGTCGTCTGCGCCGAGGTCGAGCCCGGTGACGCGATCGCGCACAGTGGTCAGCGCGGTGAGCATGATGATGGGGATGTCCTGACCGGAGGTGCGGATCTCGCGGCAGACGCTGTCTCCGCTCATGCGCGGGAGGTCGCGGTCGAGGATGACGGCGTCGAATTCGTAGTCGATGAGGCGGTCCAGTGCCTGGACGCCGTCGTACGCGGGGGTGATCGTATATCCGTCGCGGGCGAGAGACATGGTGATCGCTGCGGACAGGTCGACGTTGTCTTCGACCAGCAGTATTCGCATCGCGTGCTCCCTTCCTCAGGTACATACGCAGTCTTCCCGGAGGCGGTTAGGGCCAGGTTAGGAGAGCGCTAACCGTACCGAGACCCGCCGTGGATAGACCGGTAACACCACGGCAATTCAGAGGAATCGGAGCGTTCTCATGCGAACAACCACAGCATCAACGCGGGTCGTCAGCGGCATGGTGGCACTCGTCCTCGCAGGCTCGGCGCTGGTCGCCTGTACCTCCGGAGCGGACGGCGAAGGTCAGGCTGCTCCGGAAGGCGAGCGTCTGGCGGGTAGCTTCGAGGAGCTCCTGGAGCAGTACCTCGAAGGCGAGGAGAACCCGTACGTCATCGACGTACTCACGAGCGCCATCGACACCGGCGGCATCACGCAGGCTCAGTATGACGAGGCGCATCGCATGTACACCGAGTGCATGGTCAACGCCGGCTACGAGGAGGAGCACAAGCGCCTCGCCTCCGGCATCATCCAGATCACGCCCCCGGAGATGTCCGCTGAGGAAGCGCAGAAGTACATCGACACCGCCGGGGAGTGTGCCGACGAGCTCGCGCCGATCGAGGCCCTGTACCGAGCGCAGCAGGGCAACCCCGACCTGCTCAGCAACGGCGAGGAGATCGTCGTGGCCTGCTTCAAGCGCAACCAGGTCGTCGAGGCCACGTACACGACCACCGACCTCGCCGAGGACCTCGAGAACCGCTTCGAGGAAGCGGAGTACGACCCGAACGACGCCACCGTGCAGGAGTGCTTCTCAGCAGGCGGCTACGCCGTCGCATTCGAGGAGGAGGAGCAGTGACGTTCCGCCGGACGGCCTCACTGATCGCTGTGACCACACTGGTGGTTATCGGCGCGGCAGGTTCCCTCGGGTACGCGCTCCGACCAGTCCCGGAACCCGAGCTGCTGCGTGCAGGCAGTGAAGAGACATCGGCGCCGGTGGTCGCGCAGACCTTCGACGACAGTCGGCGCGTGCAGGTCAAGCTCGTCAGCGGCGCCGACCAGACCCTCGCCATCCAGACGTCGGGCACGCTGACAGCGTCCTGGTGCCGCGACGGGGGGGAGGTTACCTCGGGCACCGTCGTCGCGCACGTCGACGAGCGCCCCCTCATCGCACTGCACACTACGGTCCCGCTCTACCGCGACCTGTCCGTCGGGGACGACGGCGCCGACGTGGCCGCGCTGCAGACCGAGCTCATCCGCCTGGGCCACCTCGACGCGGAAACCGTGGATGGGGAGTTCGGCAGCCGCACCGGACGGGCTCTGCAACACCTGAGGGTAAGAGCCGGAGTCGAGGAGGGCGAGCGGTTCGCTGAGCGCGCGGAGTTCATCTGGCTGCCGTCGCCGCAGCTGACCGGCATCGCATGCGCCGTGAAAGTCGGCGACGCCGTCTCGCAAGGGAGTGCCATCGCAACATCCCGCGGGGCCCTCGAACGCGTGACGGTGCAGTCTGTCCCCGACAACCTCACGCCCGGCGACCGGACGATCAAGATCGGGTCGGTGCGGGGCCCTCTCGATGCGCAGGGAACCGCCTCCGACCCGGCCTTCCTCGCCCAGCTCGCCGGCGATGAGCGGCTGATCTCCGGCCTCGCCGAAGATCCCGGGGCGACTGTCACCGCGACCATCGCGCTCGCGTCGCCGATCGACGCCTATTCCATTCCCGCCGGCGCGCTGATCTACGACGGTGACAGCAGCTGCGTCAAGACAAGCGCCGGCACCGTGAGGACAGAACTTCTGGGCTCCTCCCTCGGCGCGGCCGTGGTCGCGTTCGAAGGCGAAGTGCCGGAGAGCGTCGCGATCGGGAGCGCGCTGGAAGGGGTGCACTGTGAATGACGGGCGTGCGGTGCGCGCCATCGGGCTCGGGCACGGCTTCCCCGGCACACCGCTGCTGTTCGAGAGCCTCGATTTCGAGGCGCGCCCGGGCGACGTGGTGGGACTGTGCGGTCCTTCCGGGAGCGGCAAGTCCACGCTCCTATCCATCTTCGCCGGGTGGGAGACGCCATCGATGGGTCGGGTCGAACGCGTGCGCATCACGCGCACCAGCTGGGTGTTCCAGAACCCGCACGGCGTCGCGCACCGCAAGGCGATCGACCATGTCGTCTTCCCGTTCCTCGCCGCGGGAAGCACGCGCGGCGAGGCCGTCGAGCTCGCTCGTCCGATACTCGCGTCGTTCAAGCTGACCGCCGTCGCCGACCGCTCCTTCCGAGAGCTCTCCGGAGGGGAGGCGCAGCGCCTGATGCTTGCCCGCGCCGTCGCGACCAGGCCCTCCCTGCTCCTTGTCGACGAGCCGACGGCGCAGCTGGACCTCCGAACCTCGGAGACCGTGAACCAGACCCTCGGTGCGGTCGCGCAGGAGGGCGCCATCGTCCTCATTGCCACGCACGACCCGGGCACACGGGATGCGTGCAACCGCGTCATCCAGCTCGAGGACTACGCCCCCACGAGGGGGGTGGCCGCATGAAGATGCGCAGCATCGCCTCCGAGGTCCTGCGGAACGTCGTCTCCGGGACCGCGCACGTGCCGCTTCTCGGTCTCCTGCTCGCGCTGACGGCGGGGCTCGCCGCGGGGGCGGACGTCGCGGCCGTCCACGGGCTGCAGAACCAGGCCCGTACGTTCATCACCGGCGGCGGGGCGACCCGCATGCTGGTCGCGGAGGACAGCGTCGACCGCGCCCGTTGCGAATCCCTCGACTGGTACCGGAGCGTGCAGGCCTCCGGTGCATTGCGTCAGGCCGAAGACCTGCCACTGGACGCACTCGCCGGCGCCGGGTTCCCTGTGTACGAGGTGACAGCCGGGTTTGCAAGCCTGCTCGACGTGGAGTCCGCCTCCGAGGGTGCTTGGGTCTCGGAGCCTCTCGCGGAGTCCCTCGGGGTCGCCACCGGTTCGACCCTCGCCACGGATGGCCGGGACCTCAAAGTCGCCGGCATCTTCGCCTACCCCGACGACGGACGTGACGCTCGCCTGGAGTACGCGATTGTCATGCCCGTCGAGGGTGCCGGGGTCTTCGACGAGTGCTGGATGCGCGCCTGGCCTCAGGGCCCCGACGACGATGGCCTCCTCCGCCAGGCGCTCGCGTCCGAGGCAAGCACCGGGACCGAGGTGTCGCTGACTCAGCTGAACCGCAGCATGGGTACGAGCTTCACAGGCACAGCGATGTTCGACGACCGCCTCACCCGATGGGCGCCCGCGGTCGCCGCGGCCGCGGGGCTGCTCATCGGGTTCGCCGCCGTACGCGCCCGTCGCCTGGAGCACGCTTCGGCACTGCACGCCGGCCAGTCACGCGGCGCGATGACCTCGACAGCGGTCCTCGAAGCCGTCGTGTGGTCTCTGGCCGGCGCCGTCTTCGCAGGAGCAGTCATCTACCTCAGTGCAGGAGCTCTCGCCCCGGAGGACGTCGCCTGGGTCCCGGCCGCCATGCTGCCGTCGCTGGTCGCGAGCTTCGGTACGGCGCTCGCGGGCGTTTTCCTCGGGACTCTCACTGTGCGCGAAGCGGACCTGTTCCGATTGTTCAAAGAGCGATGAACGCCGTCAGATCATCGCGCGGCTGTCGGCGAGAGCGACGCAGTGAAGGCCTCGTATCCCTCGTCGGTGGCGATCCCCCGGATCGCAAGCGAGCTGACCTCGCGAATACGCTCGTCGAGGTCCGCCCAGCGCGTGGCGATGGCGGAGATCTCCTGCACGCCGACGAAGGTGGCCACCACGAACCGGGAGGCGGCTTCGATCTCGACGTCGGAGCGGACCTCGCCTGCCCCCTGTGCGCGCAGAAGGAACTTCCCGATGGCGTCGTTCCACATGGTGAACGACGCGCCCAGGAACTCCGGGAACTCCTCAGGAGTGTGGGAAGTGAGGCGAAGCCCCGCCTGCACCGTGACATCCGCGCGCACCAGTTCCGCCAGCCCCGTCGACACCTCGTGCAGGCCGGCGAGACCGCCTCCCGCGGAGCTGAGGACCCGCTCGCTCAGGTCGACCATCATCGCGTGCTCACGTCGGATGATCTCGAGCGCGAGCTCGTGCTTGTTCTCGAAGTGGAAGTAGAAGGCACCCTGCGTGACTCCGAGTGGTTCGATCACATCCGCGATGCGGGCCTTGTCGAACGGTATGGTCGCGAAGACCCGGCTCCCGGATTCGAGCAGTGCTTCACGGGTCTCCCCGCTCCGCTGTTGCTTGCCCATATGGGGGCTGACACCTCCGACCGGAATTGGGTTCCCCCACCATGACACTCGCCGCGAGTGGGGTCGCAGGGCCTGGTGAGAACTGCCTACATGGTACAGAGATGAATGTATGACCACTGCCAACGATGCATATGACAGGGGCATGAGCCGGGACGCGAAGGGCCGTTCATGCTACGTAGTCGGCTACCGGTGTGAACTTTGCCGCTGCGCGCCCGGTACGCCGGCGTGGGCGGCATCCGTCGACGGTCAGGGGCGGCAGGAACTCGAAGGTGATCTTCGCCGTGCATGGATATTCGAGCGCCGCCGATGATGACAGAACCGCTCGCGGGAACGTGGACGTGACCGTGCCGCCTCATGACGGTCTCGCCGAACTGAGCGGATAGCTGCTTGTATGTTCTGAGGGGGTTCGAGTCGTGGTGGGGGAAGCTATGGCGAATTCAGTCGCGGTCATCGGCGGGACGGGATTCGTCGGTCGTCATGTGGCGGAAGAGCTCGCGCATGCGGGATTCGACCCGCTCATCCTCAGTCGAGGCCGGAACGCCGAATTGCGATCCGATCACAGGAGTCGCGTCGTCGATATCGCCGACGGGGCGGAATCTCTCCGCAAGGCGATCTCCGGGTCGATCGCTGCGATCAATGCGGCGAGTCACGTCGGAGATGATGCACGGGAGCAGCGCCGCGTGAACGTCGACGGCGTGACGCATACCGCCGAGGCGACGACGTCGCTCGGCATCCCCCTCGTGCACGTCAGCACGGCGGGAATCTACGGTGCACTCGCATTCTCAGGCGGCAGGGAGGGGCAGTATCCGGTTCACCCGGAGTCCGAGCTCAGCGCGACGCGAGCGCGAGGCGACGCGGTCGCATCCGCTTCAGGCGCGTCCGTGCTGCGCCCCCTGTTCATCACCGGAGTGGGGGACGGGCACTTTCTTCTGCGGCTGCTCTCCGCCCACGCCGCGCTCGGAGCATGGATCGAAGACGGTGCCGCCCGATTGTCGGTGGCATCTGCCGGCCTCGTCGCCCGGGCAGCCGTCGCTGCCGTGCGGCATCGCCTGGAAGGTGGAGCGGGTGCGGTGGTGCATGTCGTGCCGGATCGGCCCGTCGCCGTGAGAGACCTCCTCTCGCCGATCCTCGCCGAGTGGGGGATACTTCCCTCCCGGTCGCTGAGCGCCGCCGATGCCGGTGCGGCACTCGAGGCGCGCGGTATCCCAGCGCGCAAGGTCGCGCAGTTCGCCCACGACTACTTTCTCTCGTCCGAGCGCCTCCGCGATCTCGTGCCCGATGCGGGAAGCCGCGATGTTCACCTCACCGATGCGGCGCTGTCGTGGTACGTCCAGCACGGGCGGTCGGCGCGCTGAACGTGTGAGCACCGGCCGCGGATCGGCCAGAGGATAATGGGCTCTCGTGCGCAAGGATGAAGCAAACCGCGAGGTCTCGACGGCTGTTCGGCGGACGCCGCAGCAGAGTCGGTCGCAGGAGACCCAGCGCGCGGTGGTCGAGGGGGCCGCGAACGTGTTCGACCGCGAGGGATACGGCAAAGCCAGTCTCTCGATGATCGTCGAGGAATCGGGGATCTCCCAGGGGTCGATGTACTTCCACTTCAAATCGAAGGAGCAGATCGCGCTCGCGGTCATCAACGAGCAGCACGCGCGCTCGCTCCCGTTGTTGACGGATGCCGTCGACACCTCGCCCGGCGTCTTCGAGAGGCTGGTCGCGGTGTCGCGCGCCATGGCGGACCAGCTGCGTCACGATGCCGTCGTGCGGGCCGGAATCCGGCTCGCGATGGAAGAAGGCGCCCTCGGCGCGCCGGCCGGCAACTTCTACCTCAACTGGGTCGAGATGACGAGTGCGATGCTCGCACCTGCGCTGGAACGAGGCGAGCTCACGAGCGGGCTGTCTCCCGAGACCCTCGCGAAGACGCTCATCGGCTTCTTCACCGGTGTGCAGCTCATGTCGCAGGCGATGAGTTCACGTGACGACCTGCTCGCCGGTCTCCGCGATATGTGGCTCTTTGCGGTAGACGCGATGGTGCCCCCGGCGGATCGCGATGCCGCCGTCGCCGCCGTCGAGGCAGCATTCCGGCCCGCCTAACGAGAGTAGGCGAGCGAGGCTGCAGCCTGGAGGCCTCCGGTGCCGCGCGCGACGACGTCGAACACGTTCCACCGCACGGACGCGCGGTCTATCCGTTGGGTTCGGGCGATACTGACCTCCAGAAAGAGCGGTCCGTGCAGCTGTCGACGCTCGCCGACGTCGAACGACGCGCTCCGCATCCAGATGGAGTTGGCAGACGCCCGATCCAGTCCGTCGCTGCAGTAGATCAGCGCCTGCGCCTGCTGCGCGGAGAGGCGCAGGAGGTCGAGCACGGTGACGACTCTTCGGGCGGGGGGACAGTCGGACGCGATCTCGTGCTGGAACTCGACCGAGCGCCCCGCCTCGATGCGTGTCAACCGGGACTTCCACACGTGCTCCACGGCGCAGTCGGCGGCGAGCTCGACGGAGAGGGGGCTTCCGTCCGACGGTGTCGCCTGAATCAGCGCAGGCGGACGATCCAGGTGCGCGACGGTGCGCATTGCGCCCAGGGTGAGCCGTGCTTCGACGCCCGCCGTGGAACCCAGCGCGCCGAGCGTGCCCGAGACGGGAACGCTCTCGAGTTCGACATCCGCCGTCGTCCCCGCACGAAGACTGACGCTGCGTAAGCGCGGGGGCGTGGGCGACGAGGAACCGTCGATCGGTGCCGGGTGCGAGCACAGTGCCGCAGTCAGGACGATCGCATCGATGGAGCTGAAATGCGGCGCGGGTGATCTTCCCGTTTTGACCGTCCAGGTCTCGGGATACTCGAGGGCGGCGCGGCCTTCGAGGGCGAGCTGCTGATCGCCGGAGCGCGTCGCAGAGCCGGTGAATGCTCGCGCGACGTGTCGGAATCGGCTCGCCAGGTAGCGCTCGGATGCGGGACCGAGCAGATCGTCCAGACTCGCGCCGACCGCTCCTGAGATGGCAGCTGATCGATGCGAGTAAGCCATGCGGTCAGCTTATTTATGGCACACAGGTAACGCTAGAGCGAGATGGATGCCCGTTCGTGCCATGATTAACTGGTGCGAACGACTTAGTAATGCCGGCGATGATGACCAAGGCAGGGGAGCGACGCGATGAAGGCACTCCGGAAGACGATCCTGGCGGTTGCGATGGTCGGCGGGCTGACGGTGGCAGCGTCCGGATGCGGCGTGATCGACGACACCATCGAAGGACTCACGGCGACCGGTCCGGCGACGCCCGCCCCGCCTGCCGGGGGCGATGGGTCCGAGGGCACCGGCACCGACATCGTGGTGACCGCGATCGTGACGAGCGACGCCGCGAAGTCCGGCGAGATCTTGGTGACCGTCGACGCGCCCCGCGACAGTCAGAGCTTCGCGGAGGACTCGGTCGAGCTGCCGTTCGAGCACGAATTCAGCGTGCCGACGGATGTGGCGTTCCCGTTCCGCGGAAGTCGGATCGAGGTCGACGCGGGACCGGGGGCCACGTGGATCGAATGTCGCATCATCGTCGACGGTGAAGAAGTCGCGACCCACCGTGCCGAGGGAGGCGCTTCGACCGCGGTGTGCGAACGCAGGCTCCAGCTCGGGCCGTCCTGATGGATGTCGGCACCCTCGGAACCCTCGTCGTCCTTGCGCTCGTCGACTCGACGAGCTTCGGCACGCTGCTGATTCCCGTGTGGCTTCTCACAGCTCCGGGACGGGTCCGCGCAGGTCGCGTCGTCGGATACCTCGCGACCGTCGCTGCGGCCTACTTCCTCGTGGGAGTTCTCCTGTATCTCGGTCTCTCCGCGATCGTCACGCGAACGCGAGCCGTATGGGATTCGCCTGGCTTCCTGATCGCGGTCCTCGTGCTCGGCATCGTGCTGATGGCGGTGAGCTGGCTGATGGACACGAAGAAGGCGCGTGCTCGCGCGGCGGAGCGCGCGGCGGCCGGTGGCGGAAGGATTCTGAACTGGCGGAACCGGATCATGGAGGACGGGCGCACGCGCGGGGCGACGCTCGGTCTGGTGAGTCTGGCACTCGTAGCGGTCGTGCTCGAACTCGCCACGATGGTTCCCTATCTCGCGGCGATCGGCATCGTGGCGGCCGCAGGCGTCGGCCCGGGCCTGTCGGTGGTGACGATCGCGGGATACTGCGTCGTCATGGTCCTGCCGGCCCTCGTCCTCCTGGTCGGGCGGATGGTTGCGCACGATGCGCTCGAAGGACCGCTCACGCGGCTCGATCGGTGGCTCACGCGCAACGCTCAGGCGACGACAGCCTGGATCATCGGCATTGTGGGGTTCCTGCTCGCGGTGAACGCGGTGGCGAATCTCGGCTGGGTCGATATCGGCGCCGGAGCGTCATGACTCCCAGGGCGGTGCCGCAGGATGGACGTCGAAAAATGTCGCAGCGGGTGCCGAGAGGTGCTTCTGTGACCGGAGTTCTGCGGGTGTGATCACATCGACGCCGAGTGACGACAGCACGGCGGGCAGACGACGGTTCCACGCGAACGTCGTGAGCTCGGGGTCGGTCCTCGACAGAGAAGGCCAGCCCATTCCGGAGTTGCTCGACACGACGTAAGCGATGGGCCGGTGATTCTCCACCGCGTCCGTCACGGCCGCCAGATGCATGCGGAGGGTCGCATCGCCGCAGATCACGAGGGCCTTCTGCGAGCGCTTCGCGCCGAGCGAGCCGCAGAGCGCGGCACCCATGGCCGCTTGCTCGGCAGCGACGACGAGTGACGTCGACGGCGGAACCGTGAGGAAGCGCGGGTCGTAACCCCACATGTCCGTGAGACCGTTCTCGATGCAGACGATGTCGAAGTGTCCATCGACCATGATGCCCTCGATCTGAGCCCATGTCGCGGCCATCTCGGACACGCCCTGCTGCCTGATCGGCCGGGCCCCGCGGAGCGGGGGCGGAGCTGCGGAGGCCACGAGCCCGTCGCGGGCGAGCGCCAAGAACGCCGCTGCGTCGGACGTGACGTCGATCCTCCGGCCGTCGTGGGCCGGGCAGCTGACCTCGGACTCGTCGACCACGAGGAGCGTGGCGCCCTGTTTCGGCGCCCACCTCTCGCGCACGGTTTCCTCGAGCGCTGATCCGAGCGACACGACGACATCTGCCGCCGCGAGCGCATCGAGGCCTTCCGGCGTCGCATAGAGCCCGGCCAGGCCGACGAAGCTCTCGCTCGACTCGTCGATCGCGCCTCGGCCCGAAGCGGTCACCAGCGTCGACGCGCCGAGCTGAGCCGCGAAGGCGTCGAGATCCCCGCCGCGGACGTGCGCCCGCTTCGCGCCCCCGCCGACGATCACCGCGATCCGCGCGCGTTGGGCCGCGGCATCCCGAAGCTCGTCGACCGCCCGCAGAGCGGACATCGATTCCCGTGTTGCCGGGATCGAAACGCTCCGATCGCGAGACCACCGGCGCCGAGTCCCGTCTCCGTGCTCCTCGTCCGACCCCGTGCGCGTGCGCACCACCGCGACCGCCGGCGAGCGGTGGCGGAACGCCTGCCGCGAAGCGGCGGTGATCCCCGCGATGAGATCGGCTGAGTTCTCGATCGTCCTCGTCGGCATCTTCAGGGATCGGCAGATGTCCTCTATCGGCAGATCCTGGAACGCGCCCCACCCCCGCCGCTCCGGTGCGGCCGCCTCGACGACGACCAGCAGGGGCACGCGACCTGACGCTGCTTCGGACAGCCCGAGGAGCGCGTTGACGAACGAGGGCCCGGTCTCGAGGCTGAGCACCGTCAACGCGTCGGGCTGGAGAGTCGCGCGCCCGAACGCGGCGAACGCGGCGGTGCGCTCGTCGCTGAAGACCGACCGCTCTTCGCGAGTGCAAGCGTCGAGGAGGCCTGGTGCGTCGAGCGGCAGGCCGAACACTTGCAGGTCGCCCAGGTCGCGCAGCGCCGCCGCCGCCGGACCCCAAGCGAGTTCCGACGTCACGCGGGGTGTCCCGACAAAGCCGAGGAAGTGACGTCCCAGGTGCCCGAGGGCGTTCTCCGGACGCGGATGATGAGCGCAGTACGCTCGCCGTCGTGGGCGCTGGCGGCGACATGCACGAGGGTGGGGTCGGTGGCTCCCACCGCGAACGCACTGCCGTCGAACCCCGCTTTCGCCAGCAGCCCGAAGGCCCGGCACGCGTCCGCGTTCATGAGCTCGGTGGGCACGACGCGGTAGCCCGGGCTGTATCGGCGTCGCGGGTACTCGACGGAGATCCAGTCGAGGAGCGGGCCGCAGTCGAACCAGACATCGAAATCGTCTTCGAGGTCGGGGCTGTGCAGATGGCACGCGGCGAGGACGATCTCGCCCATCGTCACGTGCCATGACGGGTAATCCAGCGAGACATTCGCCGCGACGGTGTGCTCAGTGGTCATGGCTGTCTCCGATCAGAGGGGAGTCGCTGTTCGTCAGGCTGACGTGCAGGGCGCTGCTCGTGGCGTGCGGGTCGGGTCGCCAGGGCAATTCGGCGGTTCCGTGAGCGATCTCTTCGCCGTCGCGTCGGAGACGCCAGTCGACGATGTAGTCGGGGCACACCGGATTCGTCTCGAGCCTCCGGTGCATCCGCACGTCGACCGTGTCGCCCTCACGTACCGGTAGCTCGGTGCTGCCGAGGGGAACCACGACGGGCAACCAGCTCGACCGAGAGCTCAGGCTGTCGACGGAGTGCGTCCCGATCTTCACCGCCACCGACAACAGCAGTGAGTCCAGCGTCCCCGGACGCGACACCGCCACCTCGGCCGGAGCGGATGCGACTTCCGAGAAGCTCCCGCTGAAATTCGCTGTCTCCACGGTGGTACGGCGGGACAGCAGGCCAAGCTGGACCTGCCGCCCCACGACGCACAGCCGCACGTCGCCGCAGCCGACGGTCTCCGCGAGCGCACGGCGATAACGATGGGCTTCGCGCGCGAACACGGGCTCGGCGCCCCTCAGCATCCGCCGCCAGCTGAACGCGCTCACGCTCGTGATCCAGCCCTGCGGGACGACGAGCATCCCGGGGTCGCCGATACGTCGGATCTCTCGGCCCACCACCTGCTCAGCCCCTTCGGAGCTGCCGATGGCACCGACGATCTCGCTCACGAGGATCGTGGGGCGGATCTCCGATTCGACATATTCGTCGTAGGAGAGAACATCGATCGATGCATATCGGGGGTCGTTCGCCAGTTCGGCGGTCAGGGCCTCGCGGACGTGGTCCAGCTGCTCGACGGCGACCACTCGGCGCGCGCCGAGCCGTGCCGCGAGGCGCGCCCACGGGGCTTGCCGGCCGCAGCCCAGCTCGACGACGACCGAGTCTGCGGAGACGGCGTCGGTCAGAGTCTCCTCGAAAGCGCGCACCCGAGGCTCATCGTCCATCATGAACTGATAGGCGTCGTCGTCGTAGATGGGGTACTCGCCGATCGACGGCAGAAAGTAGGCGCCCGGTCCGGAAGGCGTGCCGGGGAACGCGGTGCGCGGTGCGTCGAGATCAAGCGTCATGCTGCACCCGGATGACGCGTGGCAGGCGTTCGCCGCGTTCGGACATCAGTGTCGCGTCGACCAACCGGTCGGTGACAGCGGCGAGATCGACCCACCGGCCGGCCGAGACCAAGCGATCGACAAGGTCGGGATCTCGCCGGCGGTAGATGGTGTGGGCGGTCGAAGGCACGACGAGGTCGGCCACGACCGCGGTGAACGAACGGCATGTGCTCGATGCGTCCGCGACGGAAGCCAGCAACGACTCTCCCTCTCGTTTGGTGCGTGCCGTCAGCTCGTACATATCGGGCTCCTCGTCGTCGGGTCGATCCGGCAGATGGTTGTGGGCGTCCGTGGATGTCACGTAGACCACTCCGAACGGAACGCGGTTCGTGTCCGCGATGCCGCGGACCAGGTTCGCGGGCGCCGTGGCGTTGACTGTCCGAGCTCCGGTCGCATCGGGCTCGCTCTCGAGGCCCGCCGCAGCGCACAGGAGCACTGTCGAGATCTTCCCGCCCAGCGCTGCCAGGATCCCGGCGGGCCTGGGCTCGGGCTCGTCGAGGAGGTCGAGCTGCCGCGCCTGCCAGCCCGAGCATCTTGCGGCCAGGCGTGTCGCGCGAGTTCTGCTCGATCGATAGGTGAACACGCCCTCGACGCCGCGGCGGTCGAGTGCACTCACGAGGGACGCGCCGATGCCTCTGCCGCCGCCGACGATGAGGACCGTCATGCCGGCTCGCTCGCCATCGCGCGGGAGGGGAGCGGGGGATACCGCTCCCGAATGCGCGACAGGAGGGTGTTGGCCGGCTCGAAATCCTCTTTCGTGACCATGCCCCATCGCGCGGTGCGCGACAGCGACCCCTGACCGAGATACGACGGCGAGACTGCCGTCTGGCGCGCGACCCCCAGGCGGAACAAACCGTCGAGCGGCCTGTTCTCGACCGAGGTGATCACCGCAAGCGCGTACGCCTCGCGGAAGTCGAACAGCCATGCACCCAACGTGATGGCGGCGTCCAGCCCCGCGCCGCTCGAGAGCGCCCGATCATCCAGCTCGATGCCGATCTGGAACACGCGGGGGAATGTCTGCCGCGAATCGATGCGTCCGACCGGATCGCCGTCGGACAGTCGGTGGATGTCGAATCTGCTGTAGTCCTGCGACGATCCCGCCTCGGCAGATCGCCGCAGATACGTCCACTTGCCGTGCAGATGGCTTCGCCAGCTGGTGTCGGGCTCCACGTCGGTTCCTCCGCTGCCGCTAAGCGCTGACCGTCTCGGCGGAGTCGAGGAACCGACGCAGGTCTCCCACGGTCTTGATCTCCGCGGCCACTTCGTCGGCCACAGCCACCCCGAACACCTCTTCGACACGGATGCACAGCTCGAGCATCGCGAGCGAGTCGATGTCGAGGTCGTCGGCGAGGACGGTGTCGTCGGAGACGACGACATCCGCGTAGCTCTCCTCGTTGATCCGGCCGGCCTCGACGCGCACGAAGTCGTACAGTTCCGAGTCAGTCATGGTTCTCTCCTTCTGTTTCGATGATCAAAGCGACATTGCTGCCCGAGAATCCGAATCCGTTGACCAATGCCGCCCGGTGCCGGTCGGACAGATCGAGGCGGGCTTCGCCCTCCGCCTCCGCGAGAAGCCGGATGCTGCCGGGAGCGGCGAGCGGCTCGCGAAGTCCGAAACTGCCCCCGACAGGTACACCGGAGAGAACGCGCACGGCGGTGACGATCGACGCGACACCCGCAGCGAACACCGCGTGACCCACGGCGCCTTTGTTGGCGAGCACGTCGACCGCCAGGCCGTACGTCTCGGCATACCGTGCGATCGCCTGCAGTTCGGCCTGATCGCCCTGCTTCGTGCCCGTCGCGTGCGCGATCACGAGGGTGGGCGCTCGGCCCGCCTTTCGTGCGGATTCGCTCATCACGAGATATTCCTCGTCGGGGTCCGAGACGGTCTTGCCGCCGATGCTGCGTGCGTGCCATCCGGTGATGACCGGGTCATCACCGAGGGGAGTCGGGGCGGCCTGGACGATCAACGCGCCGGCGAAACCGTAGACGCGTGTGCCGGCTGCGGCCTGATCGAAGGGGCGCACCTCGGGCGCCCATGCCCGTGCGTCTCGGAACGTGTCCTCTTCGAGCGACCCGTCGATGGAGGATGAGCACACCACGACCGTGTCGGCTGCCCCCGCACGGCAGAGATCGGCGGCCACGCCGGCGGCGACACCGGTCGAAGCGCACGCATGCGAGAGCACCAGCGACGTGACCTCGGACCCGGGGAGCAGTGCCTTCACATGCCGCTCGGGACTCTCCGGGTAGTAGCGCGAGGTGGCCGGGTCCGCCCCGATGCACTGCGCGCCGACGATGACGACGACCCTGCGACCGATGACGTAGCCCTTGGCCTGAGCCGCGTTGAGCGCGTTGCTGATGCATGCGTCGCGGAGCTCATGCGCGGCGGCATCCGGATCCCATTCGACATCGTCGCCCACGTCGGCAAGTCCGACGTCGAACCGCTCGCTTCGTGGCGAGCTCACGCTGGTCGCCGCGATGACGGCCCGTGCCGGTGCGGATGTCATGACGCCGTTCCCGCCTGATCGCGCAACCGGCCGAGGGGAACGATCTCACCGTCGATGATCTGAGCTCCGTCGCCCGTGCGCAGCCAGCCGTCGTCGTCCCTTTCGGGCGGATCCACGATCCGGTGATTCACGACCTCTCCGAGGGCGGCGAACGGTGACCGGATCACGAGCTCGCCGTCGCGGATGGTGCACTCGACGCCGTCCAGCGGTCGGCCGCAGCTGCCCTCCGTCGCCGAGGCGTGCAACCCGATCGCGACATTCGGACCGGCCTGGGTGAGTCCGTACCCGTTGGCCAGCGGTATCCCGTTGTCTCGGTAGTGCGCTTCGACGGAGCGAGGGAGCGGATCGCCGCCGACCCCGCGCACGGAGAGGTCGGCGAGGGCATCGAGGACGGCGGGGTCGCGCCGTGCTTTCAGCGCGATGGTCTGCCAGAAGCGCACACCGGCGTCGAAGGTGTCGATGCGACGCTCCAGGATGGCCCGGATCGCCGAGTCGATGTCGAGCGGGTCGAAGACGACCAGCGCGGTGTCGTTGAACAGCGACATCAGCACGACGCTGGTGTAGTACGCCGTCCCCGCGCGAATCGCCATGGCTACGCGGCATCCCGGCCGCACGTCCATCGCGCGAGCCGTAGCGGCGGCGTGCTCTCGGACGCCTGCACGCGCGAATGCGAACATCCTCGGCACGCCCGTGGTTCCGCTGGTGCGCTGAAGCAGCGCCACATCCGACCCGTCGACGTCGAGCCGGGCCTCGCCGACGGGCGCTGACGCGGAGTCGACGAGGATCACCTCATGTCGGTCCCACCGCTCCCTCAACGAGTCGAGCAGCTGGGATGCCGGGAGCGACGGGTCGATCGCGGTCACACGGCGACCATCGAGTCGGCGCTCAGTGGGTAGTGACAGGGGCATGTGCGCGCTCTCCATAGTGGGTTCGGTTGTCGATCAGACCGGCGAGCGAGAGATCGCCGCGGTGAGTCGCGACCGCGACCGCGACCCCGCCTGCTCCCGTCGCCCCGTCGAGGGCAACCCGGCGGCCGAGGCCCCCCGGTGTCAACGGACCATGGGGCGTCTGCACGAGCATCGATCGGAGGTCGGCGAACAGCCCGGCCGAGTCGATCCGGCCCGGAAGGTGTCCGAGACGCGCGTTGACGACGCTCGCGGCGAACAGCAGCCCGGCGGCTCCGGTCATGAGGCCCGGCGCGACGCCGAGGGCGGTCCTGAGCCCGGCGGCGATCCGCTGCCAACGCGGATTCGCCAGTTCGTCCGCCGGGAGGACCGCCGACGCGGCGACGAGCAGCCCGGCGTTGCCCCGGTCGAGGTACGGACGGAACTTCTTGTCTCCGTCCACGAAGTAGAGCGCACGATTGACGACCTGATATCGGCGCCGCTCGCTGTCGATGAGGTCGTACGAGAGACCGGCATCGCCCCCGTGCGACCGGGCCCACAGGGAAAGCGCGAGGGCGATCCCCGGGCCACCGCCCATCAAGCCACGCTGCTCGGCGTCGGGCGACCGCCCGAGGTCGTTGCGCAGCAGATGTCGGGCTCGGGTCTCGAGCTCCTTCCCGACGCGGTCCGCGACGGCCGCGGCACGACCCGACGGTCGCCCCTCGGTGCCGAGGAGAATGGCGGTCAGGATGCCCGATAGTCCCGTGTCCAACCGCGAGCTGAGCGCATCCACCTCAGTGGCCTCGAGGCGGTCCAGGTAGGCCTCCGACCACTGCGCTGCGGTGTCTCTCTCGCCGTGGCGTCGGAGAGCTGCCGGGAGCAGGCCGACTCCGCCGATGAGTCCGAGGTCGGAGACACGCAACGGCCGAGACGGGCCCCCTGCGAGGACGTCGATCAGCCGTTCTTGCGCCGAGCGCACCTCGTCGTCGTCGCGGGGGAGGAAGAGCAGGCTGAGGAGGCCCGATCCGAGGCTTGCGACGGGGCGGTTGTCGAGATTTCCTCGCGGCGAGCGCAGCGGATGCGGTAGACCGACTCCGGTATCTAGGTAATGGCGGCATGCTCTCGCGTAAGCCCGATAGATGTCCGCAGCCGCGGGTGGCGTGGCCGGAGACCCGGCGTGACCGCCGGTCGTCGCGTGCGATGTCGGCGCATGGCCGGAGAAGTAACGTTGCACGCCTGCCGTGAACCTCGATCTCCAGTCGGGGTCGAGGTGCGCCGAGACCACCGGGGGCCAGTAGGCATAGGCCATGAGCCGGTCGACTGCGTCGACATCGCTCCCGGTCGAGTATTCGCGCCGGGTTCCGTACACCCACGGCACTCCGCGGACACCCGACGGCCCCCCGCGGCTCGCCGCTTCGAAGTCGACGAGAGCGACTCCCGCATCCGTGACGAGCACGTTCGCGGGCTGGAGGTCGTTGTGCGTGATGCCTGCTCGCGACAGATCGACGACGAGTTCGCGCAATCGATCGCCGATCGTCGCTACGCGCAGGGAATACGTCGCGGCAAGACCCTGGTACTCGTCGGTACCCCGGTCGATGCCCGCGTACACCGGGCTGTTCGAGGCCACCCATTCGAAAAGCGTGACTCCGTCGACCCTGGTCTCGACCAGGAAACTGCTCGTGCCGATCTCGAAGGTGTCGACGAGCCGCGGGACGCGACCATCCAGCTCGGGGCTGTCGGCCATCGACCGAAGAGTCGCCGCCTCGTCGCGGATCCGCTGCGCCGCGTCGGTGCCATGGCCGTCGAGGCCGATGAAACGGATGCCCCGTTTGATGACCACTCTGTCACCCGTTGCGAGGTCGTCGGCGAGGTAGGTCCCGCCGCCCGCGTGCACCGCGACGGCAGCGCGCACGCGATACCTGTCCGGGAGTGCATGAGGCTCAGCGTCGAAGCGGAGACCGGTCAGCTCGAACAGCTGATCCTTATCGGCCGCTACCGGCACCACAGCGCGGGCATCAGGCCGCAGCGTCCCGTCGGGCCCCTCGATCAGCGCCTGTCCCCATTCGTTGAACTCCGTCGCATCCGAGAACTCGAACGCGCCGAATCTGCAGTGGATGATCGTGTCGCTGAGGGAGTGGTCGCCGGCGACAGGAGGCCCGGAACGCGGACCGAGCGCCCTCCGGAGCGACACGAGGCATCTGGCCAGGTCCTCGGGTCGCGGGTAGAGCACGATCGCCTTACCGGCATTCGCCCGTGGGGCGTTCTTGGAGTACAGCGCCCACAGGAACTCGCGTCGCGCGACGTGCTTCAGTGTGAGCTCGAACTCCTGCGCGACCCGCTCGGCGATGGCGAGGACCTCGTCGAACTCGTCGAAGCACGGGGCGAGATGAATCTTGAAGCCCTGAGCGGGCAGCGGGCGGCGCCCGCGTATGACACGCCAGATGCCCCAATCCGACGTCGGATCCGGCGATCGCTGTCCCAGAGGGCCGAAGAACCGCGGGTCGATCGGGAAGTCCTGCCCCTCGGGGCGCCAGAGAGTGATGGGAGCGGTCATCACGGGGTCTGCGAGGTCGTCGAGGTATGTCATGGCTGAGTCACCATCCCTTCCAGTTCGGGCCACAACTCCCACAGCGGCGGCGGCACGGATCCGGGCGCCGCGCTCGCGAGGCTCTCCCCGGCGACCGGCTCGACCATCCGATACCGAGGCACGGACTCGATCCGCTGCCGCGCTGCCGTGTACAACGGATGCGCGACGATCCGCGGTGGTAGCGACGGGCAGAGAACCGTCGTGCATTCGCCCGTCGCGATAGCGGCCACCGACGGGGTGTCGAAGGCGAGCAGGCTGACGCGCATCAGATAGTTCACGGTCGCCGGGTAGACGAGGATCACATCGCTCGACTCGCCCAGTTCGACATGGTGCAGGTCGGCGGTCGAGAACGACTCCCAGTCGTCCTGTATCACCGGAACCCGGGCGATGCTGCGCAGCGACAGGGGACTCACGAACTGCGAGGCGGAGCGGGTCATCACGATGCGTTCGAGACCGTGCGCCTCCCGGCGACGTAGCCAGGAGAGGTACATCGGCAAGTGCGCGGCGGAGACAGCCCCCGTGGCGACCATGGTCACGCGCACAGTTCCCTCCTCAGCGTGTGGAACACACTGACGGGTCTGCCTGTCGTCATCCCGTCGACCGTGAGCCAGGTCGCGTCCGCACCGTAGCCGCCGAAGGGCCGCAATGCCGCCTCGTGGTGAAACGGCGTAGACGACGGGCACAGCCGGTAGGCGTCCGGCACCGGCCCCCCGGCGCCGCCGTAGAGGCTGAGGTACATCTCACTGCCCGCGTAGGGTGCAGCGGCGAAGGTCTCGAGGAGACGCTCCCACGATGAGAACGTCACGACGTTGAAGACGGGGGAGAAGAGCTCGGTATGCGAGGCCTCGGCGAGGTCGCTCGTCGTCACGGTTGTCGGAACGAAATCGGGCGAGTCGCAGTCAGGACCCGACCATGTCGTCCGATCCGCCATCTCGGCGAGGAACTGTCGCCCCTGCGTCGCGGTTCGTTCGTCTGGGCTCGGAGCATGCGCGATCGTGCCGGCGGATCTGCGATCGGTCATCTCGAGCAGCGTCAACCGGGCGGTCAGCCGCTCGTGGAACTCCGCGTACACCGACTCGTGTACGAAGACCGAGTCCGGAGCCAGGCAGTCGGCGCCGGAGTTGTACAGGCGCGCGAAGACGAGGTCGTCGCTGGCTTTCGAAAGATCCGCCCCGGGCATCACGATGGCCGGATTCAGCGAGGACCCGAATCCGATGAAGGCCCGATGCGACGTCTGCCTCTCGACACGGCGGCCGTTCTCGCTTCGTCCCGTGAAGATCAGCACGTCCTCGGCTGAGGAACGCGAGGTGAAATCCCGCTGCGATTCGTCGCGAAGGTGGGCGCTTCCGAAGCGGTCGAGCCCGGTCAGCTGCCAGAGCTCGGTGACCAGACCCGAGAGCGCCGCGGGCGGTCGCGCCTGCACCGGGAGCCCGAGGGAGAGAGGGATCAGGCAGTACAGGGCGATCGAATACAGAAGATTGTTGCGCGGCAGAAAGGTGTACACCGTTGCGGGGTGGCTCTGGCGCCGAGCCGGAACGCTCGCGAGCCGTTCGAGATTCCGTGCGAGCCGGAGAGACTGCGCCAACTCGATCTCGGCGCTGTGGAGTGTGCATTGCTCGGTCAGCCGGTGAAGCAGTCGCGGCGCATTGCGGATCAGCGACTGCTCGAAGCTGCGCTCCACCGAGACATCGAGATCGCCGGGATTGTCGAGCGCGTCGAGCGTCATCGTCCACCGCCGGGGACGGAGTAGAGGATCAGATCCCAGCGCTCGCCGTAAGCGAAGACGGCCTTCTCCAGGACGCCCTCCCGGGTCATCGACTGTGCGGCTGCGTGCACGATTGCCGCGTTCCACGCCGGAACCCAGGCTTCGAACCGGTCGGCCCCGCGCATCCGGGCCCCGGCCGCGGCTTCCGTCAAGGCGGATGCCACCCAGCCGGGCGCGTCATGTCCGTCGGGGATCGCGACGAAGCATGTGGCGGTCGGGTGCTCGGGCGCGAGCGAGAAGCCGACGTGGCACGCGTCGTCGTCCGTGACGGCCACCAACCCACTGTCCAGGAAGTTATCGACGGCCACGTCGTCGAACCATGCCGGGACGCCGATCGATGCCGCGGTGTTCGGGGCATGGAGCACGCGGGTCAATGCGTTCACGAAGACCTCCTCGTCGAGGGGAAGCGGAGCGGGCGGACGCGGTCGCGTCCGCCCGCTTATCTGTCAGCAGGACTGGCTGCCGAGGCTGGCGGCCATTTCCGCCGCCTCCGAACTCGCGTCAAGCGCTTCGAGCTGTTCCAAAGTCATCGATTCCACCCCCTTCCCGTGGCCGGGATCCCGGCGGCAATGCAGGCGATCAGACGCGTGTGAGCGGGTTACGAAGAGCCATCAGAACTCGACGAAACTGCCACGCTTGGTGAAACCGATGACCCCCCACGTGCGGCCTATTGCCACATCTGGCTACATACGTGGCGATAGTAACACGGGCGTTCGCCTTAATTACAAGCGGTTTCCGGTTTTCGGCTTCCGCGTGCTATTCGGCTGGTGCGGAAATGACGTTCGAGAGGACCCGAGCGAGATACGGCGCCGTCCGGCTGGAGGGATGCCGGACGAGCTCGGCGGGCGCGGCCGCAGCCATGATGCGCCCGCCGGCGTCGCCGCCGGACGGGCCGAGGTCGATGACCCAGTCGGCTGAGGCGACGACATCCATGTCGTGTTCGACCGCGACCACCGTGTTGCCGGCGTCCACGAGTGTGTGCAGCTGCGCGAGCAGCAGGCGCACATCGGCGGGATGCAGTCCGGTGGTGGGCTCGTCGAGCAGGTAGAGGGTGTGACCGCGACGGGCGCGCTGCAGCTCGGTCGCGAGCTTGATGCGCTGGGCCTCGCCGCCCGACAGCTCGGTGGCCGGCTGACCGAGTCGCAGGTAGCCGAGGCCGACATCGCGCAGAGTGCGCAGGCTCCGGGATGCCGCGGGCACCGGCTCGAGGAAGCCGGCAGCGTCATCGACGGTGAGGGCGAGCACGTCGGCGATGTTCTTGCCGCGGTAGGTGACCTCGAGCGTCTCGGCGTTGTACCGAGCGCCGTCGCACGTCGGGCACTTTCCGTAGCTGCCGGGCAGGAACAGCAGCTCGACCGAGACGTAACCCTCGCCGAGGCAGGTCTCGCAGCGGCCTCCCGCGACGTTGAACGAGAAGCGGCCGGCGGTGTACCCGCGCTCGTGTGCGAGGTCGGTGCCGGCGAAGACCGCGCGCACCGCATCGAACAGGCCCGTGTACGTCGCCAGGTTCGAGCGCGGCGTACGTCCGATCGGCTTCTGATCGACGCGCACCAGACGGTCGATGTGATCGAGGCCGGTGACCGCTCGCACCGCGGGGACCTCGGCCTGCCCGTCCGGCAGCGCCTCGACCGGGCCCGCCTCGCCCGGCTCTGTGGCATCCGTCGTCTCGTCGTGCGACTGGTCCGCCGTCTCATCCCCGCGCAGATGACGCCGCACCACGTCGTGGAGCACTCCGCCGACGAGCGACGACTTGCCCGACCCCGACACCCCCGTGACCGCGACGAACGTCCCGAGCGGGAACGCGGCGTCGACGTTCGCGAGGTTGTGCAGCGACGCGCCCTCGAGCGTCAGCCAGTCGGTGGGGGAGCGCAAGAAGCGCGACTCCACGGCGCCACCCTCGGTGCCCGGGAACAAGAAGGGCCGCGTCACTGATGCGGTGACCTCGGCGAGCCCATCGATGGCTCCGCTATAGAGCACCTCGCCGCCGCCCTCGCCCGCTCCGGGGCCGACATCGACGATCCAGTCCGCACCTCGGACGACGTCCATGTTGTGCTCGACGACGAACACCGAGTTCCCCGATGCCGCCAGCTGCTCCAGCACATCGAGCAGCGGCTCGGCGTCGGCGGGATGCAGCCCGGCCGATGGCTCGTCGAGCACGTAGACCACCCCGAACAGGCCCGAGCGCAGCTGCGTCGCCAGGCGCAGGCGCTGCATCTCGCCGGGGGAGAGGGTGGTGGTCACGCGACCGAGCCCGAGGTAGCCGAGCCCCAGGTCGATGAGCACCTCGATGCGGGCGACGAGGTCGGTGGTGATCGCGACGGCGACATCCGTGCGCTCGCCCGACGATGACGTCGTGAGCGCGGGCGCGGCATCCGTCAGCTCCGTGGTGGGACGCAGGATGTCGGCGAGCTCGCTCATCGGCAGGGCGTTCAGCTCGGCGATGGTGCGGCCGGCGAAGGTGACGGCGAGCGCCTCGCGCCGCAGACCCGACCCGCCGCACAGCGGGCAGATGCCCGTGCGGACGAACCGCAGCACCCGCTCACGCATCTTCGCGCTGTTCGAATCGGCGAGGGTGTGGAAGACGTACTTCTTCGCGCTCCAGAACATGCCCTTGTAGGGCTTGGCCACGCGGTCGCGCTGCGGCGCGATCTCGACGATGGGCTGCTCGTCGGTGAACAGGATCCACTCGCGGTCGGCGGGGTCGAGGTCGCGCCACGGGCGGTCGACGTCGTAGCCGAGGGCGATGGTGATGTCGCGGAGGTTCTTCGCCTGCCACGCGCCCGGCCACGCGGCGATCGCGCCGTCGCGGATGCTGAGGGAGGGATCGGGCACGAGGGTCTCCTCGGTGACCGTGTGCGCGACGCCGATGCCGTGGCACTCCGGGCACGCACCGGCGGCGGTGTTGGGGGAGAAGGCGTCGGAGTCGAGCCGGTCGGTGAACCCGTCGGGGAACGTGCCGGCGCGCGAGAACAGCATCCGCAGCGAGTTCGACAGCGTCGTCACGGTGCCGACGCTCGAGCGCGAGCTGGGCGCACCGCGACGCTGCTGCAGGGCGACGGCCGGCGGAAGCCCCGTGATCGACTCGACGTGCGGATTGTGGCCCTGCTGGATCAAGCGCCGGGCGTAAGGGGCCACGGACTCGAGATACCTGCGTTGCGCCTCAGTGAAGATCGTCCCGAACGCGAGCGACGACTTGCCTGAGCCCGACACCCCGGTGAACGCGACGATCGCGTCGCGCGGAACGTCGACGTCGACGTTCCGGAGGTTGTTCTCGTTCGCTCCGCGCACACGGACGAAGGCATCGGGGGTCGTGCGGCGGTCTCCGGACATCGGGCAAGCCTACGTGTCCGAGGTGCGCTCTAGGCTCGTGCGGTGGGTATCGCAGAGTGGGTCGCGCCGCGGCGCCTCGGCCGTGACTTCCGGTGGCTGTTCGCTTCGTCGCTGACGAGCAACATCGGCGACGGCATCGCCCTCGCAGCCGCGCCGCTCCTGATCGCGTCGATGACCGATTCGCCCATCCTGGTGGCCTCCGGTGCCGTCATGCAGTTCCTGCCGTGGCTGCTGTTCGGACTCCACGCCGGCGCGATCGCCGACCGGGTCGACCGGCGCATCCTGATCATGGTGGCCAACGGCATCCGGGCTCTCGTGCTGATCGGTCTGTGCGTCTTCCTCATCACCGGACTCGCCAGCATCTGGATGGTGCTGATCGTGGCCTTCCTCTACGGCACCGCCGAGGTGTTCGTCGACACGACCAGCAGCACCCTGCTGCCGATGATGGTGCGCAAGAGCGACCTCGGGATCGGCAACGCGCGGCTGCAGGCCGGGTTCCTCGTGGCGAACCAGCTCGGCGGCCCGCCCCTCGGTGCCTTCCTGTTCGCCATCGGGTCGTTCTGGCCGTTCGCCGTCCAGGGGCTGTGCGTCGCGCTCGCGATCGTCCTCATCTCGCGAATCACGGCGACGAAGAGAGTCGAACCAGTGGATGCAGCGCGTGAGCGGACCGCGGTGCACGCCGACATCCTGAGCGGCATCCGCTGGTTGTGGTGCAACCCACCTGTGCGGACGCTCGTGATCATCATCCTCACTTTCAACGTGACGTGGGCCGCGCCCTGGGGTGTGCTCGTGCTGTACGCCACCGACTACCTGCAAATGGGTCCCGTCGGGTACGGCGCGCTGACCACGGCCTCGGCCATCGGGGGACTGGCGGCGACGCTGCTGTTCGGAAGGCTGGAACGACGCTTCTCGTTCGCCGCGCTGATGAGGGTGTGCCTTACTGCGGAGGTCCTCATGCACCTCGCGTTCGCCCTGACGACGTCCGGCGTCGTGGCGTTCGTCATCATGATCGCGTTCGGCGCCTACGCGTTCGTCTGGGCGACCATCTCGACCACGGTCCGCCAGCGCCTGGTTCCACACGAGCTGCAGGGACGCATCGCCTCGGTGAACATGGTCGGTGTCTTCGGCGGCCTCGTCATCGGTCAGGCGCTCGGCGGGGTGATCGCGCAGGTCTGGGGGCCGACGGGTCCTTGGTGGTTCGCGTTCGTGGGTGCTGCGCTCACCCTCTTGTTGGTGTGGCGTCCCATCACGCACATCGCGGCAGCACCGCCGGTCATCGAAGACGACGAGAACGAAGCCGTCCCGGCAGGCTGAGCGGCCTACCGATCGTCGAGCGCGGCCATCGCATCGGCCAGCACGCGCGCGACGGGCCACGCGCCGTCGGCCGTGTTGCTCATCACGGTCGCCGTCGTCGAGGTCGGCGGGTGATGCACGGAACGGAACGACGCTCCCACGTCGCAGCCCTCCAGCACGACGCCGGCCCCCGTCTCGGTCAGCCAGAAACCCAGGCCGTATCTCATCTCCTCGTCTTCGACCCGGGAACGTGGCGCCGTCATGAGAGCCACGGACGCGGGGGAGACGATGCGTCCGTCGAAGAACGCTCGCCAGAACCGGTGCACGTCGGCGGTCGTGGTCGAAGCGCCGCCGTCGCCGCCGGCGCGGACGGGCAGGTGCAGCGTGTTGACCCGCAGTCCCTCGTCGAAGACGTAGCCGCGGGCATGATCCGCGCCGAGCTCGTCGGTACGGGGGAAATCGGTGTCGGTGAGGCCGGCCGGGGCGATGACGAGGTCATGCACGACCTCGTGGAACCCGCGCCTCGTCACCCGCTCGATGATGATCGCCAGCAGGACGTACCCGCTGTTGCAGTACGAGAAGGTCTCGCCGGGAGCGGCCCGGGGCGGGATGCCGTCGAGCAGGGGAAGGAACGCTTCCGCCGTCGTCAGCGTGTGCACGGGCACTCCGAGGAAGAACTCCGACACATCGAGATCGTCGTCCTCATCGATGTAGTCGCCGATCCCCGACGTGTGGCCGAGGAGATGCTCGACGGTGACGGCGTGGTCGATGAGCGGAAGGTCGTCACCGAGCAGGTCTCGGACCGCTGTGTCGAGCGCGAGGGTGCCCTCTTCCACGAGCCGCATGATCGCAAGCGCGGTGAACGTCTTGCTTCCGGATGCGATCGCAAATTGTGTGGCCTCGCTCGCCGGCGTCCCGTTCGCGCGGTCAGCCAGTCCGTGCGCGCTCCGCCATACCGGAGCGTCGCCCGAGTCGACGCTGATGACCCCGGAGAACGGCGCACCTGCGATCGCGGACCTCAGCGCCCGCTCGTCGATGATGTCGCTTTCCAACGTGCTCATCCCCTCACTGTGCCAGCCGCGCCGCGGACGACGCGACCGGCGCAAGCGGCGTCGGGTCGGGCAGTCGTCACGGCTCCACTCCGAACCGGTGGCTCAGCGCGGCGTAGCTCAACGCCGTGAACGTCTCCGGTTCGGTCAGGAGAATGTCGCGGAGATGCGATTCCTCGATCCACTGCGCCCCGCGTGACCCGTCGCCGGTCGCGCGCGGTTGCCCGGACGCGACGGCGTCGACGACCGCGAGCAGAGAGGGATAGGGCCCCTCGATCATCTGCACCAGCTGCACGCTCTCGCTGACCTGCACCGTGTCGCCGAGGAGTTCGTGGTCGCTGCTTTGGCCCCGTACGTCGACGTCGAAGAGGCCCGTCTCCTCGTGCAGCTCGCGTGCGGCGCACGAGGCGATCGTCTCGAACGCCCGCCACTTGCCTCCGGGGAGTTCCCAGCGCCCGCTGTTCGCGGGATCCGTGTCCGGTTTCCAGCGTTGCTGCAGTAGTACACGAGAGGGATGCTCGCGTTCGCGTGCGAGCACGTACACGTTGGGCAGTACCAGTTGTTCCATAGTCACCGATCCTTGCTCTCGCTGATCACTGTGCCAGTGGCGGCGGATGATCGCGAGCTCCGTCGGACACCGACTCCTCCCCAGGGGGAGACCGCACGCGGGGGCGATCCGGCCACTACTGTCATGGACTCAGATGGACGGCGACAGTTGACTGGGACCGGTCACAGTCACGGCAACGAGGGAGTTTGCATGACCATCCGAAGCACAGCAGCCACTGCCCGTACCACGGTGGGAGCGGCCATCGTCCTCTCGCTCGCGGCCACCGCCGGGTGCTCCAGCGCGCCGCCCGACGAGGAAGCGACCCTGACCTGGGATGCCGAGGCGCGGGCATATGAGATCGAGCCCGACGTCGCCAACGGAGAGGCGCCGCTGAAGGTCTGGGTGGAGTACCCCGAGTACGGCGAAGCGCTGGTGGAGGCCTTCACCGCGGTACATCCCGACATTCGCATCGAGCTCACGACGGTGTCGAAGGTCGATGCCGTCGCCAAGATGGAACTCGACGGCGAGGCCGGCACCGGCGCGGATGTGTACTTCACGAACTTCACCGATCTCCCGGGGGCGATCGACTCGGGTGTCGCCGCGCCGCTGGGTGAGTACGACAGCGAGATCACGCAGCGCGTCGGCGAGACCTTCGCCGGCGTCGTCAGCCGCGACGGCGACCTGTACGGCGTGCCGGTGTCGACCGAGTCGATCGCGCTGTTCTACAACAAGACCCTCCTGGAACAGCTCACGGGTTCGAGCGAACCGGCGCAGACCTGGGAGCAGATCCGCGAACTCGCGGCGAGCTACAACGACCCCCGGACGAATCGCTGGACCGTGCGCTGGCTCAGCGGCGAGCTCTACTACGCCTATCCGGTGCTGACCTCGCTGGGGTGGCATCTCACGGGCGACCCCGCGGCTCCCGGCCTCGACGACCCCGCACTGACCACCGCGCTGGCCTACTACGGCGGTCTTCGCGATCTCTGGCAGGTGAACGCCGCCGACGCGACCTGGGACTCGATCGAGATGGAGTTCGCCAAGGGGGAGACCCCGTACGTGATCACGGGACCCTGGTCGATCGGCGATTTCACCGCGGCAGGAGAGTCCGAGGGGTTCGAGTTCGGCGTGACAACATTGCCCGCCGTCGAGGGAGGCGAGGAGCCCGCGACGCTCGCCGGGCTCGGCGTGGGTGTCGTGTCGGGCTATTCAGCCCACCCGGGTGCCGCGCGGGTCTTCGCCGCGTTCCTCGCCTCGGACGAGGCCGCCGCCGCCCTCTATGAGACGACGGGTGGCATCCCCGCGCTGACGAGCGAGAACACCGAGGCCATTCCCGGCCTCGCCGACGACGAGCACGCCGGTGGCATCCTCGCGCAGGCCGAGCGATCGGACCTCGTCTCCGATGTCGGCGACAAGCTCTGGACCGTCGGGAACACCCTCGTCTCCAGCGTGTGGGACGGCGTGCTCGACGCCCCCGCTGCCCAGCGGCAGGCCGTCTCGGGGTACGCCGATCTGACCGGGCTGGGGGAGTGACCCCGCATCATCGCGGAGCGAGCCCGACGGCGCCCTGGTCGATCGGACTCGCCTCCGCCCTCGTGCCCGGTCTCGGGCAGGTGCTCAACCGCGAGTGGGTGAAAGGGATCGCGCTCGCCGTCGTGGCTGCGCTCGCCGTCGCTGTCGAGCTCACGACGGGGCATTACGCGGATATCGGTGAGTACACGCCTCGGACGCACGGCGGTTTCTTCGTCCGCGGTCTCTGGGGCCTTGTGACGCTGGGCGCGCAGCCGCGGGCCATGACCGTGGCCGGGCTGTCCGCGGGTGACCACTCGATCATCCTGATGATCAACGGGATCATCGCGGTGCTCGTCCTCTCGCTGCTCCTCGCCCTCGCGGTGTGGGCGGTGCGCGATGCCGCGAACACGCGACGCCGTTTCCTTGAGACCGGCGAACGCGTGGCTGTCCGGGCCTGGGTCCGCGACGCGCGGCAGCGCTCATTCCCGTATCTCGTGCTCGCGCCGACCGTCGTGCTGCTGCTGTTCGTCACCGCGCTGCCGGTCGCCTTCGGCATCCTCATCGCCTTCACGGACTACAGCAAAGACAATCTGCCGCCGATGCAGCTCGTGGAGTGGGTCGGGCTGGCGAACTTCCGGCAGCTGCTCGGCGCGGGCGCCTGGGGAGCGACGTTCTTCGGCGTGCTCGGCTGGACGATCGCATGGGCGGCGCTGGCGACGGCGACGACCTACGCGTTCGGGTTCTTGCAGGCGGTCCTCGTCTCGAGTCGGCGCGTCCGCTTCCCCCGCGTGTGGCGAAGCATCTTCTTCCTGCCGTGGGCCGTGCCGGCGATGATCTCGGCACTCGTCTTCCGCTCGATGTTCAACGGCCAGTTCGGGCCGATCAGTCAGGCCCTGGTCGACTGGGGCGTGACGTCCGAGCGGGTCATGTGGCTGACCGACCCGGCCAATCCGTGGCTCGCCCGGATCATCGCGCTGCTGGTCAACCTCTGGCTCGGCTTTCCATACTTCATGGCACTCGTCAGCGGTGCACTGACGAACATCTCGTCGAGCTACTACGAAGCCGCCCGCATCGACGGCGCCTCCGCCGCGCAGCAGGTGCGCTACATCACCCTGCCGATCGTCCTGCGGGCCACGGCGCCGCTCATCGTGCTGTCATTCGTCGCCAACTTCAACAACTTCGGGGTCATCTACTTCCTCACGCAGGGTGGTCCGGCCAACCCCGACTACCGGTACGCCGGCAGCACCGACATCCTCATCACCTGGCTCTACAAACTCACCCTCGACAACGGTCTGTACGACATCGCTTCGGTGATGTCGATCCTGATCTTCGTCATCGTCGGGAGCTTCTCCGTCTGGAGCCTGCGTCGCTCGAAGGCCTTCACCGATGCATAGAACCCGAAGCCGTCTCATCACCGTCCTCATCCACGTCGAGCTCGTCGTCGTCGCGGTCATCGTGCTGTACCCGCTGGCGTGGATCGTCGGATCATCGCTCGGCTCGGGACGCTCGCTCGCCCAGGCGTCGGCGATCCCCGCCGATCCGACGTTCGCCAACTACATCCGGTTGTTCGCCGAGACGCCGTTCGCGACCTGGTACGGCAACTCCCTCATCGTCGCGGTATCGAACATGGTGCTCAGCGTGCTGCTGTCGGCGATCGCCGCCTACGTCTTCGCGCGACTCCGATTCTCGGGCCGGCGCACCGGCCTGCTGGTCATGCTCGTCATCCAGATCTTCCCGACGTTCATGACCGCCATCGCGATCTACATCCTGTACCTGAATTTCGGACTGCTCGACAGCCTCGCGGGTCTGATCATCGCGAGCGTCGCCGCCGCGGTGCCCTACAACATCTGGCTTCTCAAGGGTTATCTCGACGGGATCTCGACCAGCCTCGACGAGGCGGCGGTGCTCGACGGCGCGTCGCATCTGCAGATCTTCACGCGCATCCTGCTGCCGCTGATGACCCCGATGCTGACGTTCGTCGCGGTCACCCAGTTCGCGGTCCCCTGGATGGACTTCATCCTGCCGCGCCTGTTGATAAGCAGCCCGCAGAACTACACCGTCGCGATAGGACTGTTCCAACTGATCTCGGATCAGACCCGGAACGACTTCACGACGTTCGCGGCAGGGGCCATCCTCGTCGCGGTGCCGATCACGGTGCTTTACGTGGTGCTCCAGCGCTACCTGGTCGCGGGGCTCGCTCAGGGAGGAGAGAAGGAATGATGACGACACCACTGCAGATCCGGGGTGCCGACGTATCGATGACCGCAGAGGTCGAGGCGCTCGGGGGGTGGTTCTCGGATGCCGCGGGCGCGAGGGACCTCTTCCGGATCCTCGCCGACCACGGGGTCAATCTCGCGCGGCTTCGCGTGTGGGTGGATCCGACCGACGCGGAGGGACGCCCGTATCAGGGCGGCACGAACGATCTCGCCACGACCGTGCGCCTGGCCGAGCGTGCGCGCGACGCCGGCCTCGGCCTCATGATCGATCTCCACTACAGCGACTTCTGGGCCGATCCGAAGAAGCAGTCGCTTCCCCGCTCGTGGCAGGCACTCGACCTCGACGGCCTGTGCGAGGCCGTGGCTGCCCACACCACCGAGGTCATCTCGGCCGTGAGCGCGAATGCCGGCAGCCCGGAGTGGGTCCAGGTCGGCAACGAGACGACGAACGGGATGCTGTGGCCGCTCGGCCGGACACCGCGGTACGACCTCGTGAACCGAGCCTTCGAGGCGGTGCCCACCGACGAGGCGCGAGAGCAGTACGACCGTCTCGCCCGCTTGCTGCACGCGGGCTCGAGCGCCGTTCGTGCCGCCGACGACCGTTCGCGCATCGTGCTCCACCTCGATGCGGGAGGCGCCGCCGACCTCTACCGTCGATGGTTCGACCAGATCACGGCGCGAGCCGTCGACTTCGACGCGATCGGGCTGTCCTACTACCCGTTGTGGCACGGATCGCTCGCCGACCTGAGCGGTAACCTGCACCAGCTCGTCCAACGCTACGAGAAGGACGTCATCGTCGTCGAGACCGCCTACGCGTACCGACCTGACAACCCGGCGGGGACGTCGATGTTCGATGCGAGCTCACCGGCGGCGGTCTACCCGGCGTCGGTCGAGGGCCAGTCGCGGTACCTCCACGACCTGGCCCGGGTCGTCCGCGACGTGCCCGGTGGCCGTGGCCGGGGAGTCGTGTACTGGGAGCCCGCCTGGCTGCCCGTTCCGGGAACATCCTGGGCGTCGACGGCGGGCATGGCTTACGGCAACGACGTGGCCGAGCCCGGCAACGGGTGGGCCAATCAGACGCTGTTCGACGAGGGCGGATGCGCTCTCGCCTCGTTGAGCGCACTGGGGGCGACGGCGGATCCGCTCCGACCGATGAGAGAGGAAGACACATGACGCACAGAGCACGGCGGCGAGCATCGGCGCTCATCACGGCGGCGGCGCTCGTCCTCGTCGGGGCGGCGCTGCCCGCGACGAGGGCCGCGGCCGTCGAACCCGACGGCTTCGTGATGGGCGGAGATCTCGGGATGATCCACGAGGTCGAGTCGCTCGGCGGGACGTTCTCCCGCGGCGGAGTCGTGGGCGACCCGATCGACATCATGGGCGATGCCGGCATGAATCTCGCTCGGCTGCGCCTCTGGGTCGATCCGTACACCGTCACCGGCGAACCGTACGGTGGCGGCACGAACGACCTGGCCACGACGATCTCGACGGCGCAGCGAGCGAAGGCCGCGGGGATGGACATCCTGCTCGACTTCCACCTCAGCGACTGGTGGGCCGACCCCGGCACGCAGACCGTACCGAAGGCATGGCGCGGTCTGACCTACTCGCAACTGGTGTCGACCGTTCGCGCATACACCGAAGACGTCATCGACGCGATGCGAGCGGCCGGGGTGCTGCCCGACATGGTCCAGATGGGCAACGAGATCCCCGGCGGCATCCTCTGGGATCACGGGCGGGTCGGCAATGGCGTCTCGGACTTCACCCAGCTCGCGGGCCTGCTGAAAGCGGGGATCGCGGGCGTCGATGCGTCGCTCCGGACGGGGGAGGACATCGAGATCGTCCTGCACCTGGATCACGGCGGCGACAACGCGCTGTATCGCTGGTGGTTCGATGCGATCACGGCGCAGGGTGTTCCGTTCGACATCATCGGGCTGTCTTACTACCCGTTCTGGCACGGCACCATGGGGCAGCTCGCCGTCAATCTCAACGACATCAGCGCGCGGTACGACAAAGACGTCCTCATCGTCGAGACCGCGTACGGCTGGACGCTCGGCGACGGCGACGGCCTCGGGAACTCGTTCTACACGGCAGAGGCGGCGACCGGCGGCTACCCCGCGAGCGTCGTCGGTCAGACCGCCTTCCTCCGTGACCTCCGCGACATCGTGCGCGCGGTGCCCGACGGGCGGGGGCGCGGACTCATCTGGTGGGAGCCCGGCTGGCTTCCCGTCCCGGGCGCCAACTGGGGGACCGAGGCCGGGAAGATCGACAACGACGACCCGGGTGTCCTCTCCAACCCGTGGGACAACCAGACGCTGTTCGACTGGAGCGGCGCGGCTCTGCCGACCCTCGACGTGTTCGGCGAGACGCCTCCGACGAACCTCGCCGTCAACGGCGGCTTCGAGCAGGACGGTTACACGAACGAGCCGACCGGCTGGGGTGTGTGGTCGCCAGGAGGCGCGCACGCCAACGCGGTCTTCACTCAGGACCCGGCGGTCGTCGGTGCGCTCAAGCTCACGTTCTGGAAGTCGACCGCCTATACCGCGTCGATCTATCAGACGCTCGGCGGGCTCCCGTCGGGGCTCTATCGCGTCTCCGCGTGGACGCTCAACAGTGGTGGCCAGAGTTCCGCGTACCTCTACGCGAAGAACTCCGGCGTACCCGAGCGTCAGGCGGCACTGCCGGTGAGCCCGAACGACTGGACGCGGGTGTCGCTCGAGGTGCCGGTCACCAACGGAACCCTCGAGTTCGGGTTCTCCTCGGAGGCCGCAGGCGGCACCTGGTTGAACATCGACGACGTCCGCGTCGAGCGGATCGGCTGATGCGATACCGTCGAGCGTCGCCCGATCCTGACGAGAGGCCCGTCGCCCATGGATGCTCTGTTCTCCGTGATCGGCTTCGCCGTCGCTGTCGTCATGCTGGCGATCGCGGGCGCGAGCGCCGTACTGGCGAGATCGTCCGACGTCGCTGCGGCGTGGCGTCAAGAACGCGCCACGGTGCTCTTCGTCGTATCGACGCAGCGTTGGCGGCGGGTCATGGTGCGCGTCGGGGGTTGCATGATGGCGATCATCGGCGTCATCAATCTCGTCGGTCCGCTCTCCCGTCCGGAGGACTCGCCCGCGAGGCGGATCGTCGGGCTGGGCGCTCTGCTCATCGGCGCGGCGCTCGTGTGGCTGGCGCACGGGATGAGCCGGATGCGGCTCGAGGTCGCCCCCCAGGTGGTCTTCGTCTCGCGGGGTTTCCTGCCGCCGATCCGGGTCGAGCTGGCGGACATCACCCGGCTGCGCCCGCACGTGGCTCATCGGTACAGCGGGGTTCTCGCGAAGCGCGGCCGGCGGACGGCCTTCACGGCGACCTCGGCCATGACGGGCTACGGACAGCTCCTGGCACATCTGAAGGCCGAACGCCCCGACCTGTTCGGACCGGGCGGGTTCCGCTGACGCGACGAAGCTGAGCCGCTACAGGGAGGGAGGTCCCCCGACCGACCCGCCGACCCGGATCGGCATCGGCACGCGTTCGATCCGCGGCGAATCGCCGGGGGCCGCGAGCATCGCCGCCGCCTGCCGCCCCAGCTCGATGTGGGGGAGCGCGATCGACGTGAGCTCGGGCTCGACGGCGCGGGCGTAGGGGCTGCCGTCGAACCCGATCACCGACACGTCGGCGGGGACGCTGAGCCCGGCGTGATGCAGCGCCTGATAGGCACCGACGGCGAGCGCGTCGTTCGCGCACACGAGCGCGGTCGGCGCGCCCCGGGCCTCCGCGAGCATCCGCGACACCGCTCGTCGACCGTTCGCGACATCCCAGTCGTCGTCGATCGCGGTGACACCGGCGAGGGTCGTTCCGGCCGCGGTCAGCGCCTGGTCGATCCCCGCCAGCCGCTCGGTCAGCGCGATCGGGTCCCACTCGGGCCAGGCGGCTCCGCCTCGCGAGCCCGCCGGCAGGTCTCCGACGAACCAGATCCCGTCGCGGTGGCCGTGATCCAGCAGCATCCGCGCGGCATCGCGGCCCGCGGCGATCTCGTCGGGCACGACGGCGTCGATCGACCCGTCCACCGTCACGCAGTTCAGCAGGACCGTCGGCACGCCCTCCAGCACTCGCGGCAAGGTGACGGTCCGCGTGAACATCGAGGCGTAGATGACCCCGTCGATGTTGCGGCCGAGAAGACTGTGGAGCAGCTGGTCCTCCAGGTCGGCGTCGCCCTGGGTGTCGACGGTGAACAACAGGGTGTCGTGCTCCCGGAGCTCCTGCATCGCGCCGCGCACCATCGAGTTCGCGAACGAGGTGCTGCTGACGAAGTCGGAGACCAGCGCGACCGTGCCTGAGCGCCCGGTGCGCAGCGTCTGCGCGGTGATGTTCGGGCGGTAGCCGAGCTCGTCTGCGGCGCGTCGAACCCGATCGAAGACGTCGTCGGAGAGGCGCTGGTCGGTGCGACCGTTCATCACGAACGAGACGGCGGAACGTGAGACGCCGGCGCGCTCCGCGACCTCCCGCAGCGTCACCCGGGCTGCCCGGCGGGCGGGGGGAGTGTCGGTCATGTCCTCGTTCCGGATGATGGTCGCGCTGTTCGAAAGCTAACACGGACGCGACGGGGCGCTCGCGACCTGGCTCCGAGCGCCCCGTGCGGTGTCAGTCGAGCCGCCGCCGCAGCAAGCAGACTCCCGCCGCCGTGAGAGCCGCGGCGACGCCGGTCAGCACCCACAGCGGAAGCGGGTCCATACCCGACCGTGCAAGGACGCCGCCGGTCGCGCTCGGTGCCGCGGAGCCCGCAGCACCGGAGCCGCTGGGCTCTTCGGATGCCGGACTCGCGGTGACGGTCGCCGTGATGGTCGCGGTCACCTCGGTGCCGCGGGCATCTGCGACGCGGTAGCTCACCGGGTCGGCCGTTCGCTCGAACGCGACATCCGCGATGAACGACACGACGTCCCCGTTCAGCTCGTATCGCCCCTGGCCTTCGACGACGACGGTCGTCGTCGGCGCGCCGTCGGCATCGATGAGCGCGAGCGACGCCGCCACGAGCGGAATGTCGGCATCGCCGGCGACGTCGTTGGCGAGCGGATGCACGGCGATCCTGCCACCGGCGGGCCCCGAGGCGACGTCGTCGACGGCGCGCGGCGAGACGGCGACCAAGCCGTCTCCGAGGTCGGCGACGAAGGAGGAGACCCAGGCGAGGGCCGAGTTCCAGTTGACGGTGATCTCGTTGACCGACCAGGCCCCGATGTTGTCGACGTAGCACGCCTGCGGCGCGCAGCCCTGCAGCCAGGCTCCTGCCACCGGGTCCTGGATCGACGAGTTCGGTCCGCCGGCGACCGTGCCCACCGGAGGATTCGGGAACGCCGGGTCGAGGGCATTGGCGTACCAGCGGCTGTGCTGGTTGCGTGCGTCGTTCGTCCCGTACCCGGTGATGTACGACTGACCGAGCACGTTGCGCCCGAGCAGGTAGTCGAAGCCCTCGACGACCGCCTCGGCGTACCGCGGGCGCTGGGTCAGATCGAACGCCGTCCCCAGGACGACCTGGTTGTTCAGCACCGATGAGTTCGAGCCCCAGTCGTACAGTCCCTCATCCGGCGCGTACGGCTGGCCGAACGGCTGTGCCCGCTGATCGGCGATCAGACGCTCGGCCGCATCGATCACCGACGCGCGGATGCGGTCGATGTCGGGCAGGTCCGTTGCGAATCGAGCGAGCTGCATTCGTCCGAGGGCCGCGACTTCGCCCCAGTAGAAGCCGCCGGGCTCGAACACGTCGGCCTGATGCAGCGGGTTGCCCTCCACCTCTGCGCGGTAGTGGTCGCTGCCGGTCGTGATGTAGAGCTCCGCCGCCGCCCAGTAGAACTCGTCGGTCACCTCGTCATCGGCGTAGGTGCCGCCGCCCGTGCCGTCCTCTTCCGGGGCGAGCAGGTCGGGGTGTGCGAGGGCGGCGTCGTACGCACGCTCGGCCGCTTCGAGCAGCCGCTGCGCGAACGAGGCGTCGAACGGCTCATACAGGCGGGATGCCTGCGCTGCGGTCGCCGCCAAGTTCAGCGTCGCCGCCGTCGACGGCCGGTGCAGCAGTCGTTCCTGCGGGTCGTCGTGCGGCATGAGCGGCAGTCCCGTCCACGCTCGGTCGTGCACCTTGTGCCAGGCCATTCCGGCGAGCGGGTCGCCGGAGGGCACCTGCATCCGCAGCAGGAACTCCATCTGCCACCGCGCCTCGTCGAGGATGTCCGGGACGCCGTTGCCCCGCTCGGGAACCGCGAGGGTCGAATCGCCCAGCGCGTCCGCCGTGCCGGCGGCGACGGCCCGCTCGTAGGTCGAGAGGACCTGGGCTACCGCGATGCCGCCGTTGACGACGTACTTGCCGTGGTCGCCCGCGTCGTACCAGCCGCCGCGGACGTCATGACGATCGCTGCAGGTCCAGCCGTCCGACCACGGCTGCGGCTCGAGGCACCCGACATTGTCGTCACCCTGATTGGGCGAGGCGCCGATATGACCGGCGGGGCGAGCGTACTCCGCGCCCGCGATGTCGCCGTCGATGTCGATGCCGGAGCGGTTCGTGTAAAAGAAGCGCATCGAGTCGGCGCGCAACGACTGGAAGAGGTCGGCGGAGATCGCGAAGGGATGGCTGATGTCCGTGCCGACCCGGAGCCGCACATCGACCGCTTCCTCGGTGACGTCGCTGAAGTCGATCCGGTGGACGGACGCCCCGGCGCTCGCGTCGAAGCCGGCCGGCTCGGTCTCGCCCATGGCGAGAACGGATCCGTCCGGTGCTTCGAGGGTCCACGGCAGCGGCGCGGCGGCGTCGGACACGACGGTCGCGCGCTTGGGGCCCTGGGGTAGATACCCGACCTGATTGACCTTGACGGCGGGGCCCGGATCGGCAGTGTACGAGTAGACGGTGCCCCGGAGTGATATCTCGTCGAAGCAGATCTCGGTGCCGGCGGGCACCGCGCCGAGTCGGAACTGCACCTGGCCGAGGTGGTAGTCGGCGGCGGGCGTCGTCGTGAACGCGATGTCGAACGACTGCGGCTGGGTGTCCAGTGTGAAGGACTGCTCGAGCCAGTCGGTCGGCGATGCGCCTGTGTAGGTCCCGACCTTCGCCGAGGCGGTCGCGATGGACGAAGCGGATGCGGTGAAGCTCAGGCGAAAGCCCGTCTCACCGGGCAGGAAGATGTCGTTGTGGCCGAGGAGAACGTCCCACAGATTCGGCGTCTGCTCGGTCACCGTCGCACACATCCGCTGGCCGGGGTTCGACAGCGACACGGGGCCGCTCGTCCACCACGGGTTCGTGCTGTCGTCCAGCGTAGGATTCGGGAGCAGCTCGTCGTCGCCGATCGGGGTGACCGGGGGAGTCGAGGCGTCGTGGGCGACGAGACTCACGTCATCGACGCAGAATCGCGTGGCGCCGTTCGCGCCGAGGCGGAACTGCAGCTCCGACACGGTGCCCTGTCCCAGGTCGCGTGCTGTGAACTCCGCGCGGATCAGCTGCCAGTCGTCGGTCAGCTGGGTGCTCTGCGCGAGGTACGTCGTGTAAGCGGCGTCGGGGACGGTGGGGGCGACCTGAGCGACGACCGTGGCGGTCGCATCAGCGCGGACTCGCGCCGTCAGCGTGTAGGCGGCCCCGTCGACGAGAGCGAGGTCGCTCTGACCGATCAGCACATCCCAGGGGTTCTCGGTGTCGGGCACCCCGGCGCAGAAGGCGCCGGTCGCGGTGTCGAAGCCATCGACGCCGGCCGACCACCAGGGCTCATGACCCGTCGAGAAGTCCCCGTTCCGGAGTAGCTCGGCCGGCGCCGCCGCAGCGGCCAGCGGGGCCGTGGTCATCGCTGCCCCCACGAGCAAACCCGTCGTGATCACGGACGTCACGCGTCTCCTGTGACGCTGTCTCATTGCTTCCATTCAAGCTCCTTCGCTCGCCTGAGAGCGCTCCCAGGGAGCGCTCTCACGCACGCTAGCAGAACGGTCCTCGCCGTGGCCCGCCTGTTTCGGCCTCGCCTCGCGGGCGCGTCATCGTCATGGGCGGCTAGCCTCGGCGTGTGAATCGTGCGCCGTCCGCTGCCGTCGACCTGCGCATCGAGGGGGCGCGCGTCCGCGACATCCCCTCGCTCTACGCGGAGCTCAACCGCGTCTTCATGCCCGACGAGGACTGGACTCTCGGGGAGAGCCTGGACGCCCTCGACGACCTGCTCTACGGCGGGTTCGGCGTCCTCGCCCGCGCGTCGTCCGCCCGCGTCGTGTGGGCTGATGCGACCGCCTCGCGGCAGGCACTGGGCGTCCCGCTCACCCGGGCCTACCTGGCCGCGAAGCTCGAGCGCCCAGACGTGTACGCGGCGGCGCCGGCACGCGCCGCGCTGGACGATCTCGATCGGGGCGCCGGGAAGACCTACTTCGACCTGGTGCTGGACGTGTTCGCCGGCCACCCCGAGCTCGACCTCGTGCTCGCCTGAGATTTGTCGCGGGTTCTCTTAACGGGCGCATATCGTCGCACGGGAGCATGAAGACATGTCGCTCTCGTCGTCCCCGCTGTCCGATCCCGCGATCCGCGTGCTCGTCGTCGATGATGAGCCGAACCTCCGCCATCTGCTCGGAGCGGTGCTGTCTCGGCAGGGCTGGCAGGTGGAGGTCGCCGCGACGGGGGCGAGCGCCATCGAGACCGCGCGTCGCATGAGGCCGCATCTGATGGTCCTCGATGTCGTGCTGCCCGACATCGACGGAGTCGAGGTGCTGCGTACGCTCCGGAGCGAGCTGAGCGAGACCATGGTCCTCTTCCTGACGGCCAACGGAACCGTCGCCAATCGCATCACCGGCATCGCTGCCGGTGGCGACGACTACGTGGCCAAGCCCTTCAGCGTCGAAGAGGTCGTCGTGCGCCTTCGCGGACTGCTGCGGCGCAGCCCCATGCTCATGCAGGGCGCTCCGACGCCGATGCTCGAGGTCGGCGATTTGAGGCTGAACGAGGACAACCACGAGGTCACGCGGGCAGGGGAGCAGATCCGGCTGACGGCGACGGAGTTCTCGCTGCTGCGCTTCCTGATGCTCAACGCCGACCGGGTCCTCAGCAAGGAGCAGATCCTCGATCGCGTCTGGGAGTATGACTTCGGACGGGAGTCGAACATCGTGGAGATCTACATCTCTTATCTGCGCAAGAAGATCGATCACGGGCGTGAGCCCATGATCCACACGCTGCGTCGCGTCGGCTACATCCTGCGTGCAGCTCCGACCGCTCCGGCTTCATCGTGACGCCTGCGCGGCTGGGAGGCCTGCGCACCCTGCGTGGGCGCTCGGTCGCGATGATCTCCGGGCTCCTTCTGGCGTCCGTCACCGTCTTCGGCGTCGTCTCCGTAGCCATCCTGCGGCAGAGTCTCGTCACCCAGGCCGAGTCGACGCTGTACCTCGCGAACGACACAGCCATCGGGCAGACTCTCACGGCCGTGGACGCGAGCGGAAGCGTTCCGACGTTCGACGACGTGTCACTCGCAGTTCCCTCCGACGGGTTCTTCTTCGTCATCCAGGACGGGGAGGTCGCGATGTCGGCGTTCTTCACCCGTGACTACACCTACCGTCCGATGACAGAGCGCGAACTCACCCACGTTCGTGACGGGATGGCGGAGAGCGGCTACACCACGATGATGGACGTCGCCGACGACGGCGGGTACCTCGTGACGGCCTCCGATGTCGAGGCGGCGGACGGGCAGGAGCTCACCATCGTCAGCGGTGTGGGCCTCACCGACACCGAGACGGTCGTCCGCACCTACGCCCTCTGGCTCGCGGTCGTCGGGATCGCGATCGCGGCGTTCGCCGCCGTGTTCGGCTGGCGGTGGACCCGGCAGCAGCTCGACCCGCTCGAGCGGGTCGCCGAGATCGCCGATGAGGTGGCGGCCACACCGCTCTCATCCGGCGAGATCGCCCCGCAACGCCGGGTTCCCCGTGACGTGCGGCATCTGGGGTCCGAAACCGACCGCGTCGCCGACGCGCTCAATCGCCTCCTCGACCACGTCGAGCTCTCGCTCAACGCACGTCACCGCGCCGAGGAGTCGATGCGTCGCTTCATCGCCGAGGCGAGCCACGAGCTGCGCAACCCCCTCGCCTCCATCCGCGGCTACGCCGACTTCTACGCGCAACCCGATGCCGGCGCCGACCCCCTCGAGACGCAGGGCGTCCTCCAGCGCATCGGGTCGGAGGCGTCGCGGATGAGCGCGCTCATCGACGACCTGCTCTTGCTCGCGCGTCTCGACGCCGACCCGGTGGTCGCGCGCGACGACGTCGAACTGTCGATGATCGTGGCGGAGACCGCTTCCGACGCGAGGTTCGCCTATCCCGGGCACGTCTGGCGCATCGCTCTGCCCGACGAGGACGTCACGGTGGTCGGGGATGAGGGCGCGATCCGGCAGATGCTGTTGAATCTCGTCGCCAATGCGGGGCACCACACTCCGGACGGAACCAGTGTGACCGTGTCCATCGAGACGACGTCGACCTCCGTCGAAGTGGTCGTCGAGGACGACGGACCGGGAATCGACCCCGAGGCGCTGCCCACCATCTTCGATCGCTTCACCCAGGCGGGGAGCCGGTCGCAGACACGCGGGACCACGGTCGGGCTCGGTCTCGCAATCGTGCAGGCGCTCGCGACAGCCTCGGGCTACGAGGTCTCGGTCACCAGCTCGAGCGCGGGCACGCGATTCGGGATTCGGATTCCGACGAGCACCGCCTGATCGCCGCACGCGACCAGCGCGCTTAATTCGCGCACAGGGCCACGATCTACCGTCGACCGGCCGCGCGGTATCTGCCGCACGCGCCCGTGTCATCATCCGGCCCGTCGCCGAGGAGAGCCTGCCGTGTCCCTGCCGACCACCCCGATCGCTCGAGCCCTCGAGTCGACCCGCCGTTCCTTCCGCGACCGTTGGCACGACTTCGGCCGCCCGCCCCGTCTCATGGGCGTCGATGTGGCGCGCGGCCTCGCGATCTTCGGCATGATCGGCGCGCATACCGGGATCGTGTGGATGGTCGCCGGTCCCGACGGCCCCGACCTCGCGGCGATCGTCCAGGGACGATCTTCCATCCTCTTCGCCGTGGTCGCCGGCATCTCCGTCGCTCTCGCGACCGGACGCGGACAGCGTCCCCGGGGAGAGGCACTGCGGTCCGCGCGTCTGCGCATGGCCGGCCGCGCCCTCGTCGTTCTCGCCCTCGGGCTGGCGCTGGAAATGCTCGGCAGCGGGATCGCCGTCATCCTGCCCATCTACGGCATCCTCTTCCTGATCCTCATCCCGTTCCTGGGCCTGCGTCGCCGAACCCTCGCGCTCACCGCGGCCGCGATCGCCGTGGCGGGGCCGACCGTCGTCGCGCTCCTGCGTGCGGTGACGCTCTCGGGCGCCGGCATCCCGCAGGGAATCGGCGGCACCGCGGTCGACTTCCTCCTCAGCGGCTCCTATCCGCTGACCGTGTGGCTGCCCCTGGTCCTCGCCGGGATGGCGCTCGGGCGGCTGCGACTCGACCGGCCGCGGACCGCGGCGGTGCTGCTCGGGTCCGGAGTCGGGCTCGCCGCCTTCGGCTACGGCCTGGGTGACGCGTTCAACGGAACGGTCCGCGGGTGGCTCACGGGATCGGGGAGCGTCTCGTCGTCATCCGCGCTGTCGTCTTCGGGAGTGTCGTCGCTGTTGCCGGGATCATCCTCGTCGATGCGTCCCGACGCGCGCAGCTATCTCGAACAGCTGAGCGAGGTCGATCTGGGAGCCGCGCTGTCTCAGGCGTGGGGTGTGACGCCGCACTCGGGAGGGACATGGGAGATCATCGGGTCGGGCGGATTCGCCTTCGCCGTCGTCGGCGCCTGCCTGCTCGCCGCGAGTCCGTTCCGGGCGCTGCTCGTGCCGCTGGCCGCCGTCGGATCGATGCCCCTCACGGCGTACACGGCGCACGTCGTCTCTTTCGCCGTCCTGATCTCGCCGCTCGCGCTCGCGCCGGGTCTCGCGTCGTGGGACGGCGACCCCGCCGCCAGCGGCTGGTTCTGGATCGGATGCGTCGCGGCCCTTCTCGCCGCGTGTACGACCTGGGCTCTCAGCCGCGGCCGTGGGCCCCTCGAGTCACTCGTGGCCGGCGCCGCGCATCGAGTCGATCGACCCGCGGACAGCGGAGCCCGCTAGAAACGCGGAAGGGGCCGGTCCGATCGGACCGACCCCTTCACTGCGTCGAACGCTCAGAGAGCGCGGATGTTCGTCGCCTGCAGGCCCTTCTGGCCCTGCTCCACGTCGAACTCGACCTTCTGGTTCTCGAACAGGTTGCGGTGTCCAGTGCCGGCGATGGCGCTGAAGTGCGCGAACACGTCCGCGGTGCCGTCGTCCGGAGCGATGAAGCCGAACCCCTTCTCCGAGTTGAACCATTTGACGGTGCCAGTGGCCATGTCGTCATTTTCCTTCTGTGTTCTGGGACCACCGCTGTGATGATCCGGATACCGCTGCGGCCGGGCCGCTGCGGAGTGTGTGGGGGCGAGCAGATACTCGCCGGTGTGGGCGACCGGTCCAGATAGGTGCGGTCGCGGGGCCGAGAGCACGGCCCGGGTGCGTGAGATCGACGGCGGAATGAAACGAAGTGCACGTCGGAGCGAACCGACGGAGAGGCGCGCCGTGACGCACCGACTCTCGAATGCTACGCGATTTCGGACGCCCGTGGGGCGATGCTTCGTGCAATGTCGTCGAAAGACGCGATACGACTCATGGATGCTGCGCGGTGGGGTCGCTCCCGAAGCGCGCATCGAAAGCGGCGAGGACACGAGCGCACTCCAGCACGTCCTCCGGGGTGCCGGCGAGCTCGAACTCGAACACGACCGGACGTCCCGACGCCCGGGCGAGCTCGCGGGCCGCCGCCTGGTAGTGGTCTCCGAAGTTGCGGTTGCCGGAGCCGATGATCCCGACGAGGCGCCGGCGGTTGGCGGGGGAGCGGAGGAAGGCGCGGACTGCTGCCGGCAGAGTCGCGTGAGCATCATTGCCCGCCTTGTACGACGGTGTCAGCAGGACCCAGGGTCCCGGTGCCTCGCTCGCACGCACCGTCCGCTCGGACAGGTCCCGCACCGGCCGTCCGTCCGAGTCGTGCAGGTTACGCGCGAAGCGGCGGATGAGGTTCGAGGTCGAGGAGAAGAAGTAGACCGGGAGTTGCGCCACGGGGCCCAGTCTGCGCCGGTAGAGCGCCCGAGGCAGTGCGGGGCAGCGGGAAAACCCGTATTCGATTTGTTCCGGCCCGGGGACTCTTGTGGTCAGACCACATGAGCCACACTGGGGACACGGGGTCGAGGTCCCTCCATCCCGGATTCGGACACAGACGCGGAGACCGTCCGCGCCGGGAAGGCTCACGATGTCCATCGCCGTCGACGCCCTCGTCACCCGGGCACAGCGTGCCCTCGACGAGTACGCGCACTTCACCCAGGAACAGGTCGACCACATCGTCCGCAAGGCGTCGGTGGCGGCGTTGCACCACCACGGCGAGCTCGCTGTCATGGCGGTCGAGGAGACCGGGCGCGGCCTCTTCGAGGACAAGGCCGTGAAGAACATGTTCGCCTGCGAACACGTCACCCACTCGATCATCGATCAGAAGACCGTCGGCGTCATCGCGCACGACGAGCTCACGGGGATCACCGAGATCGCCGATCCGGTCGGAGTGATCTGCGCGCTGACTCCGGTGACGAACCCGACCTCGACCGCGATCTTCAAGTCGCTCATCGCACTCAAGACGCGCAACCCGATCGTCTTCGGCTTCCACCCGTCTGCGCAGCGCTGCTCGTCGGAGGCCGCCCGCATCGTCCGCGACGCCGCGGTCGCGGCCGGTGCCCCCGCCGACTGCATCCAGTGGATCGAAGAGCCGTCGATGGAGGCGTCCGGCGAGCTGATGAACCACCCGGGCGTCGCTCTCATCCTCGCCACCGGCGGCAACGCGATGGTCCGAGCCGCGTACTCGTGCGGCAAGCCCGCCCTCGGTGTCGGCGCGGGCAACGTTCCGGCCTTCATCGAACGCACCGCCGACGTCGGCCGCGCCGTCAACGACATCGTGCTCTCGAAGTCGTTCGACATGGGCATGGTGTGCGCGAGCGAGCAGGCGGTCGTCCTGGATGGGCCCATCGCCGAAGAGGCGCTCGAGGAGTTCGCCCGCCTGCACGCCTACCGGGTGAGCAGCGAGGAGAAGGCGATGCTCGAGGAGTTCATCTTCGGTGTCACCGCCGACAGCGCCAACTGCGCCGACGCGAAGCTCAATGCGCGGGTCGTCGGTCAATCGCCGGTCTGGATCGCCGAGCAGGCGGGCTTCACGGTCCCCGCGGACACGTCCATCCTCCTGGCCGACGTTGCAGGCGTCGGCCCGCACGAGCCGCTCACGCGCGAAAAGCTCGCCCCCGTCCTCGCCGTGCTCCGTGCCGAGACTCCGGATGAGGGAATCGAGCTCTCGCGGCAGATGGTGGCGTTCGACGGGCTCGGTCACTCCGGCGCGATCCACTCGAACGACGCGGAGGTGATCGCCCGCTTCGCGGAGGTCGTCAAGGCGGTCCGCATCATCGAGAACTCGCCGTCGGCTCTCGGCGGCATCGGCGACATCTACAACGCCTTCCTGCCCTCGCTGACCCTCGGCTGCGGCTCGTACGGTCACAACTCCGTCTCCAACAACGTCTCGGCGGTGAACCTGGTGAACGTCAAGCGCGTCGGACGGCGCAACAACAACCTGCAGTGGTTCAAGATCCCGGCGAAGACCTACTTCGAGCCGCACGCGATCCGGTACCTGGCCGACATGAGGGGAGTCGAGCGGGTCAGCATCATCACCGATGAGACCATGACCTCGCTCGGCTACGTCGACCGCATCACCGATGTCCTGAACCGGCGCGAGAACCGTGTCCAGGTGCAGTTGCTGAACCAGGTCCGGCCCGAGCCGAAGGTCTCGGAGGTCGTGGCGGGCGCGGAGCAGCTGCGCCAGTTCCAGCCCGACACGATCATCGCGCTCGGTGGCGGGTCACCGATGGATGCCGCGAAGGTGATGTGGCTGCTGTACGAGAACCCCGAGATCGAATTCTCCGACATGCGGGAGAAGTTCTTCGACGTGCGCAAGCGTGCGTTCACCTTCCCCGAGATGGGCAAGAAGGCCAAGCTGGTCTGCGTCCCCACCACGTCGGGAACGGGCTCGGAGATGACTCCATTCGCCGTCATCACCGACGACGCCACCGGGATGAAGTATCCGCTGGCCGACTACGCGCTGACACCGTCCGTCGCCATCATCGATCCTGAGCTGACGCGCGTGCTTCCGGGTTTCCTCGTGGCCGACGCCGGCTTCGACGCTCTGACGCACGCGACCGAGGCCTACGTGTCGGTGTACGCCAACGACTACACCGACGGGCTCTGCCTGCACGCGATCAAGCTCATCTTCGAGAACATCGAGCGCAGCACGAAGGCGCAACCGGGATCGACCGACAGCGCGGATCGGAAGGCTCGCGAGAAGATGCACAACGCTGCATCGATAGCCGGTATGGCCTTCGGCAACGCGTTCCTCGGGATCGTGCACGCGATGGCGCACGTCACCGGCGCCACGTACAAGCTCGTGCACGGACGGACCAACGCGGTCTACCTGCCGCACGTGATCCGGTACAACGGCACCGTCCCGACGAAGCTCACGAGCTGGCCCAAGTACGAGCGGTACATCGCTCCTGAGCGCTTCCAGCAGATCGCGCAGCACCTCGGGCTTCCCGCCGCGACGCCGGAAGAAGGTGTCGAGAGCTACGCCCGCGCGGTGGAGGATCTGCGTGACCGCGTCGGCATCGAGCGCTCGTTCCAGGCGCAGGGCGTCGACGAGGCCCGCTTCCTCGACAACCTGCACAGCCTCGCGATGGCCGCTTACGAGGATCAGTGCGCCCCCGCGAACCCGCGGATGCCGATGATCGACGACATGAAGACGCTCATGGAAGCCGCGTACTACGGCACCTCGTTCGCCGATGTGCGCGCCACCCGTGCCGCGGCCGTCGTCGCCGCGGACGCCGCCCTCCCGGCGACTCCCGTCGATGCGCAGACCCCCGACGCACCCGCGAAGAAGGGCAGCGGGAAGGCGAAGGCGGCGCACGGCGCCTGACGGCGATCCGCGGAGCGCAGGGCCGGACCGAGGTGTCCGGCCCTGCGCCTACGCTGTAGCCATGCAGCAGCGCAGCCTCGCTTCGACCTCCCGTTCCGTCTCGGCCATCGGCCTCGGCACCTGGCAGCTCGGTGCCGACTGGGGCGAGGTCGACGACGGCCAGGCTCTGGCCGTCTTGGAAGCGTCCGCCGATGCCGGCGTGACCCTCTTCGACACCGCCGACGTCTACGGCGATGGCCGCAGCGAGACGACCATCGGCCGATTCCTCGCCGGCCGACCCGGCCACGGCATCACCGTCGCAACCAAGATGGGGCGCCGCGAGGCGCAGGTGCCCGAGAACTACAACCGCGAGAACTTCCGTGCCTGGACGGAGCGGTCGCGCCGCAACCTCGGCGTCGACACGCTCGACCTCGTGCAGCTGCACTGCCCGCCGTCGGCCGTCATCGAGTCGGACGACACCTACGACGCGCTCGACGAGTTGGTTCAAGACGGAGCGATCGCCGCTTACGGGGTCTCGGTCGAGACCGCGGCGCAGGCGCTCGCCGCGATCGCGCGGCCGAACGTCACGAACATCCAGATCATCCTCAACCCGTTCCGGTTGAAGCCGCTCGACGAGGTGCTCCCGGCAGCCCGAGCCGCCGGCGTCGCGATCTTCGCGCGCGTCCCGCTCGCGTCGGGGCTGCTGAGCGGCCGTTACACCGAGCACACCGAGTTCGCGGCGAACGACCACCGGTCGTATAACCGCAACGGCGAGGCTTTCGACCGCGGCGAGACCTTCTCGGGGGTGGACTTCGAGACCGGCGTCAAGGCAGCCCGGCGGCTTGCGGCTGCCCTTCCCGAAGGCATCACCCTGCCCGCGGCGACGCTCGCGTGGATCGCGTCGCGTCCGGGCGTCACGAGCGTCATCCCGGGAGCCCGGACGACCGAGCAGGCCCGCGCGAACGCAGCCGCGGCGGCGCTGCTCGATGACGGCACCGATCTGACCGGCTTCTCCGACGCGGCCGCGGAGGTTTACGACGAGCTCCTCCGAGCAGACATCCACCCGCACTGGTGACCGTGCGAGCGGCGTGGCGGGGTGTCTCCTGTGGACACCCCGCCACGCTCGCTTCGGGGGCGGCCTACGCTGATCGCGTGAAGATGGAATTCGACGCGGAGGTGTTCCGCTGGGAGGCCCGCACCCAGGATTGGTACTTCGCGGCGGTGCCGGAAGAGCCCAGCGCCGACATCCGAGAGATCCCGCGGATGCCGCGGGGGTTCGGGTCCGTTCGGGTGCGGGCGACGATCGGCGATTCCACGTGGGAGACCTCGATCTTTCCGGATGCCGGGCGCGGCGGTTACGTCCTCCCGTTGAAGCAAGCGATCCGCCGCGCCGAATCGATCGGATCCGACGGCGTCGTCCGGGTGATACTCGAGGTCCTCGACGCGTGACGCCGCTGGCGATCGCGACGATCGTGGTCGTGGCTGCCTGTGCCGCGCTGAGTGTCGCGCTGGCGGCGGTCGACATCGCGACGCACCGGCTTCCGAACCGCCTCGTCCTCGGATTGACGGGCGCGGCCGCGAGCCTCGCGGTGCTCTCCGCCATCGAACAGGCTTCGATGGGGCCGATCGCCGGCGCGGCGGGCGCCGGAGTCGTGCTGTTCGTCGTCTACTACCTCCTGCACCGGGGCGGTCGGGCGCTGGGCGGGGGAGACGTCAAGCTCGCGGCGGCGATCGGGCTGCTCACGGGCACGCACGACTGGGTGGCGCCGCTCGTCGCGACCGCGCTCGCGTTCTTCTGCGGCGGTCTCGTCGCCGTCGTCGTCATCGCCGCCCGCCGCGGCGACCGGCATACCCGGATACCGTTCGGCCCCTTCATGCTGCTCGGCGCATGGGCAGTCGTCGGGGGTGTCTGGGCCGGGATCTGAGGCGTGTCAAGTGCGCGGGGGCGAGGGTGAGCGCCGCGCTATCGTGGCGGCATGGCCGAGTCCACGTTCATCTCCCGCTCGATCGCGTGGGCGCTGCAGCGCAAACCGGTGCGCGCGTTCCTGCTGTACAGCGAGCACCGTGGACCGGTGCTCGCCGACAGCGTCACCTATCGCACCCTGTTCAGCGTGTTCGCCGGCGTGCTGTTGGGGTTCTCCGTCGCGGCGCTCTGGCTTGCCGGTGACCCCGTCGCGTGGCAGGCGCTCATCGACGCCGTGAACCGTGTCATCCCGGGACTCGTCGGAAACAACGGCCTCATCAAGCTCGACGACATCCAGGCCCCGGCCGGGCTGACCATCGCGGGTGTCATCGCCACCGTCGGTCTGGTCGGTGCGGCGATCGGTGCGATCGGTTCGCTCCGTACCGCCATGCGCGCGATCGCGGATCAACTGACCGATGATGTGCTTTTCGTCTGGGTCCTGCTGCGCAACCTCGCACTCGCGATCGGCATCGGCGGGGCGCTCGTCGCCGCTGCCGGCGTGACGTTCCTCGGGACGGCCGGGGTCGGACTGCTCGCCGACCTCCTCGGTTTCTCCGACGAGAACCCGCTCGTGCAATTCGGCGGCTGGGCCGTGTCGCTGGTGGTGGTGTTCGCCCTCGACGCGGTCGCTGTCGCCGTGCTCTTCCGGGTCCTGTCCGGGGTGAAGGTTCGAAAGCGTGCACTGTGGAGCGGCGCGCTGCTCGGCGCCGCCGGGCTGACGGTGCTGCAGCAACTGTCGGGCCTGTTCGTCGGTGGTGCCACCTCGAACCCGCTGCTGGCGTCGTTCGCCTCACTGATCGCGCTGCTGCTGTGGCTCAACCTTTCATCGCAGGTCATCCTCATCGCGACCGCCTACATCGTCACGGGCGTGCGTGAAGAGGAAGACCGCGTTCGGGCGCGCTTCGGCGCCACCACCTTCCTGCAGCGTCGCGTGCAGCGCGCGGAGGACGCCGTCTCCGCCGCCGCCCGGGAGCTCGAGAAGGCGCGCGAGCTCGAGGCCGAGGAACGCGCGAAAGCGGGCGGCTGACTCGCCGGCCTCAGTCGCCGACGGAGCTCGTCCGAGGAGGGCGCAGTCCGGCGCGCAGGTCCAGGACGACCTCGCTCTCAACCCGCCCGCCCGCGGCCGCGCGCATCACCGCACGGTGCTCCGCGTCGATCGCACGAGGCGACGCATCTGCGACCGCCTGCGAGCGCGCGAGGTCGTCGGTCTGCATGGCGTAGACGATGACCGGACCATCCGTCGTATCGATGATCATCGCGGTCTCGTGCTCGACCCCCTCAGCCGCGAGCGACTCCAGCGCCTCCGCGCGCCGAGGGCCGTCGATCTCGCGCAACCACTCGATGACGCGCTCGCGATGATCGGGGCGAAGACGCCGAGCCACCAAATGGATCACGGCATGAGACTAGCGACCTAGCGCGCGTAGCGCTCGACGAACGCGCGGAGGATCGACCCCGTGTGGGTGACCGGGCTGCGGCTCACGGCGCTCAGGGTGAGGTCGAGCTCGTCAGGCGCGAAGTAGCCGTAGTCGGCGTAGGCGTGGATGCGAGTCGTGATGCCGGCGAGGTCGAGTTCTGGATGGAACTGCGTCGCGTAGACGTTCTCGCCGACCCGGAACATCTGCACGGGGCACGCCTCGGAGGAAGCAAGCAGGACGGCACGGGGAGGAAGGGCCGAGATCGCTTCCTTGTGTCCGACGAAGCCGGCGAACGTCGGCGGCATCCCCGCCAGGAGCGGATCGCGCCGCCCCGCATCCGTCAGCTCGACGTCGACGACGCTGATGGGCTCGCCGAACCGTCGGTCGATCGTCGCCCCGAGAAACGCACCCACCGTGCCGATTCCGTAGCACGCACCGAGGAACGCGGCGTCCTGTGCGACGACCCGTGCCAGAAGGTCGGCGAACTCGGCCTCGACCCGGCGCTGAACGGCGGATTTCTGCTCATACGGATCAGACGCGTTGAACGGGCCACCGCCGACGAAGATGCCCGAGATGTCGTCGAGGTCTATCTCGGGCATCGGTTCCGACTCGAGTCGCACGCGCCGGAGCGAGGCAGGTTCGAGCCCGGTGTGGCGTAGGAAGAGCTCGTACTCTTCGTCGGCGGGCACGTCTTCGGCCCGGGTGGCGAGCAGCACGAACGGCTTCACGCCGAGGGGAGCTTTCGTAGTCGCCGAGCACGCATGGCGCAAGCGTATCGGCCGGTCCGGACGGCGCGGGTATCGTCGGGAGACAGGAGGTCAGAACATGGCTATTGCACGACTGCACGGTGGTCCCCTCGACGGGCAGACCCTTCCGCTGGACGACGACGCGTCAGACCGGCTCATCCTTCCCTACAGCGAGACCCAGGTGGTCTACGAACGCTCCGGCGAGCCGGAGAACACCGGCGAGGGCGACGGACCGACGTCGTCGGAGTTCCACTTCGTCGAAGCCGAGGGCGACATCGACCCCTCGACCGACGAGCGCGACGACCGCGTCACCAGTGACGACTGAGCCGCGCAGCTCACTCGAGGTCGAGCGGAAGTACGACGTCGGCGACGAGGCGAGCGTTCCCGACTGGTCGCTCCTCCCCGGCGTCGCGACCGTCGGCGCAGCCGAGCCCCGTGAACTCGATGCGCGCTACCTCGACACCGCCGACGGACGACTCGCCGCCGCGCTGACCGCGCTGCGGCGACGCACAGGCGGCCCCGACGAGGGGTGGCACGTGAAGCGGTCCACGCCCGAGGGCAAGCTCGAGACCCATTGGCCCCTCGACGACGCGGATGAGGCGGCCCCACCCGACGTGCCGGACGCCATCGTCGCCGAGCTCGCCGAGGTGGCGCAGCCGCCCTTCGAGGTCATCGCCCGCATCCGGAACTCGCGCACCGCCTTCGCCCTGCTCGACGCCGCGGGCGATCTGGTCGCGGAGTTCGTCGACGATCGGGTGACGGCCACGGACGAACGGTCGGGACGAACGAGCTCATGGCGGGAGTGGGAGCTCGAGCTGGGCCCCGCGGCGCCCGCCAGCGCGGCCGGTGTCGCCGAGCTCTTCGCAGCTGCCGACGAGCTGGTCGCATCCGCCGGGGGAGCGCCCGCGGCATCCGAATCCAAGCTCGGACGCGCCCTCGGACGCTGAGCATCCCGGGTTCGATCAGCCGCAAAGACGAACGCACCGCCGGCCGGGGCCGAGCGGTGCGTTCGTCTTCTGGCGACGCGAGCGTCAGAGGTTGATCATGTGACCCGCGAGACCGTGGAAGGCCTCCTGAAGGCCTTCCGACAGGGTCGGGTGCGTGTGGACGTTGCGCGCGGCCTCGAGCGCAGTGAGGTCCCACTTCTGAGCCAGGGTCAGCTCCGGCAGCAGCTCCGAGACGTCGGGGCCGATGAGGTGCCCGCCGAGGAGCTCCAGGTGCTCGGCGTCGGCGATGAGCTTGACGAAACCGACGGGCTCGCCCAGGCCGTTGGCCTTGCCGTTCGCCGAGAACGGGAACTTCGCGACCTTGACGTCGTAGCCCGCGTCGCGCGCCTGCTGCTCGGTCAGGCCGAACGATGCCACCTGCGGCGAGCAGAACGTCGCACGCGGCATGTTGCGGTAGTCGCCGAGCGTCTGCGTCTCGGCGCCGCCGATGGTCTCCGCCGCGACGACACCCTGCGCCTCGGCGACGTGCGCGAGCTGCAGCTTGGCGGTGACGTCGCCGATCGCGTAGATGCCCTCGACGTTCGTCCGCATGTGGTCGTCGATGTCGATCGCGCCGCGCTCGGTGAGCTTCACGCCGGTGTTCTCGAGACCGAAGCCCTCGACCCGGGGAGCGAAGCCGATCGACATGAGGACCTTGTCGGCCTCGATCTGCCCCTTCGCGCCGTCGGCGTTGGCCGAGTACGAGACGGTGACCTTATCGCCCGAGTCGACGATCTGCTCGACCTTGGTCGAGGTGAGGATGTCGATGCCGTACTTCTTGTACTGCTTCTGGATCTCCTTCGAGACCTCGACGTCCTCGTTGGGGAGGGCGCGGTCGAGGAACTCGATGATCGTGACCTTCACGCCGTAGTTCGACATGACGAAGGCGAACTCCATGCCGATCGCGCCGGCGCCGACGATGACGATCGAGTTCGGCAGGTCACGGGTGAGGATCTGCTCCTCGTAGGTCACGACGTTGTCGCTGAGCTGCACACCGGGAAGGAGTCGCACGGTCGAGCCGGTGGCGATGATGACGTTGTCGAACGTGACGGTCTCCTGCGAGCCGTCGGCCTTGGTCACCTGGATCGACTTCGCGTCGAGGAACGACCCGCGTCCCTCGTACTCGGTGACCTTGTTCTTCTTCATCAGGAAGTGGATGCCCTTGACGTGCGTCTCGGCCACCTTGCGGCTGCGGTCGAACGCGGTGCCGAAGTCGAAGTTCACATCCCCGCTGATCCCGAAGAGATCGGCCTTGTGCTTGAAGGTGTGGGCGAGGTCGGCGTTCTTCAGCAGAGCCTTGGAGGGGATGCAGCCGACGTTGAGGCAGACGCCTCCCCAGTACTTCTCTTCGATGATCGCGACGGACTGTCCGAGCTGCGCAGCGCGGACAGCTGCGACATACCCGCCGGGGCCCGCGCCGAGGATGACGACGTTGTAGTGAGGCATGCTCCCAGCCTAGTCCTCGGTGCGCCGCCGAGACGCCGCGACGAGGGCGATGACGAGGGCGATCACACCGGCGACCACGACGACCGCGACGACGATCCAGAACACCGCGGGCAGGCCCTCGGCCGGTGCCGTCTCGGTGGTTCCACCGGCGGGCGACCCGGCGATCCTGCAGAGCTATCTGTTCACCGCCGGCTTCGCGGTTGCGACGGTCATCGTCGTGAACGTCATCGCGTTCCTGCTCGCCGTGGGTC
>NZ_NHRF01000089.1:0-428 GCF_002204305.1 Microbacterium sp. AISO3 | reverse complement strand
GTGGAATGACGACACCGGTCGCATGCTGCTGTTTGTCGCAGGTATCTTGCAAATTGCTGGCGCTGCGATCATCTATCGCATGGTCAAGAGCATTTAAAGGGCGCCATCATGGACATGAACACGTTACTGGCAATCGGCATCTTCCTGTTGGGTCTGGGTTTTGTCGGTCTGGCGTGGAGCCTTCTGAGCCAAACCAGCCGCAAAGAAAAAGCGCTGGCGCGGATTGATGAATACACTGAACTTCGCCGCAAGGTACAAAGCTCAGCGAACATGCGAAACCAGGTTCCCACCAGCGTGCTGACAGGCCGCATTGAGCGGCTTGGCCAACAATTCAGCAAAACCAAGGCATTCACCTATTTTGTAGAAGAAGAAGACAAAAAACTGTTGGGCCGTGTCGGTTTCGGGCGCGAAGAAGACCTGAGCCGGTT
>NZ_NHRF01000088.1:0-428 GCF_002204305.1 Microbacterium sp. AISO3 | reverse complement strand
TTCCAGCCGGATTCAAACACAAAATGGCTATCGTCAACTACAGCGCTGTGTCGAACATAAGAGTTATTGTCGATTTTGTCTTTATCCACAGCATTAAAACAAAACACGCCCCCCGGTTTTAGCGCGTTAAACACACTATGGATACAGGCTTTAAGATTTTTGATGCTGGCGCTGTAGTGAATGGAGTACAAAAAGCAGGTAATGAAGTCGACTTGTTGCTCCAGCGTAAAATCACACATATTTTGCAGCGTAAAGTGCGCCTCAGGACAACGCTGTCGGGCTTTATCCAGCATAGGTTGGTTCAGATCCAGCCCGCTGCTTTGGTAGCCTGCATCGAGAAAATGCCGGATATGCGGGCCTGTACCGCAGGCCAAATCCAGATGAGTCCGGCCATTTCCTCCAAAAAACTGATGCAAGCGGCGCGCGCT
>NZ_NHRF01000087.1:0-429 GCF_002204305.1 Microbacterium sp. AISO3 | reverse complement strand
CTCTTCGTCTACCCCGGCGACCGGCACCTGTTCACCGACTCCTCGCTGCCGGCGTACGACGCCGGGGCGGCCGGGCAGGTCATGGAGCGCGTGCTGGCGTTCCTCGCCGCCCGCTGAGGGGCCCAGCGGGCTACCCCCGCTCGAACACCTGCCGGCCCCGCGCCCACGCGCGCACGGGCTCGGCCGAGCCGATCTCGTCCTCGTGCAGCTCGAAGGGGTCCCGGTCGAGGACGAGCACGTCGGCGCACGCGCCGACCCGCAGGTTGCCGGAGTCCTCCTGGTGGTTCGCGTGGGCCGCCCCGCTCGTGTAGGCCTGCAACGCCTGGGTGAGGGTCAGGCCCTGGTCGTCGCGCATGGGCGGCTCCTCGTCGCGCTCGTCGGTGGTCCGGGACGAGCGGTTGACCAGCACGTGGATGCCCTCCATCGGGT
>NZ_NHRF01000086.1:0-430 GCF_002204305.1 Microbacterium sp. AISO3 | reverse complement strand
ACCCTCACCAGAGTTATCGCGCGGCAACGCGTTGGCGTCGTTCTCGTTGAGCTCATCAATCCACCACGGACGGGCGGCCGGCATGTCGAGAACCGGTCCGTCGTGAGCAACCGTCCGCGGATCGACGTCGACAATCCGCTCGCCCTGCCAATCAATGTGAAGTCGACCGGTGTCGGTGACCTCGCCAATGACAGTGGCAGCGACACCCCAATGGGCGCAGATCTCCATGAAGCGGTCAAGCTGATCGGGGCGCACCACCGCGGCCATCCGCTCCTGGGACTCGCTCATGAGGATCTCTTCAGGGGCGAGGTTCGGGTCGCGCAGCGGAACGCGGTCGAGCTCGACGTGCATGCCACCGTCGCCAGCACTGGCCAGCTCGGAGGTGGCACAGGAGATTCCGGCGGCACCGAAATCCTGCAAGGCCTCAACT
>NZ_NHRF01000085.1:0-430 GCF_002204305.1 Microbacterium sp. AISO3 | reverse complement strand
ATCACGCGCCGGTCTGGATCACGCTGGACTGAGGGCCGCGTTCCAGGCGGCGAGGCCGGATTCCAGGTCGGCGATCAGGTCGGCGGGGTCCTCGAGACCGACGTGGAGGCGGAGCAGTTCGCCGGCCAGCCGCGGCGGCCGCTCGCGGAAGGCCAGCTGTCCGGTTTCGTGGGTGATCAGGCTCTCGAAGCCGCCCCACGAATAGCCGAGGCCGAATAGCTCCAGCGCCGACATCAGGGCGTGGGCGGCGGCCTCGTGGCCGCCCTTCATGACCACGCCGAACAGGGACGCGGCGCCGCTGTAGTCGCGACGCCAGAGAACGTGGCCGGGCGCGCCGGGCAGGGCGGGGTAGAGAACCTCGGCCACCTCCGGCCGGCTGCGCAGCCAGCCGGCGACCTGCAGGGCCGAGCGGGCCTGTTCGTCGTAGCGC
>NZ_NHRF01000084.1:0-432 GCF_002204305.1 Microbacterium sp. AISO3 | reverse complement strand
GCCCTGTCACCATATGCAGGATGCTGTCGGTGAACTCCGGCACCTGGGCCAGTTCCGCCTTCCAGGCTGTGGTGAAGGCGGCACGGTCAGCCTCGATCCAATGGGTCTCGCCCATCGCCCGCACCGGAATGTTCATCGCTTCCATCGGCCGGATCAGCCGCACGCGCCTTTCGATCTCACCATCATCCAGCATGACGCTGGTGGTCGGGACCTGAACGGCAGCGCGACCGGATCGCTCGTTGATGAGCAATCTGGCGCGGGGATCATCCAGTTCCGCCAGGGTGGCATTGAGCGTAACCGGCTGATTGCGTTTGCGCTCGGTGAGCGTCAGGAGCCGGGTTTCCGCGCCGGTGCCCGGATGGGTGTGGATGACCTGCCGGTCTGTGACGATGAAGCTTTCGGCCTTCAGCGTCTCCAGCCCCATGTCATAGG
>NZ_NHRF01000232.1:0-79211 GCF_002204305.1 Microbacterium sp. AISO3 | reverse complement strand
ACGGCCGCTCATGCGTATGTGTATCGGAACATGCCCGAGGTGGGTGGTGTGGTGCACACGCATTCGACGTATGCGGTGGCGTGGGCGGCGCGGGGTGAGGAGATCCCGTGTGTGATCACGGCGATGGCCGATGAGTTCGGGGGGCCGATTCCGGTGGGGCCGTTCGCGATCATCGGTGATGACTCGATCGGTCGGGGGATCGTGCAGACGCTTCGGGGGCATCGTTCTCGGGCGGTGCTGATGCAGAACCATGGGCCGTTCACGATCGGGTCGAGTGCGAAGGATGCGGTCAAGGCTGCGGTGATGGTGGAGGACGTGGCTCGCACGGTTCACATCGCCCGGCAGGCGGGGGAGCTGCTCCCGATCCCGCAGGACGCGATCGATGCGTTGTACGACCGGTATCAGAACGTTTACGGACAGACCACCGACGACCGCCGGTAGCCCCGCACCGGGGCGGCTTCGCATTCCGGATATCGTCAGTGGTGACGACGTCGGAGGGGAGACGCCATGACCGCAGTGGACATCGCGCTGCATGCGGTCGCCGCCGTTCTGCTCGTCTGCATCGTCGTGGGACTCTGGCGTGCGGTGCGCGGGCCGAGCCCCGAGGACCGGTTGACGGCCTTCGTGCTTCTGGGCACGAGCGGCGCCGCGCTCTTCGTCGTCCTCGCCTCGGCGCTGGGCGTCGCGGCTCTTCGTGATGTCGCCGTCACGGTGGTCGCCCTCGCAACGGTCGTCGTGGTCGTCTACACCCGGCGGGCAGAGCGGTGACCGCAGCGAACGTCGGGGTGCTGGACGTCCTTGTGATCGGCCTGCTGTCGGTCGGATGCCTGTTCGTCGTCGTCGGCACGCTGGGGCTGCTTCGTTTTCCGGATCTTCCGACCCGCCTCCACGCTGTCGCCAAGGCCGACAACCTCGGCCTCGGGTTCATCGTCATCGCCCTCATCGTCGATGCGATCGCCCGCGGCGGCGACGGGCTCGGCATCGTCGGGGTCGCGGCGAAGCTGCTGCTGATCTGGATGCTCGCGCTCCTCGGCACCGCAGGCAACTCCCACCTGCTGGCCGGCAGTGAGCGCCGGAAGCGGCGCAGCGACGCGGACGGCGGCTCATGAACGTCGACCTCCTGGATCTGCTCGCTGTCGGGGCGGTCGTCGTCGTCGCCTCGGTGGCGGTGCTCGTGCGGGGCCGTGCCGCCGCGACGACAGCCTTCCTCGTGTTCGGCATCCTGCTGGCGGTGCTGTGGGGTCGCATCGATGCGCCCGATGTCGCGCTCGCGGAGGCGGCGCTGGGCGGCGGTATCGCCGGGGCGTTGCTGGTCGACGCGCTCGAACGCCGGGCACCGCCGCGACCGAGCACCGAAGAGCGGGGTCGGGCGGTGACGATCGGGGTCGCCGTCGCAGGGGGTGCGGCTGGTCTGGTCGGTCTGCTGCTGGCCGTACGCAGCGTGAGCGTTGAACCCGCCGACCTGGGCCGGGAGGCGGTCGCGGCGACGGACGCGGCGGGCGTCTCGCACCCCGTCACGGCGGTGCTGCTGAGTTATCGCAGCCTCGACACGCTTCTCGAGATCGCCGTGCTCGTCGTCGCCGCGGTGGCCGCGGGCGCGGTCGGCGGCGAGCGGCTGCGGGCCGTGAGGCCGGCTGATCCGGTGCGGCGGGCTCTTGCCGTCGTGATCGTGCCGGTCGTCCTCGTGCTCGCGATCTGGGTGCTGGTGGCCGGCAGCGTTCAGCCCGGCGGGGCGTTCCAGTCGGGCGCGCTCATCGCCGCGGCTCTCGTGATCGCGCGGCTGTGCGGCATCCGAGCCGCCGCCGTCTCCCGCCCCGTCGCGACGGCGATCGTGGGCACGAGCCTGCTCGCATTCGTCGCCCTCGCCGTCATCGGCCTCGTCGTGACGGGCGCATGGCTCGGGCTCGACACCGCGTGGGCGGGTGGGGCGATCCTCGCGATCGAAGCGGTGCTCGCCGCCGGGATCGGCGTCGCGCTCAGCGAGATCTTCTTCGCCGCCGGCGCGGTCGATGACAGCGCGAGTCCCGCCGGCGCGGTCGATGACAGCGCGAGTCCCGCCGGCGCGATGGATGAGGAGCGCGCATGAACGCGACGTTGCTCTTCCTCGGCGCGGGCGTCGTGGTGTTCGTCATCGGCACCACGGCGCACCTCGTGGTGCGCGACCTCATCCGCCGCATCGTCGCGCTGAACGTCGCCTCGGGCGGAGTGATGCTCGTGCTGCTGGCTCTCGCCGACCGCGGCGCAGCGGGCGCTGACGGCGGCGCGCCCGATCCCGTGCCGCAGGCGCTCGTCCTGACGGGGATCGTCGTCATGGCCGCGATCACAGGCCTCGCTCTCGCGCTCGCTCGCCGGGTCGAGGACACCACCGACGAGAACGAGCAGGGAGACGGATGATCCCGCTGCTGCTGTTCGTGCCGGTGGCCGCCGCTGTGGTCGCCGCGCTCGTTCCCGCTCGGTTCCGCGCTGCCGTCGGAGTCGTGGCCGTCGTCGCGAGCGGTTCCGTCGTGATGGCGCTGTGGCCGGCTGTCGTGGACACCGGCGTTGTGCGTACCGAGCTCGCGGGATGGATCCCCCCACTGGGCATCGCGCTGCAGGCGGATGGAGCGTCGGTCGCGATGCTCGCCCTCGCCCATGTCGTGTTCCTCGCCGCCTTCGTCATGGGCTCGGCAGAGCCACGTCTCATCGGCGCCGACAGCTTCTGGCCGCTGGCGCTCTTCGCGATGGCCGCGATCTCGGGTGTGTTCGTGGCCGCGGACCTGTTCACGATCTACGTCCTGCTCGAGCTGCTGACCCTGGCCGCGGTCGCGCTCGTCGCCCTGGGAGGGGCGCGGGCGCGTGCGGCGGCACTGCGATATCTGTTCGTGGCGGTGACCGGTTCGCTGTTCTACCTCCTGGCGGTCGCGCTCGTCTACGGGCAGGCGGGGACGCTCGACCTCGCTCTGGCGGCGGGTCGCCTCGACGACGGTCCCGTCACGGCGGCCGTGCTCGCCCTGGCGCTTGTCGGCATGGGGGCGAAGATGGCGCTGTTCCCGCTGCATTCGTGGCTTCCGGTCGCGCATCCGGCTGCCCCCGCCGCGGTGAGCGCGCTGCTGTCGGCGCTCGTGATCAAGGCGTCGCTGTTCGTGCTGTGGCGCATGTTCGCCGCGGTCGGTCCGGAGACCGCCCTCGGGCCCGTGCTGGCGAACACCGCGGCCGCGGCCGGAGCCGCCGGCATCCTCTGGGGCGGGTTCATGGCGCTGCGTCGCGATCGGCTGAAGACCGTCATCGCCTATTCGACGGTCGCGCAGGTCGGGTACCTCGTGCTGATGCTGCCGCTCATGCTCGATGGCGGCGCGCACGGAGACGACGCGGGCGCGGCCGGCTGGAGCGGCGGAGTCGTGCTCGCGGTCGCGCACGGGCTCGCGAAGGCGGCGATGTTCCTCGCGGCCGGCACGCTCGTGGTCGCGTACGGCAGCGACCGCCTCGGCGGGCTGAGGGGCGCGCTCGCCCGGATGCCGCTCGCGGCCGCCACGATCGGGATCGCGGGGGTCGGCCTGGCGGGCCTGCCGCCCACCCTCGGGTTCGTGGGCAAGTGGCAGCTGCTGGAGTCCTCGCTCGCGGTCGGCGCCTGGTGGTGGGTCACGGTGCTGCTCGCGGGCGGACTGCTGACCTTCGCGTACGTCGCGAAGATGCTCCGAGCGATGTTCGCCCCGCCGGGCGATGACCCGCCGCCCCCGAACGGCGTGCCGAGGCGCACGCTCTCGATCGTGCCGTTCGTCCTGGCCGCGGCATCCGTCGTCATCGGCGTCTTCCCGGGGCCTCTCGTGGCCATCATCGAGGGGACGGCGCCATGATCCCGGGTTCCGTCGTCTCGCCCAGCCTCATCCCGGTCGTGCTGCTGCTGACCTCGCTGGTGCCGGCGCTCGTCATCTTCGGCCTGAGAGAGGAGCAGCGGCGGCTGCGCACGGCGCTCAACCTCGCCGGCGCGATCGCGAAGGCGGCGATCGTGGTCGTGCTCATCCCCATCGTCGTGTCGGGGGAGAAGCTCCGTTCCTCGTTCGAGTGGATCCCCGGGCTGGAGATCGTCTTCGTCACCGACACGTTCTCACTGTTCTTCGTCGCGCTCTCGTCGGGACTCTGGCTCGTCACGACCGTCTACGCGATCGGCTACCTCGAAGGCGCCCCGAATCGCAGCCGGTTCTTCGGGTTCTTCAGCCTGTGCGTGACGGCGACGACCGGCATCGCCCTCGCGCAGAACCTCTTCACCTTCCTGATCTTCTTCGAGCTGCTGACCCTCGTGACCTATCCGCTCGTCGCCCACCGCGGCACGCCCGAGGCGATGCGCGGAGCGCGCACCTACCTCGGCTACACGCTCGTGGGCGGGGTCGTGCTGCTGCTCGGCGTCGCGTGGCTGACCCTCGAGGTGGGTCCGGTCGAGTTCGTGTCCGGGGGCGTCCCCGCCGTCGCGGCGCTCGCCGCGCGCGACCCCGCGGCCGCGACCGCGATCGGCGCACTGCTGCTCACGGGGGTCGGGGTCAAGGCCGCGCTGTTCCCTCTGCACGGCTGGTTGCCGGTCGCGATGGTCGCCCCGGCGCCCGTCAGCGCCCTCCTGCATGCGGTGGCGGTGGTCAAGGCCGGCGCCTTCGGCATCATCCGGGTCGTCGAGGACACGTTCGGCTTCCAGCTGTTCGCCGATCTCGGCCTGCTCGCGGTGCTCGCGGTCGTCGCCTCGATCACGATCGTCTACGGCTCGCTCCGTGCGCTCACCCAGGACGACCTGAAGAAGCGCCTCGCCTACTCGACCGTGTCTCAGGTGGCCTACATCGCGCTCGGGGCCGCGCTGCTGGCCCCGATGGCCACCGCCGGCGCGATCGTGCACATGGTCAATCAGGGGTTCATGAAGATCACCCTCTTCTTCTGCGCCGGGCTGTTCGCCGAGGAGCTGAAGATCCACAGGATCAGCGAGCTCTCCGGAGTCGGACGGCGGATGCCGCTGACGGCGACGGCCTTCACGATCGCGGCGCTCGGGATGATCGGGCTGCCCCCCTTCGCCGGGTTCATCTCGAAGTGGGCGCTGGGGGTGGGCGCCCTCGATGCCGGCGAGCCCTGGGTCATCGCGGTGCTGCTGACGAGCACGATCCTCAACGCCGGGTACTTCCTGCCGGTGATCATCGCGATGTGGACGGAGCCTGCGGCCACGGCCGCGTCGGCGGAGCGGGCGCCCCGGCTGACCCAGCCGGGCGACCACGCGCGGCGCCTCGAAGCGCCCGCCGCGCTGCTCGTTCCCACCCTCATCACAGCCGCGGCCGTCGTCGGACTCGGCGTCGCCGCGGGCTGGGAGTTCTCGCCATGGTCGCTGGCACGGTTCATCGCGGACGGAGCGTGGCTGTGATCTTCCTCCCCGCACTGTCGTCGCCGCTGCTCGTCGCGGTGCTCATCGCCGTGCTGAGCGGTGTCGGCGGTACGCGGGCGCGCCGGGCGCGGGAGGCGATCACCCGCTTCTCCTGGCTCGCCGTGCTGCCCGCCGGTATGGCGGCGGTCTTCGACGCCGGCGACCGCCATGAGATCCCGTGGATGCTGCTCGGCACCTCCATCCGGCTCGACGCCGTCGCACGGCCCCTGGTGCTGATGGCGGTCGTTCTTTACTGCATGGCCCTGTCGTTCGTGGTCCGGTCGAAAGCCGAGCGTCCGCATGTGCTGACGGCCTTCCTGCTGCTGTGCTTCACCGGCAACATCGCGGTGTTCCTCGCTGACGATCTCGTGACGTTCTACCTCGCCTTCGCCGCGATGAGCTTCCTCGGGTACGCGATCGTCGTGCACGACCGGACGCCGAGCGCGCGGCGTGCCGGCGCCATCTATCTGGTGCTGACGGTGTTCGGGGAGTGCGCCGTGCTCGCGGCGCTGCTGCTGCTGGCCGCGGATGGCGTCACGACGGTCGGGGAGGCTCCGGCGGCCGTCTCCGCCTCGCCCGCGCAGGGGACGATCATCCTGCTGCTGCTGATCGGCTTCGGAGTGAAGGCGGGCACCGTCCCGCTGCACGTCTGGCTGCCGCTCGCGCATCCGGCAGCCCCGAGTCCCGCGAGCGCGGTGCTGTCGGGAGCGATGCTGAAGGCCGGCATCGTCGGGTGGCTGCGCTTCCTGCCGCTCGGTGAGGGAACCGGCGAGCCGACGTGGGGCGCGGTGTTCCTCGTGCTCGGCCTCGTGGGCGGGCTGCTGGCGGTGCCCGCGGGCGTGCTGCAGCGCAATCCCAAGGTCATCCTCGCCTACAGCAGCATCAGCCAGATGGGCTTCCTCACGTCCGTCATCGGTGCGGCCCTCGTCGCCCCCGCGCTCGCGCCGGCCTGCATCGCCGCCGTTGTGGTCTACAGCGTCTCGCACGGGCTCGTGAAGGGGGCTCTGTTCCTGGGAGTGCAGGCGTGGGACAGCGAACGGCTGCCGCGCTGGAGCGTCACGGCGGCGCTCGCCGTCGCGTCCCTCGCGCTCGTGGGCGCACCGTTCACGAGCGGGTTCATCGCGAAGTACGTCGCGAAGGAGGCCGTCGGCGAGGTGCCGGTGCCGTGGCTGCCCGCGCTCGGCGTCGCCGATGTGCTGCCGTGGTTCGGCGTGGGGTCGACGCTGCTGCTGGCTCGGTTCGCCGTCACGCTGGCGCGGCGCGAGCGCACGCCGAAGCCCACGGCGCGCATGCGCGGCATCGCGTGGGTCGCCCTGTCGGTGCTCGCGGTGGTGCCGGTCGCGGCGCTCGCGTCAGCATGGGCGCCGCCGCTGAGCGTGCCAGGCTGGCTCGATCCGTCGGCCATCTGGGCGCAGACGTGGCCGCTGCTGCTCGGACTCGCCGGCGCCGCGATCGCCCTCGGGGTCACGCGGCGCGCACCGGAGCGCTCACCCACCGTGCCCCCCGGTGACATCGTGGTGGTCGAGGAGCGCGCGGCGCGGATCGTTCTGCGCGGTCTCACCGTCGCGTCGAACGGCCTGGGACAGGTGCGGGGTGCCGTCGTCGCCCGGATCGCCGCCGGTCCGAGCGCGGGACCGGGTCTCGACCGCGCGCAGCGGGCGATCGGCAGTTGGTCCGGTTCGGGTGCGGTGATCGCCCTCGCCTTGGGCGGTGCCGTGCTCGTCGCGGTTCTGGCGGCGGTGATGGTGCCATGACGGCCGGGCGGGTGGGAACGGTGATCGTCTCCGTGCTGTGCCGGATCGTCGTGATCGCTGCCGTCTGGATCGCGGCGACCGAGGCGTCGCTGGCGGCGCTCGGTTACGGCGTGGTCGCCGTCCCTGCGGTCACTGCGACCACGTATGCCCTGACGGGAATACCGAGGCGCCGGGCCGGGCTGGTCCGCTCGGCGCGAGGAGCGCTCGGGGTTGTCGAGCTGGCCGCATGGGTGATCGGTCGCTCGATCATCGGCGGGATCGATGTCGCGCGGCGGGCGATCTGGTTGCCAGGGCCCGACATCGATCCGGAGTGGGTCGCGCATACGACGATGCTCGAGACGTCGGCGGGCCGCGCCGCGCTGGCGCTCGTGGCGAATCTCATGCCGGGCAGTCTCACCGCCAGCATCGACGGACGGCTGATCGCGGTGCACACGATCAGCCCCTCGGTGGATGTCGCGGGGGCGCTCGCCTCTCTGGAGCGGCGCATCGCCCGCATCGAGGCGGCCTGGTCAGTCGGAGGCGGCGCCTGAGGACTCGTCGGCGATGTCGGCGAGGCGCTCGCGGGTCTCGCGCTCTGCGATGATGCCGATGAAGTCCGTCACGCGTGCGTCGGCGTGGCTCTCGACCGATGCGGCCGCCTCGCGGCGGATGAGATCGTCGTCGACATCCGGCATCCGCTTCTTGACGCGCTCGGCGACCTCCTCCGCCACCTCGTGAGCGTCGAAGTCTTTCGCAGGCTTGTCCATGCCCATATCATCCGCCGCCCGTCGCGCGCGGGGAACCGGTCGACGCGACGCCCGGACCGTGCGATCATGGCGAGCTAGGCTGGATGAACGTGAGCGATCAGACGAGTTCCGAATGGCCCTGGTCAGAGGGCGGCATCAACTTCCACACGCGCAAGTGGGTGCGACCGGAAGACCTCAACGCCAACGGCACGCTCTTCGGTGGAAGCCTTCTCCGCTGGATCGACGAAGAAGCGGCGATCTACGCGATCATCCAGCTCGGCAACTATCGAGTGGTGACCAAGCTGATCTCGGAGATCAACTTCGAGTCGTCGGCGCTGCAGGGCGACCTCATCGAGATGGGACTGACGGCGACGCACTTCGGGCGCACCTCGCTGACGATGCGGGCCGTCGTGCGCAACATGATCACGCGCAAGCGGATCCTCTCGATCGAGCGGCTCGTGTTCGTGAGCGTCGACGAGGAGGGGCAGCCGATCCCGCACGGCTACTCCGCCATCACGTACGACCGAGACCGGATGCCGCGCGAGCACCCGAAGACCGACTCGGTGCGCCTGCCCTGAGGCGCGCGATCCGCGTGATTCCGGGCTGTCCAGATGGTCGAGCCGCGCCCGGGCCGTGTCGGGGCCGTGTCGGCTTGGTGCGTCGAGCCCGGTGATGGTGCACTGAGCGACGTGAATGAAACGCATGAAGCCGGATCGCCCGAGGTCGGAACACACAAAGGCGACGTGGGGCGCTTCCTCGCCGGCGCCCGGCGGGCGGCCGGGCTCACGCAGAAGGAGCTCGCCGCGCGCGTCTTCGTGACCGAGTCGGCGGTGTCGAAGTGGGAGCGCGGGCTGTCGTACCCCGACCTCGCGACGCTCGGCCCGCTGGCACGAGCGCTGGGAGTGACCGAGGGCGAGCTCGTCAGCGCGAGCGCAGACGACCGCGGACGTCTCGACGCGCACCAGGCCCGCGTGCATCGCCGGTGGCGGGCAGCCGTGCTCTGGACGACGATCGGTGCGTACGCCGTCGCGCTGGTCGCGACCTTCGTGACGAACCTCGCGGTCGAGCACACGCTGTCGTGGTTCTGGATCGTCGCGCCGGCGGTCGCCCTGGCCTTCTCGCTCACCACGCTGCCCCTGCTCGTGACCGGGCGGCGCGGCTGGACGACTCTCGCGGCGGCGCTCGGCTCGCTCGGCCTGCTGCTCGCCTCGATCGAGGCGCTGACCTCGGCGGGGTTCCTCGGCGTCACCGGCGCTGCGATCCTGTTCGCGGTCGTCGTGATCTGGGGCCCGCTCGCGCTGCGATCGTTCGGGTCGCCGGGGTTGCGTCGACACGCCGCCGTGATCGCGGTGCTCGCGGATGCTGCGGCAGTGACGGCGTTCCTCGCGGTGGTCCTGTGGGCGGCCGGCGACGCCGATGCGTTCGGCGGCATCGTGCTTCCGCTGGTGGGATTCGGCGCGGCCATCGCCTTGCTCGTCGTCGGGGTGCTCCGGTATCTGCCGTTGCGCGGACTGCTCCGAGGAGCGAGCGCCTGCGTCATCGGCGCGGCATTGGCCGTGTCAGCCGGGCCGGTCGTCGATGTCGTGCTGGACCACACACCGTTCGAGCTCGCCCCCGTCGATCTCGCGACCTGGTCCGCGGTCACGCTGAACGGCAACATCACCGCCGTGATCGCGTTCGCATTCCTGGCGACTGCTCTTCTTCTTGTCGGGGTGTCCGTCGTGTCCGCGCATCGCGCGCGTCCGGAATCCGATGCGGTGACGGTGTGATCGACCATAGGCTACGAGGGTGTCGCCGCTTCCTCTCGTCTCCGCGCTCGGATGCGCGGTGCGGATCGACGCCGATGACCGCGCGGACGGCGACATCGAGGCGATCGTCCGGGCATGGCGCGACGCCGAGGCGACTCCGGACGATCCCCTGCCGGCGGCTCACCGCAGCGTTGCGCTGACGCGCGGCGAGCTGCGGCGCGAGCTCGCCGCGCTGTCGCAGGCCGTGACGCTGGCCGCGATCGAGGCGAGGCGTGGTGAGCTATGGATGCTGCACGCCGGTGGTCTGGCCGACGACGAGGGAAACGTCGTGGCGGTCGTCGGGCCGTCGGGGCGGGGCAAGACGACCGCGACGCGCGCGCTCGCCGCCCACTACGGCTACGTGACCGACGAAACGGTCGGGATCACGGACGACGGGACGGTGCTGCCCTACCGCAAGCCGCTGTCGATCATCGAGGATCCGGCAGGGGAAAAGGCCCAGCGTTCGGCATCCGAGCTCGGGCTGCGCCCCCTGGCGGCACGACCGTTGCGCTTGAGCGCGATCGTCCTGCTCCACCGGGTACCGGGCGGGCCCGAGGTTCCGGTGCTGGAATCGTGTGCGCTGGGCGACGTGCTTCCCGAGCTCGTCGAGCAGACCAGCTATCTCGCGGACCTGCCTGCGCCGCTTCATCGGATCGCTGCGCACGTCGCCGCCATCGGCGGGGTGCATCGCGTGACCTACAGTGAGGCCGAGACCCTCGCCGCGGCCCTGGCGCCTCTGTTCCGGCGGGGCGACGTCGTGGCGACGCTGCCCGTCGCGGACGCGAAGCCGCTCACGGCGGAGGTCGAGACCGACCTGGACCCGGCAACAGGGACGACCTGGTGGCGCGGTGCCCATCTCGACGCGATCGCGCTCGGCTCGCCGACGGACGGTGCGGGTGAGCGGCTCGCCCTGTTGCAGCCGGAGCCCGCGGGCGGAGCGACGCTCCACATCATCGACGGCATCGGCCCGGCCCTCTGGCGGGCGGCCGACGGACGTTCGGCCCGAGCACTCGCCGAGGCGGTGGTCGCGGCCCACGGGGCGCCGCCGAGAGGCGACGCCGAGGCTGTCGTGGGCGCCGCGCTGGACGCGCTCGGTGCCGCGGACGTCGTGGTGCGCGAGCCGTCCTGGCGGACCCGGGCGGATGCCGCCTGGACGTCGAGCGACGACGGATTCGTCGCGCTGTCGCTCGCGCGCGGTGGATCTCCCGAGCCGGTCGCATTGCGCGACACGGCAGCGATCATCTGGTCGGCACTGACGACCGCGCGCGGTGCGACGGCGGAGTCGCTGGTGCGGGTGATCGCGGAACGCGGCGACGTCGACGGCACCGAGATCGATCGCGACGTACGCGCGTTCCTGCGGTCGCTCGCCGAGCGCGGGCTCGCCGAGCCGTATCTGCCCTGACGGGGCTCCGGCACACCCGCGCGGCGTCCGACTCCGACACTTCGCGACACCGATCGTGACCTGAGCGACGGATGCCGGCGCAGCCATCGACGACGTTCGTGGGCGGCGAAAAAGTACGGGAAAACCTCTCATTCCGACCTGAGGAGATCCCGTGACCGACGTCACCCCCGCCCGCCGCGAGTCCGACGGCATCGACCGTCGCACGATCATCAAGGGCGCCGCGTGGGCCGTCCCGGTGATGGCCGTTGCGGTCGCAGCACCCCTGGCTGCGGCATCCGTCAACAACTCCGGCCTGGCGGTGACGAACACCCAGACGGGCCTGCTCTCGCTGAACCTGTTGGACGGCGGGGGCACGCTGACCGCGACCGCGCTGACGACGGTGCCGACGGAGTTCACCATCACCAACGGCGCGGGTGCGATCAACCAGACCGCGACGGTGACGGTCACCGTCGGACGTCCCTCCGGTATCAACCTGCCCGTCGGACGCGCGCGCGGGTTCGGCGTCTACAGCCTCAACGGCGTGCCGTCGACAGCCGGGCAGCGGACGGCGGTGTACCAGAGCGCCGCGATCGTCGGCCAGTACGGCTTCCCGCTGACGACCTTCACGACGACTCTCCCCGTGAACATTCCCTCCAACGGAACGCAGACAGTGCCGTTCGTGCTCGGTCTCGCGGGCAACTCGACCGGTGTCTCCATCTCGGCTCTCGCGACTTTCCCGGTCACGATCGTCGTCGATTTCGGCAACGGCCTGACCCGCACAGCCACCTCGAGCGTCACCGTCCCGGTGGGTGCGGGGATTCTCTAAGTAGTCATGACCGTAGCGTCCGCGGGTGCGGGCTGTGCCCCGAATGCGTAGTCCGCGCCCGCGGATCCAGTGCGGGAGGGCCGATCGGTCGCTCCTACGCTGTGAGGCGATCGAGGGGGGAGGTGCAGCGTGAGCTACGAGCGCTACCCGAGTGCGCCGGGAACGCCGCCCCCCTCGTCGCGTCGGCCGGGCGAACCCTTCGCGGGCCGCCCAGCCGACACTCTCGCCCTCGAGTCGGTCGTGCTGAAGCGATACGAGCTCGCACGCGGCGCCGAGCGCGTCGTGCCGACGAGTGAGTCCCCCGTCCTGCATTGCATGCTCGTCGCGGCCGGGAGCGTGAGTGTCGCACCGACGCTCGATTCGCGCCGACGCCATCGTGCCGACGCTGGCCGGGGTCTCTTCCTGCGCTCGCGCTCCGACTATCTGCTCGCCTGGTCGGATGAGGCTGAGGTCATCGTGGTGTCGGCACCCGAGGCCGTGGTCGCCGCCTTCGGCGCTCCTCTCGACGAGAGCGACGGACCGCTGTTCGCGGGCGACTCGGCCCTGGTCACCCCCGCGACCGCCTACTTCCGTTCCCTGCTGTCCGGGGCGGCCCGGCCCGGACGTGTGGCGACCTACGCCCTGTCGCGGTTGAGCGAGGAGATGGTCGGCAGCCTGTTCCTCGAGCGAGCGAGCGTGGGAGCGGGGCCGGTCAAGGTGCAGCCCTCGCTCTACCGCCGCGCCCTCGCCCTCATCGCCTCGCGGCGCGCCGACTCCGAGCTGACGGTGCCCTCGCTCGCGGCCGAGCTCGCGGTGTCCCCCCGGCATCTGCAGCGGGCGTTCTCCGAGCAGGGCACCTCGCCCGCTACGGAGATCCGTCGCCTTCGCGTCGAGCTCGCCGTGCAGCTGCTGACGGAACAACGCTACGACGTGCTGTCCGTCGAGGAGGTGTCGCGATTCGCCGGCTTCACGAGCGCCGACGATCTTCGCCGAGCGTTCCGGCTGCAAGGGGAGCCCTCGCCGACCCGAGTGCGTGCGCAGCGCCGGGCCCCGCGCACCGACCGTCGCGGACTGCATGCTCTGCCCGCGCTCGCGGCGCCCGCGGCGCCCGCGTGAGGCCGACGCCTACGGCATCCCCCATCGGGTCACCGGCCAGAAGCGGAAGAATGCTTCGCCGATGATCTGTTCTCTATCCACCGGTCGTGCGCACGAGGCGGTGTCGGCGCTGGCACCGCCTCGGCACGCCGCGAGCGAGTCGGCAGAGTTCGCGCGGCTGTCGCCCAGAAGAATGTACTCGTCGGAACCAAGGTGGATGGGAGGGAAGCAGCGCGACGAACGGGGGGCGGTGTCGCAATCGAGCACACCGGACTCGAACGGAAGATCGTGCGTGACGTAGGGCTCGTCGAGCGGCTCGTCGTCGATCGTCAGTCGGCCGACGGCGTCGCAGCACGCGACCGTCTCACCGGGGCCGGCGACGATTCGCTTGACCAGTGCGTCGCCGTTGCTCGGGCCGAAGCCGAAGACGTCGCCGAACCACCCGGCGGCCGCGCGCCACGGGCTCTTCTCTGCCCGTGGTGCGTCGCGCCATGACTCGGGGCGCTCGAACACGACGACGTCGCCGCGGCTCGGAGGGCCGGCGATGCCGAGACGGTCGACGAGGATGCGATCGCCCGGCATGAGGGTCTGCTCCATCGAGGCGGAAGGCACCTGGTACACCTTGACGGCGAACGACTGCACGAGCGCGATCACCAGCACAGCCGCCGCGAGGTGTGCGAGTGGATGGCTCGCTGCACGTCGCCAACGTCGGCGTGCCGGGGCGGCGTCGGGCGAGGCCGTCACGGTTCAGCGCCGGGCGCGGCGTGCTCGCCGCCCATCGGGCAGGACCTGCCCGCCGACCGTGACGACACGTGAAACCGCTGCGGTCGCCGGCGTCGGAGCCAGATCCGGCACGGTGTCGGCATCCTCGGTGCGGTAGTAGGCGCCGGTGTACTGGTAGCCGTAGTACGCCGCGCCGCTGCCCTTGCGCGGCACACGGTTCAGGACGACACCGAGAGCACGGCCGCCGGCGCGCTCGAGATTCTGCTGCGCCTTCTTCAACGCGTCGAAGGTGGTGCGGCCCACGGTGGTGACGATGATCGCCCCGTCGGTGCGGTTGGTGAGGACCGCGGCATCCGTCACCGGGATCAGCGGCGGTGCGTCGACGATGACCACGGCGTCGCGACTGAGGGTCTCCATGAGGTCGCGCATGCGCTGGGATCCCAGGATCTCGCTGGGATTCGGCGGGATCTTGCCGGCAGCCACGACCCGCAGCGAGCCCGACCGGCCGACCGGCTGCGCGACGTCGTCGAACGTGGCACGGCCCGCCAGGATGTCGGTCAGGCCGGCGTCACCGATGAGGTGGAAGATCGTCGCGACCATCGGCCGGCGCAGGTCGCCGTCGATCAGGACGACCTGCTGCCCGCTCGCCGAGAGCGTGATGGCGAGGTTCGCGGCCGTCGTCGACTTGCCCTCGCCGGGGAGGGGACTGGTGACGACCAGGATGCGGGGCGGGTTGTCGACGTCCATGAACTGGATGTTGGTACGCAGCTCGCGCACCGCCTCGGAGACCGCGTACAGGTGGACGTTCCTGCTCGACGATGTGTTCGCGCCGTCGAACGGGATCAGCCGGTTCTCGGCGGTGAAGGACTTCTCGTCCGGGATCGCACCGACGACGTTGAGCCGCGTCTCCCGCTCGACGCCCTCGGCGGAGCGGATGCGGCGATCCAGAGTGAATCGCAGCAGAGCGTAACCGATGCCCACGACGAGGCCCACGAGGCCACCGATGGCCAGCGCGAGGCGGACGTTCGGGGAGCTGGGGGTGGTGGGAAGACGCGCCGAGTCGGCGGTGACGAGCGTGATGCCCGGGTTCACACCCGTGCCGCCGGACTCGATGTTCTCGATCTCGATCTGCATGCCGCGGATCCAAGCCCCCGCGAGGTCGCGCGCCGCCTCCGGGGTCGGCCCCGTTGCGTCTACCTTGATGACGACGGTGTCGAGCGGGTTCGAGACCGAGACGCGGCGAACGAGGCTCTCCGGGCTCACATCCAGGCCGAGCTCTTCACGAGCATGCTCGCCGACGGCGCGCCAGGTGCCGACGTCGACGTAGGACTTGACCTTCGACTTCGCGAGGTTGTCGCTGACGTACTCCGAGCTGCTGTCGTTCTGCCCCTCGGCTTTGACCGGCGTCACATAGCCGCTCGCATCGGCGGTGTAGACCTTGGGCTGGATCAGCGTCCAGGCGAACGCGACGACGACGCCGAGGATCAGGCACAACGACAGCGCGATCCAGTGCGCCCGCAGGATCCGCAGATAATCTCTCAGTTCCACCGTGGTCCCCCCGGCTCGATGCTCGTGTTTCGAGTGTTCAGCGTCATGGCCCCCAGTGCTCGCGGCACGGAGCGGACTCCGCGGCCCCAGCGCCGCAGGCGTGCTGCGGTGCGCCCGACTGTCGTGTCGACGGTCTCGGGCCGGCTCAGGAGGAGATCGGAGCGGCTCGGCCAGATCGCGCGGGACGCGATGACGGCTCGGTCCAGGCCCCGAGCGTCACGCAGAGCCGCGAACCAGAAGTACGACCCGAACGACCCCGAGGCGACCCGCTCGCGCCACCGCCGCGCCGCAGCCGAATCGCGCTCGCGGGGATCGACGGGCACGACCACGCCCATGCGTCGGAACACCTCGGCCAGTGTCGCGGCCGTTCCTGTCCTCGATGCGAGGCCGGGCAGGTGCGCCCGTTCTGCGGGTGTCAGGACGACCTTCACGAGAGCTTCGAGCTCGGTGACGTGACGCGCCTGCCGTCGAGTACCGCGCAGGGAGTGGAGCGCGAGAATGACGATGTTGGACAGGCGCGAAGGCACGGTGCAGGAGCGCTGAGCAAACACGCTGGTCTCGTGCTCGGCCCAGAGGGCGTCGAATGCGGTACCGGGGTCGACGAGCATGCCCGGGTAGTGACGGTGCACGTCGAGGTCGCACGGCCAGTAGGGGTGAAGGAACGTGCTCGAATGGACGCTCGTGAGCCGTCCGATGAGCGGTGCCGGGCGCTCCTGCCATCCGCGCGCGACGATCTCGGCGCACAGCCGGTCGAACGCGACCGGATCGACGAGGACGTCGACGTCGGAGGACGTGCGTTCGGCGCGCAGTCCCTGTCGCGACAGCGTCGGCCCCTTGAGGAAGAGCACGCGGACACCGAGGCCGTCGGCGAGCTCCTGCACCCATGCATGACCGAGGTCGACGCCGCTGCGAAGAGCGAGGTTCAGCGCTGTCTGATGTGGGGGCATGTGTCTCTCGGGTCGGTGGTGGGGCTCATTATCCCGACAGCCCGCGCCTTCCGATCAGCGTCCCAGCGACAGATCCGAGAGCCGATCAGCGTCTGAGCGACACGATCGCCTCGCCAGGCAGTGCTGGGGCGACATCGCGCCCTCTCATGCGGTCACGGCCGTCACCGCGGCGTCAGGAGAAGCGTCGTGACGAACACTCCCAGAGCCACGATGACGACCACGACGACGACGATGGCCCAGCCCGGAAGCCCGCCGTAGTCGCGGGTCCACCAGGACTGGCTGCCGTAATCGGAACGCCGTGATCGCTTCATGGCGGCAACGGTACGCCCGGTTCGGGCCTGATCGGGTGTCGGGCGGGTTACAAGTCGAGGATGATCGCGAGGGAGAACAGGAGGGTGCTCGCGATGGCGGTGAGCATGACGGCCAGCCCCCAGCCGGGAAGACCGCCGTACTCTCGACGCCACCACGACGTGTGTCCATCGTGTCCGCGGCGTGCCCGCGTGCTCGTGGTCACAGGATGCCGGCGCCCAGCGGAACGCTGATCGACGTCTGAGCCTGGTACGTGGGGCCGCTCGCGAAGGCCACCGTCAGCGTGACCGGGAAGGTTGCAAGCGCGCTCACCGCGATTCCGGAGTTGGATCCGGACAGGCCGAACTCGACGGGGATGCTCAGCGTCCCGTTCGAGGGCACGGACACGGCACGGGTCGTGACGAGGGTGGTCACCGGGAAGCCCACGCGCGCCCCGAGGAGTGTGTTGTAGCTGACCGCGTTCTGCGCTGCGACATCGGTGTCCCCCAGCGTGGCGACGCCGAACCCACGGGCGCGGCCGACGGGCAGATTGAGCCCTGAAGGACGACCGACGACGATCGTGATCGTCGCGGTGTCGTCGATGGCTCCGGCTCCGTTCGTGATCGTGAACTGGGTGGGCACGGTGATGAGCGCACCGGCTTGGACGGCGCTGGCGCCGTCGAGCACCCGCAGGCTCAGCAGACCCGTCTCGTCGTCGGTCCACACGAGTCCCGCGTTCTGGACGGAGGCGGATGCGAGCGGCGCGGCGACGCTGAGGGCGATGACGGGGGCAGCCCACGCGACACCCTTCATGAGCGTCCGGCGGTTCACGCCGGCGTCGGGCGCGGGGGTGATTTCGGGAGCGTTGTCGGCAGGGCCGTCGGTCAGCGACATGGTGTTCTCCTGGTAAACGTGCATCGGGTCTGCCCGAAGCGTTGCGCTTACGCGATGGAGCGGTGACGAGAATGACGGAATCCGGCGGCATCCGTCACAGATCGGTCGCCAGGCGTCAGACGCGACTCCCCGCCCCGGGGGCGAGTGCGCTCGATGGAGCAGCTGCGGGGTGGCGCTCAGCGACAATTGCGTGACGTCGTGCGACACGCGTCGCCCGGTCGCCGGGGAGTGCACCGCGGGGGTGGTGACAATGAGGAGAACGGGAGGGGGCAGCCGTGCGTGATCTCATCGCTGGGGACGGTGCATCCGATAGCTGGTCACGAGGTCCGCGACGACTCGACGTCATCTCGACCCAGGGTGTGCGCGTGGCTCACATCGAACTGCGTCGCGTGCAGCTGGGCCCGGGGGCGGTCACGCTTTCGCCGCTGCGAGAGGAATCAGCGCTCGTCGTGTTCCCCTCGGACGGCGGCGCGTTGATGAGTCGGGCTCCGATCACCGAGCCTGCGCGGCGGCTCGAGACGGGCGAAGCGATCTTCCTGTCGACGCGCGTGCCGCACATGGCGTGGTGGGAGGAGGAGATCACCCTCCTCGTCGTGAACGTGTCAGCCCGGGAGGAACCGGCGAGGGTCCTCCCGGACACGCATCTCGTCGAACCCACGCGACGCTACCTCGAGTCGCTCCTCGACACCGACGCGGGCGTCGACGCGGCGACGCAGCATTCTCTCGCCTGCGCGGCGGAGCACATGATCGACAGCCTGTTCGCCGAGCGCGCGGCCCGGGAATGGGTGCGCTCACGAATACCGATGTCGCTGTTCTCGCAGGCCTCATCGATGATGGCGGCGACCCGCGCCGACCCGTCCGTCACGCCCGAGTCGATCGCGGCGCACCTGGCGGTGTCGATGCGGCACCTGCAGCGCGCCTTCCAGGCGCACGCGACATCGCCCTCGGGCGAGCTGCGGCGGCTCCGGCTGGACCTCGCGGTGCAGCTGCTGCGAGCCGACCGCGACCGCGCGCTCACGGTCGCCGAGGTAGCCAGCCGGGCCGGCTTCCACAGCATCGATGCGTTTCGCCGTGCGCTCCGTATCGAGAACCTGCCCTCGCCGACGGAGCTGCGCGACTCCGACATCCGCGTCGAGAACCCGCGACGCAACGGGTGGCGACTGCTGGGCGTCCCGGGAACATCGGGCCGTGCGACGTCGGATCAGGGGCGCCCCATACCCCGGTAGTCCCAGCCGGCTGCACGCCAGGCGGCGGCGTCGAGGCAGTTGCGGCCGTCGACGATGAGCCGGCCGGAGGTGAGGGTCGCGGCGTGGGCCGGGTCGAGCTGACGGCGGTACTCATCCCACTCGGTGACGACGATGACGGCGTCGGCGGCGCGCAGCGCCTCGTCGCGGTCCTCGACGTAGTTGAGCTGCGGGTGGACGCGGCGGGCGTTCTCGATCGCTTCGGGGTCGGTCACGGTGACCCACGCCCCGAGGCCGTGCAGCCGGACGGCGACGTCGAGGGCAGGGGAGTCGCGGGTGTCATCGCTGTGCGGCTTGAAGGCGGCGCCGAGGACGGTGATGTTCTTCTTGAACACCGATCCGCCGAAGGCGTCGACCACGAGGTCGACGGCGCGATCGCGCCGGCGCATGTTGATGGCGTCGATCTCGCGGAGGAACGCGACGGACTCGCCACGGCCGAGCTCCTCGGCACGGGCAGAGAAGGCGCGGATGTCCTTCGGCAGGCAGCCGCCGCCGAAGCCGATGCCCGCTCCGAGGAAGCGGCGGCCGATACGGGCGTCGTGCCCGATCGCGTCGGCGAGCGTCGTGACGTCGGCGCCGGTGACCTCGGCGATCTCGGCCATGGCGTTGATGAAGCTGATCTTCGTCGCGAGGAAGGCGTTGGCGGCGACCTTGACGAGCTCGGCGGTGGCGAGGTCGGTGACGATGAACGGCGTGTTCTTGGCGACCGAGGGGTGGTACACCTCGCGCAGGATGTCGGCGGCGCGCTCGCCCTCGGCGCCGGTGGGGACCCCCGCGACGAGACGGTCGGGGTCGACGGTGTCCTGCACCGCCCAGCCCTCGCGCAGGAACTCCGGGTTCCAGACGAGCGTGGCACCGGTGGGGGTCACGCGCTCGGCGAGCGTGGCGGCGGTGCCGACGGGGACCGTCGACTTGCCCGCGACGATGTCGCCCTCGGCGAGGTGCGGGATGAGCGCGTCGACGGCGGCGTTGACGTAGGTGAGGTCGGCGGCGTAGCCGTCCTTCTGCTGCGGGGTGCCGACGCCGATGAAGTGGACGGCGGCGCCGGCGGCATCCGCCATGTCGGTCGAGAAGCGGAGCCGGCCCGACGCGAGACCCTCGCTCAGGATCTCTTGCAGACCGGGCTCGAAGAACGGTGCCTCTCCGTTCGAGAGGGAGGCGATCTTGCGCTCGTCGACGTCGATCCCGACGACCTCGTGCCCGATGGATGCCATCGCTGCGGCGTGGACCGCTCCGAGGTAACCGCAACCGATGACCGACAGACGCATGGTGCTCGCTCTCTGCGGCCCCGAGCGGACCGCCACACATTCCTATCAAGAACGCATGACGGATGTGTAAACCGCTCCCGTGAACGACGGTGTCGCAGCGCGGCCCTCGGTCGTCGCAGCGCGCGTAGCCTCGGTGCATGCATCCCGTCACGCTCACGCTGTCGCACGACTTCGCCGACGCGTTGCCCGCGCTCGCGCGGCCGTGGTCGGCCGACCCGGCGCCGGAACCGCGGCTGCTCGTGCTCAACGAGGGGCTCGCCGGCGAGCTCGGACTGGATGCCGGGTTCCTGCGCAGCCCCGCGGGGGTCGACCTCCTCGTGGGCGCCGCGCTGCCCGACGGTGCGCAGTCGGTCGCGCAGGCGTATGCCGGTCACCAGTTCGGGGGGTTCTCGCCCCGCCTGGGTGACGGCCGGGCGCTGCTGCTCGGCGAGCTGACCGCACCCGACGGCTCGTTCCGCGATCTGCACCTCAAGGGTTCCGGGCCGACGCCCTTCGCGCGCGCGGGTGACGGGCTCGCCGCGGTCGGCCCGATGCTGCGCGAGTACGTCATGAGCGAGGCCATGCACGCCCTCGGCATCCCGACGACCCGCTCGCTCGCCGTCGTCGCGACCGGGCGCGAGGTGCAGCGCGAGACGGCGCTCCCGGGCGCCGTGCTGGTGCGGACCGCATCGAGTCATCTGCGCGTGGGCAGCGTCGAGTTCGCGCGGGGGACCGGCGACATCGCGGTGCTGCGTTCCGTCGTCGACTATGCGATCGCGCGGCACCACCCCGAGGCGGCGGGCGAGGAGATCGCCGCGCTGGGACTGTTCCGCGCGGTCGTTCGAGCACAGGCCGACCTCGTGGCCCGATGGATGCTGGTCGGCTTCATCCACGGCGTGATGAACACCGACAACATGACCCTCTCGGGCGAGACGATCGACTACGGTCCGTGCGCGTTCCTCGACGCGTACGACCCGGCGACCGTCTACAGCTCGATCGACACCGGCGGGCGCTACGCCTACGGCAACCAGCCCTACATCGCGGAGTGGAACCTCGCCCGGCTCGCCGAGGCGATGCTGCCGCTGTTCGACGACGAGCTCGAACGCGCGGTCGAGCTGGCGCAGGGCGTGCTGGCGGAGTTCCGGCCCCGGTTCGCCCAGGCACGGGCCGCCGGCATGCGGCGCAAGCTCGGCCTCGCCGAAGCGCGAATCTCCGATGAGCAGGTCGAGGCGCTCGCCGGCGACTTCCACGAGATGCTCGAGCGGAAGCGCGCGGACTACACCTCGACGTTCCGGTCGCTGGCGGATGCCGCGCGAGGCGACGCCGCCGGTCTCGAGGCGGCGCTCGGCGGGGACGCGGCGCTGGCCGGCTGGTTGGGCCGGTGGCGGGCCCACGATCCCGACGCCGAGGTGATGGATGCCGCGAATCCGATCTACGTGCCGCGGAACCACCTCGTCGAGGAGGCGCTCGCCGCGGCGACCTCCGGGGACCTCGAGCCGCTCGGCTGGCTGACGACGGTCCTGTCGACGCCGTTCACAGCGCGCCCGGGCGCGGAGCGGTACGCTCAGCCCGCAGGTCCGGACTTCGCGGCCGGCTACCAGACGTTCTGCGGGACCTGACCGGAGCGGAACGCGACGCCGCCGATCCGCATTGCGACGCTCGGGCGAGCGGCCGTGGTGCAGTGACGCTCGGCCCGCGATGATGACGGCGGGGCTGCGCGGGGGTGCGGCGATGGGGGAGAAGTACATGTCCGAATCCAGCCTGCGTACCGACAGCAAGCCGACGTTCCTCGCGCGTCCGATGTCGCGCAAGGCGGCGCTGATCACGTCGGCATCCGCGCTGGTCGCCGGACTGCTACTCGGCGGCGGGGCCGGCGGCGCCGGAGCCCAGTCCGAGGTGACGTCGCTGAAGGATCAGGTGACCTCGCTTGAGACGGACGTCGCCGACGCCGAGACCGTCGCTGTCGAGAACGACACCGCGCTGACCGAGGCCCGCGCGGATCTCGACCGAGCGCTCGGGGACCTCGCCGCGGCGACTGCGTCGCTCAAGACCGCCACCGACCAGGTGACCGAGATGCAGACTGCGGCGACGGCGTCGCAGACCGAGCTCGACGCCCGCGCCGCGCGGATCGCGGATCTCGAGGGTCAGCTGTCGGCCCGGACGGTGCAGGCACCCGTTGCTCAGGCGCCTGTTGCTCAGGCGCCCGCCGCGCAGGCGCCGGCATCCGTGTACTACGACAACTGCACGGCGGCCCGGAATGCAGGTGCCGCCCCCGTCCGAGCGGATGACCCCGGTTACGGGCGGCACCTCGACCGCGACGGCGACGGCATCGGCTGCGAGTAGGCAGGGCTCGCCGGGCTCAGGGCACCTTGTGCCCGGCGGCTTGGATGAGTCCGTACCACTCGCCCCGCGTCAGGGGGATGTCGCTGCCCTCGGCGGCATCCGCGACGCGCTGAGGATTCGTCGTGCCGAGCACGACCTGCATCCCGGCAGGGTGGCGGGTGATCCATGCGGTCGCGATGGCGGTCGGGGTAACGCCGTACTTGGCGGCCAGTTCGTCGAGCTTGGCGTTGAGCTCGGGGTACTCCTCGGCGCCGAAGATGACGCCGTCGAAGAAGCCCTTCTGGAACGGCGACCACGCCTGGAGCGTGATGCCGTTGACACGCGAGTAGTCGACGAGTCCGCCGCCGTCACGGGTGATCGAGTCGTCTTCGCCGGCCATGTTCGACGCGAGCCCTTGGGCGATGATCGTCGAGTGCGTGATCGACAGCTGCACCTGGTTCGCGACGAGCGGCTGGGTCACCGCCGTCTTCAACAGGTCGATCTGACGGGGCGTGTGATTCGAGACGCCGAAGGCGCGGACCTTGCCCGATGACTCGAGGTGGTCGAACGCGCGGGCGACTTCGTCGGGTTCGACGAGAGCGTCGGGACGATGGAGCAGCAGCACGTCGATGCGGTCGGTGCCGAGCGCTTCGAGCGACTCCTCGGCGGAGGTCACGATGTGCTCGTACGAGTGGTCGAAGTGCCAGTCGTCGGCGACGATGCCGGTCTTGGTCTGCAACGTGATCTCGTCGCGCTCGGATGCCGTGAGCTTGAGCGCTTCGGTGAAGCGCCGCTCGCACGCGTGGCGCGAGGAGCCATAGAGGTCGGCGTGGTCGAAGAAGTCGACACCGACCTCGCGGCAGCGGTCGTAGAGGGCTCGGATGTCGTCGTCGGAGAGCTCCTCGATCCTCATCATGCCCGCGACGACGTTGGGGACCTGGATGTTGCTCCGACCGAGGGGGACGCTGCGCATGATTCTCCGTTGATTCAGGGGCGGGACGGTGGTGCTGCTCTTTCAGTATGCGCGCCGGACCGTGCCACGATGGGAGAGTGCCGGTCGTCGAGTCGCGTTGCGTCGTGCCTGTGCCCGCCGACGTCGCGTTCGCGGTGTCGCAGACGCAGGGCGCGGTGCGCAAGCGGTGGGATCCATTCATTCGGCGACAGCACCTGATCGGGGCGGAACGGCCCGCGAAGGGCGTCCGCACGTACACCGTGCAGCGCTTCGGGCTGGCAATGGAGAGCGAATACGTCTCGTACAACCCGCCGTCGAACGTCGGGATGAAGATGACGAAAGGTTCGTGGTTCTTCGCGCGTATGGGCGGCGGGTGGCGGTTCAGTCCGGTCGAGGGCGACCCATCGCGTTCGTTGGCGGTGTGGCGCTACAACTTCGCCTGCCGCCCCGCGTGGCTCGCGCCGCTCGCGGAGCGCATCGGCAGCGTCATCCTGCAGCGCGACATCGACCGTCGGATCGCCGGCTTCGCGCGCGGATGCGAGGATCCCGTCGTGCTCGCTGAAGCGGAGCGCCTCCGGATCGCATAGACGGCCGCGCCGGGGCGCCGGCGAGTTCGTGAAGAGCCCGGGTCAGAAGGGCGGTGGCTCGTCCCTGCCAGCCCCGGGTGGCGGACTGGCGGGATCGGGAACGAAGCACACGGACGGAACCGGCACGTCTTCGCGGTAGACCCGGCCGAGGGGTGAGGTCCATTCGAGGACCCCGCCGCCGAGCTGTCTGACTTCCCACTTCGTGAATTGCTTCATCGAGTGGTGTCGTTGGCAGAGGTGGGCGAGGTTGAAGATGTGGGTGTGCCCGCCGAGGGCGTAATCGATGGTGTGGTCGAGCTCGCAGCGGATCGCGGCTCGCCGGCATCCGGGGAACCGGCAGTGCTGATCCCGCGCCATGAGCAGTTTCTTCATCGCCGCGGTGGGCCGGTAGGTGTCGATCTCGACCGGGGTGCGGGTGACGGGGTCGATGAAGAGCCGGTTCCAGATTCTCGCCCGGCCGGCGAGCTTGCGGGCGGTGTCGGCGTCGATGAGCGCGGCGCCTACCAGTTCGGCGGGGGCCTCGTCGGCGCCGGTCACCGTCTCAGAGGTCAGCGTCACCTGTACCTGCGCCCGGATCGCACCCAGCGGCCCCGCGGCGTCGCTGCCAGAGGTGGGGTCGACGACCGGAGCGCCGCCGAGCAGCAGGTCGCCGAGGATGTCGGCGCGCAGCTGATCCATCGTGCGCTCGTCGGGCGCCGCGGCATCCGCATCCGCAGACTCCGCACCCGCGGCACCATCACCCGCAACGGCAACTCCCGGCGCAGCATCCGCGGGTGGAGACCCGTCGGTGGCGCGCGCATCCTTGACGGACTGCGCCATGGCGGTGAGGCGGTCGTGGATGCCTGCGGCGATGACGGTCGGCAGGGTGGCGCCGAGCTCGGACATGCCGTCGGTGCCGTGGGTCACCCAGACGCGTCGCTTCGCCGTTGCCGTGCGGTGCCGCTCGGCGAAGGACTCGGATCCCATCCGGGCAGCCAGGTTGCGGAGCGCCTCGCGCACCCGTGACGCGATGTCACGCTCGCAGATCGAGATCGCCTGCAGCGCGTAGTCGTCGCGGATGTCGTCGGCGAGGCCGCATCCCATCCGGACGACCGCATCGACATGGTCGCGCGTGATGCGCTGCTGCTCCCACGCCTCAAACACAGCGGGGTAGTCGTCGACGATGGTCAGTGCGTGGTCGATCTCGCTCTGCACGCGGCGGTCGTGCGAGCGTCGCACTCCGGCGACCTCGGCGGCGATCGAGCGCATCTCCATGTCGGAGCCCATACCGCGCGGCCGCGTTCGCGAGCGCGCTGCCTGCCGGAGGGCGCTGCGCCCCGCCTCGGCGAGAGCGCGCGTCATCGCGATGTGGGCCGCGTGAAGCAGTTCGTCTGCTTCGGAGACCCGGTCGACGACACCGGCGTATGGCGACGCCGACGAGCCGGCCTGCGGTTCGTATGAGCTGTCGCCGTTCGATGCCATGTTCCCATTCTGCCCAAGGGGTCGGACATTGACATCGAGTATCCGTATATGTGTGGAGAAGTTTCTCGTTGTCGAATTGTGGAGGAATCGGCGGCCTCTGTCGGACGGCGCACGCGGCGAAATGCGGGCGAAGCGAAATGGCGCAGTGAAAGCATGTGCGGGGCACCGCCCCCCATGGTCGGTGCCCCGCACATCGTTCTCTCGATGAGCGTCAGTCGACGACTCGTCGTCTCGCGATCACCAGCCCGCCGGCCGCGAGAAGCGCCGCAGCCCACACAGCGAGCTCCCACGGCGCCGCACCGCCGGTCGATGCCAGAGCGCGCGTCTTCGCCGCCGACGCGACAGAACCCGCAGCCGAGGTCGCGCCGTCTCGGCCCTCCGACGCAGACCCGTCAACCCCAGCCCCAGACCCGTCAACCCCAGCGCCAGACCCGGCACCCGCTCCGGCCCCAGCGCCGGGCCCACCCGGGCCACCGGTGGCGGGCGGAGTGGTCACCTCAGCGGCGCGCACCTCGACAGGGCTCCAGCCGAGCGTGCTGCCGTCGTCCGCGGTGAGTGCGAGGCGGTGGGCGCCCGCGGGGATGTCGGCGGGAAGTGCGAACGTCGCGATGCCGTCTGCCGTGACCGTGGCCACGCCCAGATATCGCGGCTCGGAGAACAGCCACCCGTGGACCGCCATACCCGCCAGCTCGCGTCCGACGTTCGCCGTCACCGTGGTGCCGGGGACGGATGCGCCGTTCACGACGACCCCGCCGCGGTTATCGCCGGTCAGCGCGTCGGGATCGGGCGCGGCCGGTCCGGTGACGGGACTCGTGGATGCCTGCACCGAGACGGGCGCGCTCTGCCCCGCGGCGTTCCGGGCGACGACCGTCAGCGTGTATGTCGTCGAGGGCTCGAGGCCGGTGAACCCGAAGCGTCCGAGACCCTGCACGTCGTCGACCTCGCGCGTTTCGGTGCGGCCGCCGCCCGTGAGGGTCGCGGTGTAGGTGGTGGGCAGATAGAACGGCCAGACCCCCTCCGGGAACGGGTTCTGCAGCGGGGCCGCCCAGATCTCGCCGAGCAGCGCCGTGGGGCTACTGTCACGGATCGTCACCGTCGGCTCGCCGGGAACCTCCGGCACCGCGAACCGAATGTCGCGGGCGCCCGTCGAGCCGTGACTGTTGTGCAGGCTCGCCTCAATCTCGTACGTGCCCGGCTTCAGCCCGGTCAGGATGAAGACGGTCCGGGTCGTCGAGGTGCGCGTGATCGGCTCGCCGCCGTCCATGGGACGGACGATGAGCTCGTATCGCTCGATCGGTCCGCGCTCGCCGATCGGGCCGACGCCGATCTCTGCGCCATCGACCCGGATGCTGATCGTGACTCCCGTCTGCGGCGGCAGATCGGCGACACTGTCGTCGTCATCGTGGCCAGCGCCGGACCCGTCGTCATTCACGTAGCCGGGCACCGCACTGGCTGCCGCGGGCTCAGCGGACTCCGGTGCGGGTGCGGGTGCGGGTGCGGATGCGGATGCGGGTGCGGGTGCGGATGCTTCGGCGGTGACGCGCTCCGCGGCATCCGGTTCCCCAACCGGCTCCGCGGCTTCCGGGTCCGCAACCAGCGCCTCAGCCACCACCTCGGCAGCTGCCACCTCGACTTCGGCTGCCGCGGTCGGCCCCGCCGGATCAACGCCTCCGGCCGGTTCGTCGGCATGCGCCGGGAGCGCTATACCGGCGACGACGAGCGTCGCTGCGATCAGGGCGGCCGAGGCCGCGGCGAGGGAGGGATGTCTTCTCTTCATGGATCCTCATCGAGAGCGAATCGCGACCCGCGCCCCAGTCGGCGAGCCGTCCCTCTCACGCTGGCATCGGTCGCCCGACGACGCGGGCCGTTCGGGCCCGCAACGCGCGTGTGCGAACAATCCCGAACACCCCGGCGGCCAGTGTCGATAGAGTGATCGCCGCGGGGCGAGGGGATCCGCCGCGCGTATGCGGTTTGCGACATGCATCCGCTCGAGGGCGGGGGAGCGCACGTGCAGGACGATGACACGCGATTCGGCGAGCCCGATTCACTCGACGCGATCGCGCGGGATCTGCTCGCGCTGAAGGATGCCGCCGGGCCGGTGTCGTACGCCGAACTCGTCCGTCGCATCGCACAACTGCGCGTCGAGAGGGGCGTCAACCCGGCGGCCGCCACGCCTCCGCGTACCACGGTGTACGACGCGTTCCGGCCGGGCCGGGCCCGGGTCGACATCGGGCTGCTGCGCGACATCGTGCTGGCGCTCGGCGCAGATTCAGACGAGGCCGACCGCTGGATCCGTCGTTATCAGCAGGCACGCCGGCCCGATGATGTGGCTCCCCGGGTCTCGCCGCCGCGGCGTCCCCGCCCCGCGAGCGAATCGCCGGTCGCGCCGACCTCGCTGACAGCGCCGCCCCCGCTCGTCTCCCGGCGAACGCAGGCGCTGATCATGTTCGGCTGCCTCATCGTCAACTTCATCGGCATGTCGACGGTGCAGCTGCTCCACTTGCCGATCTACCTCGACATGGCGGGCACCGCGGTCGCGGCGATGGTCTTCGGTCCCTGGGCGGGAGTCGTCGTCGGGCTCAGCACGAACGTGTTCGGATTCGTCGTGGGCGCCCCGGGGGCGGCTCCCTTCGCGCTCGTGAACGTCGCCGGAGCGCTCGTGTGGGGGTACGGCATCCGCCGGTTCGGCATGGGAGCCGACCTCTTCCGCTACGTCAACCTCACTCTGCTCGTGGCGGTGGCGTGCTCGCTGGTGGGTGCTCCGCTGGGCGTCCTCATGTTCGGCGGGTACTCCGGCCACGGTTCCGACAACGTCACCTCGTCGATCGCCGGACTCGGCCTGCCCGTCGTCGCCGCGGCCTTCTCGGCCAACATCCTCACGTCGGTCATCGACAAGATGCTCTCGGGGTTCATCGCCCTCGTCGGCATCGCGATGCTGCGCAGCCGGGTGAGCATCCCCACCGCGCAGATCCCGCTCGTCGAGCGGCTGATCGTGCAGAGCGGACAGGTCTCGGGCAACCGGAACGGCTGGTCGCCCGGAGCGCTCGCGCGCTGACGTCGCTCGCGTTCCACCGCCCGACTCGAGGCGGAGGTGCGCTGACCGGTGGCCGGCCCATCGACGGCCTCTTCAGCCGCCCGCCTCGGCACCGAGCATCCGCCGTGTGAGGTGCTGGCGTGAGTCCATAAGCCCGTCGAGCGCGCGAGCGAGATGCTCATCCGTCACAGGCTGGCTTTCGATCGCGGCGGCGAGCACAGCACGGCGGATGAGCTCCCTCGCGAAGGACCCCGTGACACCATCGGTGGCGGCAGCGGCCGAGCTGATCGCTGCATCCGAGAAGGGCAGACCTCCGGCGTAGCGGCGCAGCAACTGTTCGCGCTCACGGCGACCGGGACGGGGGATCTCGACCGCGAGGTCGACGCGTCCCGGTCTCTCCGCGAGAGCGGGCTCGAGGACCTCGACCCGGTTCGTCGTCATCACGAACGTGACGTCCGCGTCGCCCGCAAGCCCGTCGAGCGCTTCGAGCACTTCGAACAGCAGCGGCTGCGGAGACATGTGTCGCTCCATCGCGACGAGGTCGATGTCTTCGAGAACGACGATCGAGGGCTGGAATGTGCGCGCGATCTCGGTCGCATATGGGATGAACCGGATGCTATCGCCGGTCAGCAGCACGACGGTCGCTTCCGTCGCGCGGCTTGCGAGATGCCGAATGGTGAGTGTCTTGCCGGTTCCCGGAGGGCCGTACAGCAGGACGCCGCGCTTGAGATGCTGCCCCGTCCGGAGTAACTCGTCCCGGTGCTCGCCGATGCCGACGACGTGACGCACGACCTCGTCGAGCACACCGTCGGCCAGGACGATGTCATCGGCCGCCACCGACGGCCGCGGCAGGAACGTGGCGCCTGCCTCGTGGCCGAACTGCGTCGGCTGGAAGGAGAGCACCTGGCCGCGCAGCACGCTCTTTTCGATCATCACTTCGCGTACCCGTGCAAGGAACGCGCCTGTGACGTCGTGGTCGCCGGCCAGCACCTCGAGGGTCGCCGAGTCGCGACCGGAGCGGGGGGACGCCGCGCGCTGCAGCACCGCGAGGGGAGTCCCCTCGAACACGAGGAGCCAGATGCCCATCGCCACGACCCGGCGCGTGCTCGACGGTCCGCTCGCGCGCTCGGCGTAGTCGACCGGACCCGTCTGAAAACGCGCGTACGGGTTGGCGATCAGCTCGGCGAAGCTCTGATGCAGTCGCTGCTCACCACCACCGACGCCGATGAGCGTCCCCTCCGCCCCGGCCAACGTCTGGAGTGCGATGTCTGCATCGACGAGACGATGATCGGCGATCGACTCCGCGACCACCGCGATCTGCGACGCATCCGCACCCACATGCTCGGAGATGACGTCGCCCAGCGGTGTTCGTTTCACCGCGTGCTGGTCGTCGCTCTCGGACGCGGCGACGCGCTTCAGGTAGGCCGCGACGGCGTGGAGCATCTCGCGGTCGAGTTCATCGGTCATGAGGCTGCCTCCTGAGCGGCACGTTAGCAACCGGGAAGGACACGGCGGATTGCAAGCATGCCTGAGGAGACTCCAGACGGCTACTGTTTGTCCAAGCCGCCTCCCCTCGGGATGCAGGCCTCAGGCGGGGCGCGTCTGCGCGTTGCTAGAGACCTCACGCGACGGTGTCAATGCCCTGCCACACGTTGAGAAGAGGACACAGCTGTGACAACCAATCGAGAGCCGGGTAGTTCGCGCCGGGCGTTCATAGCAACTTCCGGATTGGCTGTGGGAGTTGCGGCCGGCGGCCTGTTCAACCCCCCGTCGGCCCAGGCTCTTTCGGAGACCCGTGTGACCTCGGTTGTTGCCGACCCGAACGACTATCCGGGCATCGATCCATCAGGACAATCTGACTCCACGTCGGGGCTGCAGCGGGCTCTGGGTGCGACGCCCGAGGGCGGCACCCTGCTTCTGCCTGAAGGACGGTATCGGGTCGACGGCACTCTGAGCGTCCCAGCCGGACGATCGATGAGCATCGTCGGGTATGGGGCGACTCTTGTTCACGCGGCCGCCGGCCCCCTGGTGACTGCGGTAGGGACCTACTCGAGCGCAACATCGATCAGCGGCGTCTCCACCGAGGTGCGCACCTTCCCCAGTGGCGCCTCGGCTCCGGTGACCGTGCTGACCACATCGTCAAACGTGGATTGGCGCCCGGGCGATGTTCTGAAAATCGTCTCCGACGACCCCATTCCTGAGGCGCGTCCGGGGACCGCCTCATCGTCCAGTCGTCGAGGGGAGTTTGTCTCGGTCGACCAAGTGAGCGGTCGCCAGGTCACCCTCGCTGGGCTCCTACGCGACCAGTATCAAACGGCGGTCAGGGCAGCGCGCATCAGCCCGCAAACATTCAGGCTCGAAGGAGTCGAGCTCGACCTTTCCGATGACGGCCTGACTACGTCGTTCGGAGTTGCGGTCCATTTGATGGGGCTGCGCTCTCCTACGGTTCGCAACGTCCATATCGCGCGGGCATCTTCTATTGGGCTTCAGCTCACGTCCTGTTTGAGTTACACAGTAGAAAACCTCGTAGTCGATCATGTCCGCGAGGACCTAGCGAATGGTCAGCTCGGCTACGGAATCCTGGACAACTGCTCCTCCCTTGGAACGGTGATCGGTTGCACGTTCCGCTACCTGAGACACGGGTACACGGACGACACGCCTCGTATGGGTGCCGGCGGTGACATCCTGCGATTTGGCAGGACGTACGGCACGAGGATCATAGGGTGTAGCGCGAGTATGACGACCAACAACGCATTCGATACCCATCACGCTTCGGAGGGCGTGGAGTTCGTGGGCTGCTCCGCTTCGAGCGGTATCCCCAGAACGGACCAAGGTTACGCGGCTTTCGGGCTACGCGGCAAAAATCATCGTGTGTCTGCATGCACCTCGGTAAACATGGAAACAGGGGTCACCGTCTTTACCGAGGGTGGAGGGGGTTTGTCCTACGGGCATACGGTCACCGACCTCGTCGTCACCGGTGCGACAAACTCGGCGCTCCTTGTCAACGTTCAGGGTGACTCGCATCCCGCAGCCAGGCAACGTCTCACCCAGGTGAGCTTGAACGCCCGCGGCGTCACTGCTCGAGACAGCAGGAGGATGTTGGCGACGACGAACGGAAACGTTGTGCTACGTGATGCGCTGTATTTCGCGCCCATCGGTGTGGACGGCACCGAATACAACGGAATCACTAACCGCAACTCATTCATAGACTCAGCCGGCGTCCTGCTTGACTACACAGCGAACACGGCTGGCAAGCCGCAGGCGATTCTTGCCGTATCCAGCGGTCAGGGCTGGTCGCCGGGAACTCAGGACTCGATTCTCAATGAGCTGACGGTTCGTGCGACGAAGTCCGTTGCCGATCGTGTGAACCGTCCTCTCATCGGCGGCAGTCATCGTGTACGGGGTCGCCGTGTGGAGTTCTCGTACCCGTTCCCCGTGCTTCCCGGTGATAGGGACGCCTCGTCGCTCTTCGAGTGGCGCGTCTCGAGTGATCCGGGCGGTGACGTTCAGGACCTCGGTTCGGCGTACTTCTACCTCGGCGCCAGCGAACTGGGGTCCCCCATGACAAAGGTGCGGCAGTCGCCGGATCCGAACATCATCGTCAAGGTGAATCCAGGTACCGCGACCGTTACCTCCACTGTCTTCCTCCCGGGATACTTCCGAGGTCAAGTAGCGAGGTTCTGGGTGCAGGATACTGTCTCAGGAGTCTGGCGCGTCCCACACGGAGGGGCCGCGAACACTCTCCTGCGAGGCGCGGCTACGAGGGCCCTGAGAAAGGGGGATCAACTCGCGCTCACGTGGGACGGGGTGGTGTGGCGCGAGCTCGCATCTTGAAGGCCGCTGAGACCCAGCCTCCCCGCTGACGTTCACGGGCCGGAGACTCTTCGGAAACGGTAGGTAACATCGTCGCGTGTATCCTCGATCCGGCAGGGCCGATCGACGGAAGGCACCAATGCACGCGCACGCGAAGGATCCTCTTCTCGACTCCACGCGACCTCGGCGGATCCTCTTCGTCGCATCAACCGGCGGCCACCTGGCTCAGCTGAAACGCATCTCAGGATCACTCAACCCTGCCCCAGGCTCTCTTTGGGTCACCTTCGACTCTCCCCAAACCGACTCTCTCCTGGCGCACGACGAAGTGCTGCGCGTGCCGTATGTCAAACCTAGGGATTTTGCGGCGACGTTCAAGGCCTCACGAATCGTCGCGAAGTCGGTGCGCAAGGGAGACTTCGACCTCGTGGTCAGCACGGGTGCGGCGCTTGCGGTCGCTGTGCTGCCATTGATGCGGGTCAAAGGTATTCCTGCGTACTACATCGAGAGCGTGTCGCGAACAGACGGACCATCGCTGACCGGGAGAATTCTCGCTGCATCTCGACTCGTTTCGTTGCGAACTCAGCATGAGCGGTGGGCAACGAAGCGATGGCGGCAATTCCCCGCTGTTCTCTCGCGGTTCGAGAGCGCCGAACGTTCTGAGCCGCCCGCACTTCCGATGCGTATTTTCGTCACTCTCGGGACCATCCGCCCCTACCGTTTTGATGCGGTAGTCGACCAGCTCCTCGCGTCCGGAATGGTCAACGAGCACACCGTATGGCAGCTGGGTGAGACAAGCCGGAACGACCTACCTGGTACGGCTGTCGCATACATGAAAGACGCGGACTTTGCAAAAGAGTGTGATGCGGCGGATGTGGTCGTCACCCACGCCGGCGTCGGAACGATACTCGCGTTGCTCGAGAAGGGAATACATCCGGTAGTGGTCCCGCGGCGGCGGGACAGAGGCGAGCACGTGGACGACCACCAAGAACAGATTGCGCAGTTGACATCGAAGTTGCAAATCGCGCAACATGTCGAGGCGGACGGAAACGTCCGATCTGCCATAGAGCAGGCTGCAGTGAGGCGGGTCGTTCATGTTTGACGATGAGGCGGAGCGCCCCCGCGTAGTTCATGTCTTCAATACGCTCAACAGCGGGGGTCTGCAGCGTGTCGTGATCGCCCTAGCGACGTGGGCGCGGCAAGAATCTCAAGTCGAGAGTGTCCTCGTGAGCGCGGGGGGTCCGCTGGAAAAAGAAGTAGCTTCTTCAGCGCTCGATTGGCGGAGAAAGCACTCCCGTGTAGGGCCGCTAAGCGAGATTGTTCAGCTCAGGCGCATCCTTCGAGAATTTCGTCCTCACGTCATCCATGCTCACCAGCGTCACGATGCTCTGATCTCGCATATAGCCAGCGCGGGGTTGGGTATCTCTGTCGTCGAGCATGCTCATAACACGCTTCCGGATACCAGGCTTCGCTTCTTGTCCTTCAGGTCCAAGAGAATTTTCGCGGTTAGTGAGGATGTCAAGAGGATGGTCGTACAGACCTTCCGCCGCGACCCCGAACGGGTGACCGTCGTCGGTGGTGTGCCGTTCAACTCCTCGGACACTCCCGTCATCGAGCGGGTCGCTCCTGCATTAGATGAGCCCCGCTTGATCCTCGGGATTGGAAGGCTCGAGGAGCAAAAAGACCCTGAGCGATTTGTGCGAGCCATCGCCGAAGCCTCCAAGCTCGCAAACGTGGCCGGTCGTTGGCTGGGAGCCGGGTCGCTTGATGAAACATGCAAGAAGCTCGCGTCGGACCTGGGGTCACCAGTCGAGTTCGTCGGCGAGAGCCGCGATGTGGTCGGCGAACTCGATCGAGCTCACGGGCTTCTGATCACATCGCGTTGGGAGGGCCTCGGTCTTGTGATTCTGGAGGCCTTCGCGCGGCGGCGGCCGGTGGTCGGGATCGCGCTCGGGGGCATGGGTGAGCTCCTTGGAGGGGGGCGAGGCACCATCGTCGATGCCACGGCCACAGATCGTGAGCTCGCCTCCGCCCTTCTAAGTGGTACGGAGTTTGACCTCTCCACGGAGAAGAAGACATCTCTAGCCCTGGATTATGTAGAAAAGCGGGCAAGCCCGGAGGCCGTCTATGGTCCGATCGTCAGGGAGTATTTCGATGCAGTCCGCAAGCTCTGACCTTCTCCCCGGGGCAGTCACCGTCATTGCTCCCGTGAAAAACGCGGCATCGTATGTCCCGGGGTTGGTCTCTCAGCTCATCGGCTCCTTGAGAGATCAGGACCGCGTTATCTTCATCGACGACTCGTCAGATGACGACACGCTCTCTCTCTTGACCGAGCACGTCGCTGCTGATCCGAGGTTCTCGATTCTCGAAGAGTCGGAGAGTCGTGGCGTGGCTCACGCTCGTAATCGTGCCGTCGCGCAGACTCGAACTGAGTTCGTGTGGTTCGTAGACCACGACGACGAGTGGTTGCCTCAGGCCATCTCTCACATGGTGTCGCGTATCGGGCAGGCTGACATTCTGTTGGCGAGAGCTGACTACCGGACCGATCCTCTAGTTCCCGGGCGTATCGTCGACGGAATCGACAGCGATCAGGAGCTGACTGCTCGAGACGCCCTGCAGCTCGTTTTGAAGGGGAAGATCCACGGCTATCTGTGGTGCAAGCTGTTCCGCACAGAAATCCTGGGAAGTGATCCGTTCCCACTCCTGTCTTCGCAGTCGGATTTCTGTGGTGTGGTGGCGATGCTGGGTCGCGCACGTCGCGTGAGAATGATTCCAACAATCGTCTACCACTACCTCTGGCGGCCCGGATCTATTACGCGCAAGAAGCGAATCGAGTTTGGGAACTTCGCCGCTGCAAGGTCGGTGGTACACGAGACCGTCGCGTCGTTCGGGGCCGCCGAAGCAAGCGTGCTTCGATTGACTGAATTCGACTGCCGGTTCTACGTGCACGCGCTTGCTTTTGTCCCGATAAGGCAGGGAGCGTCGCCCGAGGTGCGGAAGCAAGGTTACGCGCTCGCTCGCCAGGGTCTCCGCGGAGTCCGGACGCGAGAGCTCCTGTCGACAGATTCCAGGCTCTTCTTGGAGATGACGCTCATTCGGCTGGGTCCGGTGGCGTACACGGCCGTGACGGTCGCCGCCCTGCGACTCTTCGATTTCCGCAACCGTCTGAGAGTCGCGTCATCGAGGAGGGTGTCATGAGGCAGCGAGTTTTCTCTTGGGGTGAGGGGCTGGATTCGAATCTCGGTGATTCGATACTGCGTCGGGGCCTTGTGCGACGTTTGAACAAGTTCGGCCCGCAGCACATCTACGTAGGTAATTGCTCGCCCGGCTACCTCGCTGGCCTCCAAGCGCCCTCTGATGCGGTCCTGTACACCTCACAACTGCGGTGGTTCCTTGCGATCGCGAGGAGCGCTGCGTGGCGTCGCACATTCGTGCACATGAGTCCAGGCGAGGCCATCGCGGACCGACGCAGTGTGCCTATGCGTTTGGGCTTCGCGGCGCTCGGGCTGGCTGTGCGACTGCGCGGGGGGTCGATCCATCAGACAGGCGTAGGCGTGAGGAGCCCGCTGGGGAAGTGGGTCTGGCCATTGCGCCTCACATCCCGAGTGGCATCCACCTTGACGTGGCGTGATCGGTGGAGCCGCGACACGATCGGGCGCGGCAGCGTCGCGCCGGACTGGGCGATGGGCGAGGGGCCCCCTCAGATCGAAACGAGTTCCGATCGCGATCATTTGACAGTGTCGCTCCGCGGAGATCGGGTCTGGCCATCCGAACGCGAGGTGTCCGCAGTGGCTAGCCTTGCGGAGGCCGCCGGACTTCGCCTCGCGGTGGTCTCGCAAGTAGCAGCCGACGACGATCTGGCCCGCGATCTGCACGCGCGGCTGGGAGGCGAAATACTTCTGTGGGGAGAGGGCAACCATGCGGAGGCGGAGGTGGCCGTCCGTGATCTGTACAGCCGCACGGCCCTCATATTGAGTGACCGGGTGCATGCGCTTCTGGTGGCGGCGACCGAGGGGGCGGTCCCGCGAGCGTTCGGTGTGGCCTCGACCGAAAAAGCCGGGCGCACCCTCGATGCGGCAGGCTTCGCCGATTGCGTTGTATCTCTGGACGACATCGAGGAAGGGCCGAAGGGTGGGAAGATTGGAGCCGCACTGTCCTCGCTGAGTGAGGTTCCAGCCACGGTGGCGGAAGCTCGCGCGCAACTCGATCGACTTGCGACTTCCCTGCCGGGCGGGACAGAGCAGCCGAGGCTGATTCGTGTCTTGCATTCCATGGCGGCGCCCGATGGCAAGGTGACCCGATACGCCGATCACATGCAGGCCGCGGCCAGTGATGACACGGTGGTCTCGTTCTTCTCCTGGCGACGCGCTCTGCTCTCTAACTACGACGTACTACACATCCACTGGCCCGAATACTTGGTGCGCGGCCGCACCGCCCCGCGGCGATGGCTTAAGTATGGATTGTTGCTCCTTCTGGCTTTTCGGATCACCTTGACGCGCACGAAGGTAGTGCGGACACTCCATAATCTCGATTCTCACGAGCAAGGAGGTGCGCTGGAGCGCTACGTCCTCCGAGTCCTCAACTCTCGGACGAACGGGTACATCGCGCTGAATCAGTCGTCCACGACCACGCAGGGCAGAACCGTGCACATACCACACGGTCATTACATCGAAAGGTTCGCATCCTACGACCGAGCTGAGGTTGTTTCCGGACGTGTTCTCTTCTTCGGCTTGATCAGGCCGTACAAGAATGTGCCCGCGCTTCTGAACGCATTCAGCGGCGTTGAGGGGGACCACCTCAGCCTCCACATTGTGGGGAAGCCGAACACGCCCCGCCTTGGGAGAGAAATCCAGAGCGCGGCTGCTCGAGATTCGCGGGTAACCGTGCGCCTCGAGTTTGTCGAGGACGCTGAGCTCGTCCGGGCGGCGACGAGCGCGGAGCTGGTCGTCTTGCCGTACTCCGAGATGCACAACTCTGGTGTGATTCTCGTCGCCTTGTCGCTCGGTCGAGTCGTCCTTGCTCCGCGGTCGCCGGTGAACGAGGAACTGCAGCGCGAGGTAGGGGCAGACTGGCTCGTCCTGTTCGATGGGCCGCTGACGTCCGCGGACCTCGGCGACGCGATCTCGAGGGCCAGCCGCGCAGCAGAGGGCGCGCCCGATCTGCACAACCGTGACTGGTCCTCTGTTGCCGAACGGCATCGCAGCTTCTATCGATTGATGCTCAAGGATGTCTGAGCCACACCGCGCTCGCGTAATCGCGAGGTCGTCACTCCCGGCCGAGACCGATCGGCCAGCCTCTTCTGTAAGGCATGTCGCAGTCGTTCTGGGGCTGGCGGCAGCGGTTCCCAGTCTGTTGTGGCCTTCTTCACTCGGCTTCTTGCCGTCGCCCAGTACTGTGCTCACGGTGTTGGCCACCGTGCTTGCGTTCGGTAGTGCCGGGAAAGACGCGTTGCGTCTACGGTTCGGGTTGTTCGACGCCGCGCTCGTTTTCCTGTTGAGCGCGCGACTGTTCAGTGAGTTCGTCAATGCGGTCGAGCTGAATCACGCCGTTCACTCTGGTATCTTCACCACCTGGTTCTTTCTGTGGCTCGCGAGCATTTCAGCGCGTTTGGTCATCAAGACGAAGCGGGATGTGCGCGACTTCTTGTTCTGGCTTGCTGTCCCCGCGGTCGGCGTAGCAGTGCTTGCGATCCTTCAGATGCTTCGTTTCCCGGGCGTTCTCGACTGGATCCTCGCTAACGTGAGCGTGGGCGGCCTCGAGGCCCGCGTGCAGGCCGGGCGTACAGACCTACGCTCCACGAGCACAATCGGGCATTGGACCGCGCTGGGGGGCTACCTTGCGGTGGCGATCGCTAGCTTCTGCGCTGTGCTCATCATGGATCGGTCGGCCAAGCGTCGTGGTCGATCGGTATTCATCTTCATCTGTATCGCGATTCTCTTCGCCGGAGAGATGACGACGCTGACCTTCTCCACCGTGGGCGCAGCTGCCGCCGTGCTTCTCGTGACGTTCCTCAAGTTGAAGGGGAACCCCACCCTCGTCATTCTTGCGGGCGCAGCCGGCATTATCGGATGGCAAATATTCGGAAGCGATATTGAAGGGCGCCTTGATCAGCAATCCACGGTGAGTCGCTATACAGACGAATCGCTGCGCTGGCTCCCGTCCACAATCGCCTACCGGGTGCGCATCTGGGAAAATGAAACCGTGCCCACCTGGCTAACGCGACCCCTCACTGGGTGGGGGCAGCAGACGTACGACTTCTCACCCGATTGGCCGATCCGACCGAAGTTGCTCAGCTGGGCCTCGCCGGAGTCGCAGTGGTTGGCTGTGTTGGTGCGAGGCGGGCTCGTTGAGCTCTTCGCGTTCATCCTCCTGCTCGTCGCAATGTTCGTAGTCATCAAACGTTCGCGTGCTGTCCTCGGGTCGGGCGCGTCGCCGATCTTCGTTGTACTTGTGTCGCTGGTGGTGACGTTCCTCATCAACTCGCCTTTTTCGACCAATGGCGTTCCTCAGATTCTGTGGAGCATCATCGGCGTATTGACGGCCGCATCCACGATCGCTGTCGGGGAGCACTCGGAGTCAGATTCAGAGTTGGATCGCGGTCGCGCGTGAGCTGACGCTTGAGCGCGGTTCCGGACTGCTGCTCGCAGTCCGGGGAGCCCGCCCTGCGTCCTCTGGCGGTGCATCGGATGGCGCATCGGATGACGTCAATCCGAACGAGAGGGTGTCAGTGAGCGTGATTGTAGGCGACTCTAGTTTCCTCGTCGTCGGATGAGCTTCACTGAGGCGTAGATCGTGCTCGCGTCCCTACGAATGGGTTTCACTGCCAGGATCGCGGCGGCGAGGTAGATGAGGGCCAGTGTGATCAACAGCAGTAGCAGTGGCACGGGGCCGAGGACGTACTTGAGATTCAGGCTCACAATGGTCAATAGCGCCAACATCAGGCTGTAGAGGGCGAGCGGCCGCAGGGTCGCTTTAAGGAGAAGCTTGCGATTGACGCCAGTGCGGGGGAGCGCGAATGCTGTCAACACGACCCAGTTCACAACCAGGCCGGCTGCGAAGCCGGCAGCTACGCCGTTGATGCCCCAGAAAACCCCCGCCGCCGTTAGCGCGATCATGATAGGTCGGGAGATGATCGTGAACCGGAGCTGAAGGCCCGTCATCGCCTTCGAGAGGAAGATCCAGTAGTACACATAGCCCATCCCCTGGAAAACGCCTCCGACGGACAGGATATAGAACACCGGTTTTGCCTCGTCCCAACCTGGGCCGAGGTAGATGTCGATGAGGGGGTCCGCCAGTGCCGCCGCTCCGAAGAACACACCGCCGAGACTGTACGTCAGCAGCAGCTGCGCTCGCGCGATGTACAAGTCGTATTTGTCTGTGCCATTGAGGCGCGAGAGGATTGGGAAGGCGACTCGTGTCATCGGTGCGGCCAATTGCTGCATCGGCACCTTGAAAAGCTGGAAAGCGCGTGAGTAGATGCCGAGCGAGTCTGCGCCGAGAACTTTGCCGACGATCACGGAATCAAAATTGTTCGAGGCGTAGTTCAGGCTCTGTGTCCCGAGGCTGTTCATTCCGAAAGCCAGCAGCGGTTTCATGGTGCCAGTGCGTCGGGGTAGACGCGGAACCCATCGCGCGAGTATCGCGTAGCCGATGAACTGCACCACGGCCGGTGTGACTTGCTGCCACACTAGTGCCCAGTACCCGCCACCGGCAGCCGCCACGGACACCGCCACCGCGATCCCAGCGGCCTGAGACATCACGTCGATGCCAGCCAGCTGACGGAAGCGTAGCTTACGCGATATCTCGGCCTTCGATTGAGCCGCAAGCGCATTGAGGACGAGAACGATCGCGATGTATCGCGCGATGTTCTCCACCTCGGGAGCGCCATAGAACTGGCTCAGCGGGGTCGCTAATACGAAGAAGATCGCTGCTAGAGCCGTGCCCAGTGCGGTGTTGAGCCAGAAGAGATTGCTCTTCTCCTGCGAGGTGATGCCTTGTTTTTGTATCGATGCCGTCGACAGTCCAAAATCGGCGATGAGGAGGCCGATGCCCGAGACTGCGGTCACCATCGCCAGCAAGCCGAAGTCGGAAGGCTCGACGAGTCTTGCGAGTACGCCTGTGCCTACGAGGATTATAAGGAACTTGATCCACTGACCGAGAAAAGTGACTGCAGCGCCTCGCGCGGCTGCGGCTGCGAGACTCATGTGCGAGGACCGGGCTTCGAGCGATTCGAATGGGTAGGCAACCTGAATGGTGCGCGGCTGAGCATCAACGCGACCATAGCTCGGCAGGAAATGCTTGGACCAGGGGTGAGGGGTCCCATTTCAGTGGTGAACTACCGCCCATAGCTAGGGCCTCATCGACTGTCGCCGCCACGCCCACCTCGGCCCTACCGGTGCCTTGGAAGTAGTCGTCGTACTTGAAGGCTGGTTCGGTGTGGGATCTGACGAGCCTTGCGGGAACCCCCAAACTCTCTGCGATGACGATCCCATGAAGCGAGGATCCGACCACGAGGTCTGCCTGGGCTATCGCTCCGATGACTTCCCAAAGACCGGTGGTCGGGTCGACGGCGTTGCGATGCGTCTTCCTCTGCTGCTTGAAGTCGTGAAAGTTCGGCAGGACGACGATGCGAGGTGTACCTGCCGGAGCTCGCATCGCGAGCTCGTCGCGCTGCCACAGGTGGCCGACGAGCAACCCAGGGTCTCCGAAAACCGAGGGAACCTCGACCCCGCGAGAAACGAGGAAATCCCTCGTCAGCGGGCCGCGCACGGCCCGCACGTCGAGCCGAGAGAAGTCAAATGGGCCCGTTAGAGACTTGCCGTTTGCGCCGATGCCCCAGACGACATCTCCGTCTTGAGCGAGTTTCAATATCGATCCGACGGCGAGGAGTCGACTCTTCCTGTCGGTTTCGGTCAGGCCCAGTCGATCGACCATTCTTTCGACGATCACCGGGCCAAGGAGGTCGCCGAAGTTGTTGAGAGGGCGACGAAGCGGGAGTGCGCGGCCCACAATGCCGCCGAAGACGGGCCGCTCAGGGTTCCAATGCACAACGTTGACGGACACGATCAGATCAAATCTCTGCTAAAGGGACGGTTGAGGGAGAGTAGAGCCGTCACGCCGATGTCGCGCCAGGCGCAACTACGGCACGAGCAGTTCTCAGAATGATCCCTACGTCTCCGAGGAGGCTCCAGTTCTCCACGTAGGACAGATCGAGCCTCACTGAGTCTTCCCAGGAGAGAGTCGACCGGCCGCTGACTTGCCAGAGGCCGGTTATGCCCGGCTTCGCAAGGAAACGTCGATGGACATGATCTGCATACTGCTCGACCTCACTGGGCAGGGGCGGGCGGGGCCCAACCAGAGACATCGACCCGGCTACGACGTTGAAAAGTTGGGGAAGCTCGTCGAGGCTGAACTTTCGCATGAGTCGGCCCACACGAGTGACGCGGGGGTCGTTCTTCATCTTGAAGAGCACCTCATTCCCGGCGTCTCGCTGTCCCGCCAACAGGTCGGGCAGGATCTCCTCGGCGTTCACCACCATCGACCGGAACTTGAGCATGGTGAACTCTCGCCCGCGGAGCCCCACGCGCTTCTGCCGGAAGAGGACAGGTCCCTCTGACGTCAACCGCACTGTGATCGCGAGGAGGGCGAGGATCGGGCTGATCGCGATGATACCGATCATGCTGACGATGAGATCCACCATCCGTTTTGCGAGGCGCTGGCCGCCGCTGAATCGCGGTGTCTCGACGTGAATGAGTGGCAGACCCGCTACCGGCCTCGTGTGCAGACGCGGACCGGCGATGTCGATGATGCTCGGTGCGAGAACGAGGTGCTGCCGACCCGACTCGAGCTGCCAGGAGATCTGCTTCACCTTGGCCGCGGGAAGATCATCTGTGCTGGTGACCGCAACGGTGTCTGCACCTGTGACGCGCAGCGCCCGCTCGATCGTGTTGACGTGGCCCATGATCGGAATCGATGTGCCGGCGATGACGTCTGCGATCCTGCCGCTCGGAACACAGGCCCCAACGACCGAGTAGCCCGCTTGCGGCGTTCGCGAAAGCTCAGCCGCGATGTGCGCAACTGACTGCTCCGATCCCACGAGAAGAACCCGAGCGCAGTATTCACCACGCCTGCGTCGTCGCAGCAGCCACTGGCGCCACATCCACCGCTCGATCACGAGCGCAGTCACCCCCGCCGGGAGGCTGATGAGTAGGAAACCTCGCGCGACGTCCACTTGGAGTAGGAACGCGAAGATCGCGACGAAGCCGAACAGTCGGAAGCTCCCGTCGACGACCTTCTTGTACTCGTCCATACCGGTACCCGCGACACGATGGCTACGCGAGTCAATCAGATGCAGAACAAGCATCCAGGCGAGCACCAGCCCGGTAGAGAAGTACCAGTAAGACAGTTCGGATACGCGGTAGTCCGCTCTGATCGCCACCTCGACGTTGCCGGTGCCAAACCAAATGACCTGGGCGCCAAAGACCACCATGATCAGCACGAGCAGATCGGTCAACCGGAGACGCCTGGCGTAGGCAGGCCTCCAGTCTTTGACTGCAGGCAGCGTCGTGGTCGGGGCGGTCACCGGCGGCGATGCGCCGCCTTCGCCCGTCGATGATCGGGACAACGTTTCGGTTGCCCTGATCGCATATCCTGCCTCCGACGTCACACCGCACCCCTCGTTCGGTACATCGCAGACGTTCAGGCTACCTTCAGCGTGTGTCCAGCGTGTAAACGTGCCTCGCTCTGAGCGGCTGCGCCTCCCCCGGGGTGATGCGCAGGAACGCTCTCTTAGACTGACCTCGTGTCCGAACATACTCGCCGATCCCGCCAGTCGAGCCGCCCTCGCGGAGCGAGGAGGCCGTTCCTTCGCAGCTTCAGGTTGTGGGTTCCCGTCGGGCTACTTCTTCTCATCGTCGTGCTCGGCGCCCTCGGGGCTTTCGCTGCGAAGACGCTTGCCGACCGCGCGCTCGCTGCCCGCGACGCGCTTCAGTCCGCCATACCGCTCGCGTCTACCGCTAAGGAGCAAGTGCTCGCGAGCGACACCGAAGGGGCAGCGTCTACGGTCGCCGAGCTCAAGGCACTGACCGCCGAAGCGCGAGAGCAAGCAGGCGGAGGCCTCTGGACATTCGCCGAGAACGTCCCGGTCGCCGGCGCCAACCTCACGGCGGTCCGCGCGGTCGCAGAGACGATCGACGACCTCGTTGTAAATGCGCTCGAGCCAGCCTCGGGCCTGAGCCTCGCAAGCCTCGCTCCCAGGGACGGCCGGATCGACGTCTCGCAGCTCGACATCGCTTCTGGCATCTTGGATCGAGCCGCTGCGGCTTTGGCGAAAGCCCGCGCGACGGTTGATGGTATCGATCGATCGGAGGTGATCGACCAAGTCTCGGCCGGTGTGAACCAGCTCGACGAGGCGCTCGCCCAAATCGAGCCGGTCATCGATCCCGCGCAGAAGACCCTGTCTGTGCTTCCCGGGATTCTCGGTGCCGATGGGCCGCGCAATTATCTCGTGTTGGTGCAGAACAACGCTGAGTCGCGAGGTACCGGAGGCAACCCTGCGTCGCTGGTGATGCTCACAGCGGACAATGGCGCGATCGCGATCACGCAGCAAGCATCCAGCACAGACTTCGTCAATGGTCGGAAGAACCCGATCGTCGATCTCGATCCGGCGGCAGTCGCCCTCTACGGAGACAAGATCGGCAGATACATGCAGGACGTCACGACTACTCCTGATTTCGCCGACTCCGCACGCATCATGGGTGCGTTCTGGGAGGAGCAATTCGGAACACCGATTGACGGGACTCTCTCGATCGACCCCGTGGCCCTGAGCTACATCATGAAGGCCTCCGGACCGGTGGTACTCCCGAACGGCGACGAGCTTGATTCTTCGAACGTCGTGGAGTCTCTCCTCAACGAGGTCTATTTCCGCTTCGAGGATCCGCGCGTCCAGGACGCATACTTCGCGTCGGCGGCGGGAGCAGTTTTCGACTCCATCACCTCTGTTTCCAATCCACGGGCCCTGGTGGACGAGGTTGCCCGGGCCGCGCAGGAAGGTCGCATCCTCTATGTCCCGAAGTCGGAGGCGGAAGCCGAGGTCATCGCAGGCAGTCGTATGACCGGCGAGCTGCCGTCATCAAACGACGCGATCACCATGATTGGCTCCTACGTCAACGACATCTCCGAGGGGAAGCTCGATTACTACCTCGACACTTCTGTGAGCGTCGTATCCGATGTGTGCGCGGTTGGTGGTGATACTGCGCCGTCCTTCACGGTTACCTCGTCGCTTACCTCGTCGCTCCAGCCGGACGAGGTAGATGGACTTGCGCGCTACATATCGCCCGCGCGGTTCTTCCCGCGCGGCGTGATCAGTTCCGACGTCGTTCTCTACGGGCCCGTCGGCGCCAATCTCGTCTCCGCGGCAGTCGACGGTGTCGCGGTCGACGTGACCCCGATCGAGCATCTTGGCCGCCCGGCAGTGAAGATCAATGTTGTGAACGACCCTGCGACCACGAGAACCGTCTCCGCAACTTTCACCGGAGCTGCGGGGGACCAGTATGGGCCCCTTCAGATCTGGCACACTCCGATGGTGAGGGACACGGCGTTGAACATCGAGGCCCCGAACTGCGGGCGCTGACCTCGCACAACGTGTTGTCGGTCCCGAGCCACTGATGAACAGCGCGGTGCCTTCGGAATCGTTCTGGAGAGGTGGGTTGACGCGCCGGGCCATGCTGCGCCTGGCGGCCGGTTTGGGAGTCGTCGGATTGGTCCCCGTTCTAGCTCCGGGTTCTCCTGGGCCGGAAAGCTCCACCCTCCCCAGCCTCAGGTCATTCCCAGCCCCGGCCAGAGACCTGTTCGCAGACGAGCAACAAGTGTTCGCTCGGTACCTCATGAGCGTTGTTCCCATGGCGAATGACATTGTGGGTGAAGGGCCCGACCTCGGCTTCATGGGTGGCGGATGGTGGAGACCGGAGCGCACCCACAGCAAGATGAACTCCCGCATCATGGAGCATGTCTCGACGCTCGCTTGGTTCTATGCGAACGAGCGGGCCTGGAATCGGGAGGACGCGGAACTCTACAGAAGTCCAGCGCTCCTGACGCGGCTCGAAGCGGCGATTGAGTACTACACGCGACTCCAGCTCTCTGATGGCTCGTACCCCGAGTATCGCGGACGCTCATCGCTGGCTTCGACGACCTTCGGGATGGTCGCGCAGGCCGACGCCTTCGAGCTGCTTCGAGACGCCGGCGCGTCTCGGGTTAGCCAGCAGAAGCTGGCCGCGAGTATCAGTAGGGCCCTGGAGTGGTTCATGGACCAGACGGCGGAACACTGGGAGACCCCCATCCGCTACTTCAACCAGGTTGGCGGTGGCCTCGTGGGCGCGCAACGAGCTCTCCAGGTGCTGGAACACCCCGCGGTAACGCAGGGTCAGATCGACGAGCGGCTGTCCTTCCTCCTCGAAAACGGTGTCGCTCCGGCAGGGTTCCCTCACGAACCGTACGGCATGGACTTCGGATACAACTTCGCGGTGGCCATGCCCGATCTCGCGTGGCTCTATCTCCATACGAGTCATCCGGGCATTGTGCCTATGGTCCAGCGGTACGTGGACTTCATGCGGTACGTCGTTGTCCCGGAGCCTGGCGTGAAGGTGTTCTCTCTTGTGCCGGCGATGAACAACAGAAATGTGACGAGTTCGCTCTACCGGCCCGCCGATGATCTCGACGACCGCGCGGCGCTCGCCAAAACGTTCCTAGATGCAGTGCCGGATATTGCTCTACTCCTTCCCACGCGAGAAGAAAAGGCCAAGGTTCGGGCGGAGTTTCGTTCGTCGAGCGACCCAATCAAGCCGCTCATCAAGCCGCACACGTCGCCACGTACCTGGATGTACGGGCCACTCGCTCCCGTCGGTCCCACCGCGGCTGCGCGCGAAGCCCGAGAAGCTTCGCTTCCCGTGCTCGTGGACTCGCGATTCTCGAAATTGGCCAACGGTTCTGCCGGGGATATCTATCTGTTCGTGCGACGCCCCTCGTACTACGCGGCTGGCGTGTTCGGCGCGCACCCGTCCGGGCTGTCAACTCGACAGTTGGGCACTCTCTGGAGTCCCGTTATGGGGACGGTGCTGGTCGGTACGAACGACCCGGATGTCCCGGAGGGGTGGGAGACGGCTGGGCCCGACAAAACGTTCTCGACGAGACGGTCCAGTTCTACAAGTAGTTACTTCGAAGGTCTCACCTCTAGCGCCCCGGCGATCGACTCCTCTGCCGTGAATGATGTGAGTGGATTCTTTTCGCAGCGCGCGGAGGCGACACCCAACGCCCAGGACTACGCGATCCGTTGGAAGTATTGGGATGGAGGCTTGGGCTTTGCGTTCGCCACACAACGCTCCGGCGAGTGCCGACAGACTCTTCCCCTCCTCGTGAAAGAGGGGGACGAGTTGCGCTTCTCCGATGGCTCGGTCATGCACTCGGGGGATGCGGGGCGCGAGGTCAACGCGCATAGTCTGACGTTGAAACGTGGGCAAGCGAGCATGCTCGTGACCTTCGGGCCCGGGGATCGTCGAGTGTTCATCCGCCCTAGTGCGGCGAAGATCGCGGGCGGCGTGATTCACCGGGTCACTGTCCTGTTCGAGACGAGTATCAACATCGACATCTCGTTGCTGAGCGGCGATCCGGTTCCGATGCGAGCGGAGGCGCACGCTCGCTCCGACGGTGCTGTGTCGGTTCGCTGCGTCGTTGCGGCGACCTCGCGGCGCTCGCCTGACCGGATCCGATTCTCGGGCCCCGGAATAGCATCGACTACTGTCGCGCTTGGGGCCGGGATGAATGAGCAGGTGATCGAGCGGACCCTGTCTGCCGGTAGCTCGGCGGCGAAGCTGACGGTTGAAGCGCTTGGAGGGAGCGGCACACGACTGTCGCAGATCGTCGTGCCGATCGTCTCCCGGCTCTAACGACGGCAATTCCGGTGGCGATGTGGAACGCTGCGTGACCTGACTCATCGGACCCGCGGCGCTCCAACTGTGCTACGAGCGGACTGCAGGCGACGAAGTTCGTGGAGGTCCTGCCGCCGTGCCGCTGCTGCGCGAGCTGGACTCGGCAACCGGGACGGTGATCCGCGCGAGCTGTCGATCCGCGATGCGTTACGAGCACGACCACCCCGGGTCGTCGATCCACGTCGACGTGAAGGAGCCCATACAGACTCCGGATGGCGGCGGGTGGCACCTGAATGGGCGCGTCGAACGTCCCGCTCGCAAATGCGGTCCGGGCTACGCCTATGTGTACACCGTCATCGACGGTAACTCACGCGTCGCCCATGCGCAGCTCTACGATGACGAGAAAGGCGCCAGCACGGTAGAAGTCCTCAATCGAACCATGACGTTCTGCCGAGCCGCCAGGAGTGAACGTTGAGCGGCTCATCAGCGACGGCGCGTTCGTGTACCGCCACTCGGCACGTTCCGTGCCGCGATCGACGCTCACGGCATCACGCAGAAGTTCATCCGTCCGCACTGTCGCTGGACTAACGGGGAAGTCGAACGCCCCAACCGGACCCGCGCTACCGAGTGGACATACGCTCGGCCTTTGACCTCAAACAGTGACCGCCGAGCAGGGTTGACGGCAGGGTTTGACCACTACTACTTAGAGAGACGCCACCTCGGCATCGGAGGCCGCGCACCCATCCACCGAATCAACAACGGCCGAGGTCAGTACTCCCAGACCCCGGAGTGGATGGCTGTCAACGGCTTTTTCTCGTCGCGTTGGCAACGAGCAGGCCGCGGTCCAAAGCCTCGTCCGCGCGCTCTTCATCGTGCCCGGCTGGGTGTTCGCCGCTGCCAGGCGCCGTTGCCGCACCGTGATTGCGCACGTGGTCGATCGTCGCGATCACTCCACCGACGGCGAGGAGTCCGGCGACGACCCACAGGGCGAGCATGGGCCCCGCCGCAGGTTGACCACCGATCGTGGGCACGGCGAAGAACGTGTAGTAGACGACCATTGCGGCGGCCATGCCGATGGCGGAACCGGAGCGCTGGGCGAACTGGATCAGTGATCCGGCGACACTCGAACGGTGCTCCGGTGCGTATTGCAGGGTACGGGCCTGGTTGGCGGGCGCGGCCGCTCCGGCGCCGAGCGAGCTGATGCTCAGCAGTGCGACGACGACCCACGGCAGCTCGTCGGCGGGAACGAAGCCGAAAGCGAAGCCGATGGCCGCGAGGGCGAGGGCTCCGGTGGCGGTGCCGATCGCGACGAGCGGGCCGTTGGTCGCGCCGACGCGCGAGGCGATCCACGCGCCCGTAAGGCTCGCGATGGCCGAGGGGAGCATCCACAGGGCGGTCTCGAGAGGAGACAATCCGACGATCTGCTGGAGCGCGATCGTGACGATGAGCGTGCCACCCGTCGCGGCGGCGTGCATGAACCCCGAGACAGCGACTCCGGAGCCGAAGTGGCGAAGCCCGAACAGCTCGGGATCGATGAGGGGCTCTCGGCCACGACGGGCCACGCGGCGCTCGTACAGCACGAAGACGAAGATCAGCACGAAGCCAGCGGCGGTGATCAGATACGGCCAGAGCGTGTCGGGGAGTGATCCGGACGACGCCGACAGCGGCGCGATCGCCAGCACCACTCCCAGTCCGAGCAAAGTCGCGCCGCCCAGGTCGAAGCCCGCGCGTCGCACCGACGGCGGTTCGACGATCATGACCGCGGCGAGCGGGACGACCACAGCGCCGGCGACCACGGTGACGACGAAGAGCAGGCGCCAGCCGAGGGCATCGCCGGCGGCATCCATGATCACCCCGGCCAGCACGGGCGCGCCGAGGGAGGTGACCGTCATGACGGCGGCGAGCGTCGCGAGGGGGCGGGCACGCTCGGCGGCAGGGTAGATGCGCTGGATCAGCCCCAGCACCTGAGGCATGAGCAGGCCGGCCCCGACACCTTCGACGATCCGGCCGGCGACGAGAAGCTCCGTCGTTGGAGCGACCGTGCACGCGATACTCGCAGCGACGAAGATCGATGCGCCGACCAGGAAGACCGTGCGTCGCGGCAGGACGTCGCCGATCCGCCCCGCGGGAACGAGCGTCGCCGCGTAAGCAAGCGTGTAGCCGACGAGCATGATCTGCACCGTGGCGGGGTCGCCGCCCATATCGGCCTGGATGGCGGGCAGGGCGATGCCGAGCTTCGACACGTCGAGGATCGTCAGCGCGGCGGCCGCGACGAGCACGGCGAACACCCGCCGGCGTCTCGTGGGCGAGAGGGGTGCCGACCTCGACGATGCGGACACGCAGACCTCCATAGCGGAAACACTGAAGAAACATCCAGACTCTATAACAGAATTGGACTATCAAACCACACTACGAGATTGGGAACGGCATGACCGCTCGCACCGCGTTGATCATGATCGACATGCAGAACATGTACCTGCAGCAGGAGCGCCGCAGTGCGCTCGGCTGGCCGCCCATCTGGGAGTTCGACCGCGTCGTCGACGAGTGCGCCTCGCTGCTCGCCGCCGCCCGGGAAGCCGGCGTCCCGGTGATCTACACGCGGCAGACGTCACGGGCCGACGGTGCCGACATGACGCCCAGCATGCGCCGCCTGCTCGCCGATGCGCCCGCGCCCGACGAGTCGCCGATCGGCGCCGACAGCGACTGGGGCTCGCGCATCCTCGACGCGGTCGCGCCCGCACCGGGCGACATCGTGATGGAGAAGCACCGGTGGGATGCGTTCTTCAACACCGACCTCGACCAGATCCTGCGCAACCTCGACGTCACCCGCCTCGTCGTCGCAGGCTTGCAGACGAACGTGTGCGTCGAGACGACGTCGCGCACCGGCATGATGAAGAACTTCGACGTCGCGGTTCCCGAGGACGCGGTCTCGACCGACGGTGAGGCCCTGCACCGCAGCGCGCTCGACTCGCTGCGCGTGCTCTACGTCGAGGTCGCCCCCTGGCGCGAGCTGCTCGCGCCCGATGCCGCCTGGGACCGTCGTTTCACCACGCCCGGATACGGGCGCACGGCCGCCGATCTCGGGACGATCGGGGCCTGACCGTCGGGCGGGCGCGGTCGCGAGGAGTCAGACCTTCTCGGGGACCGCGCCCGTCACTAGCTCGGGGAACGGGGTCGCAGGATCGTGGAGCACGGCTCGCAGCTCGTCGAGCCACTCGAGCATCAGGTCGGTCTGGCGCAGCCACAGCGTGTAGAGCGCCCGGCGGCTTCGCCACACGGCACTGTCGGGGTCTTCGCGATCGTCGTCCCAGTTGAGCAGCAGGTGCCGCAGGCTGAACTGGCGCTGGCGCTGGAAGGCGACCTCGGCGTCGAGTAGACGGTCGGCGTCGCCCGGGTCGAGCACCCAGAGGTTGAGCAGGCGCAACGACGCGTCGTCGCGGATGCCGTGATCGGGCTGGTCGTGCAGCAGCCAGCGACGGAGCTCGTCGAGACCCTGATCGTTGATGACGTAACTCGTGCGCCCGCGCTCCGTGCGCTCCGTGATGTCGATGAGGCCGAGGCCCTCCATCTTCGCGAGCTCGGAGTAGACCTGCGACGGGCTGGCGTGCCATGCCCGGTCGTTGACGTCGTTGAAGCTCGCGTTGAGGTCGTACCCGGTGCGCGGGCGACCGCGCGAGAGTGCTGCGAGGATCGCGTGCCGCAGGGCCATCTCAGTCCTTTCGCCGGCGGTGGGAGCGCGCAGCCGCGCGGTGCCGGTTTCGTCGATGCTAACGGGGCGTCGTGTCACGGTGCCGTGTTCGACACTTTCACGGTTCGGAAACCCGGCCGTAACACCGCTCCACTACTAATTCCAATTATGGACTACAAAGCCATAGCGCAAAACCGGCTCATCCGGCTCGTCGTCGGACGGCTCGCGATGACGATCGTCACGGCGCTGTTCATCGCGATCGTCGTGTTCTTCGCGATCCGAGCCATTCCGGGCGACCCGGCGCTCACGATCCTCGGTACCGACAGTACGCCCGACGAGCGGGCGCGGCTGCGCACGGTGATGGGACTCGACCAGCCCCTCCTGGCCCAGTTCACGATCTGGCTCGGGCATCTGTTCTCGGGCGACCTCGGGTACTCGTACAGCCAGGGCCGCCCGGTCACCGAGATCATCGGCCCGGCGCTGCAGAACACCCTGCTTCTGGGCACCGCCGCGAGCGTCATCGCCATCCTCCTGGCGATCGTGATGGGCAACCTGGCGACGTCGCCGTGGCGTGGACTGCGCCGAACCGTCGACGCCGCCGAGGCGCTGTTCCTGTCGGCGCCGCAGTACACCGTTGCCCTGCTGCTGCTCATCGCTTTCGCGGTGCTGGTGCCGCTCTTCCCCGCGGGCGGCATCAGCACGCGCGGGGACGGGTCGCCGGTCGACGTGCTGACGCACCTCGCGCTTCCCGCGATCGCCCTCGCCCTCGCGCCTGGCGCGCAGATGGCCCGGTCGCTGAAGACCTCGATCTCGACCCTGTCGGCGTCCGAGCTGCTGCCGACGCTCCGCGCCCGCGGGCTCTCACCGTGGCGCATCACGGTGCACGCTCACCACAACGCGCTGCCACCCATGATCACCGTGCTGGGCATCCAGGTCGGCACGATGCTGGGCGGCGCCCTCTTCGTCGAGCAGATCTTCAGCATCCCCGGTCTCGGCGCGCTCGTCGTCCAGTCGGTGGGGCTGCGCGATTACACGCTCGTGCAGGCCGTCGCCCTGCTCATCGCCGTCATCTTCGTCGTCGTGCTGCTGCTCGCCGACGTCATCAACGCCCTGCTCGACCCGCGGATCAGAAAGGGACGCGCGTGACCTCCATCCTCATTAAGGAGCGGGTGCCGATCGAGGCAGCTCCCCGCTTCCGCCGCCGCTCGATTCTCCGACGGATGCCGCTGCGCAGCCGTGTCGCGCTGTCGATCATCCTGCTGCTGGCCGTGTTCGCCGTCACCGCACCGCTGCTCCCGATCGCCGACCCGCTCGGGGGCGACCTGTCGGCCCGGCTCTCGCCGTTCCTCACCGACGGGCATCTGCTGGGCACCGACACGCAGGGCCGCGACATGCTGAGTCGCCTGCTGTACGGCACCCGCACCTCGCTCGTCGCCGGCGTGGTGCCGATCGTGATCGCGACCGTGCTCGGACTCGCGATCGGCACGATCGCGGGACTCGCCAACAAGACGGTCAACACGATCCTGATGCGCGGCGTCGACTTGCTCTTCGCCTTTCCCGGGGTGCTGCTCGCGCTGCTCCTCGCGATCTCGCTCGGCGTCGGACTCGGCACCCTCATCCTCGCCCTGACGCTCGTCTGGATCGCTCCGGTCGCGCGCATAGCCGAGACCGAGGTCGCCCGCATCCGCGACCTCGACTTCGTCACCGCGGCGCGGTCGAGCGGGGCGACCGACATCGACATCCTCGTGCGCCAGATCATCCCCGTGGCCCTGCCGGCGGTGCTCGCGTACTCGACGTCGCTCGTCGGGGCCAACGTCGCGATCGCGGGCGGACTCGGGTTCATCGGCCTCGGGGTGCCGTCGCCGCAGCCGGAGCTCGGCTCGATCCTGTTCGAGATGCAGGCGGCGGTCTACACCGACGTGTCGCTCGCGCTCGCGCCGGTCGTCGTCATCCTCATGCTGTCGATGCTCTTCCCCCTCGTCGGCGACGGCCTGCGCGACGCGATCGCCGGAAAGGGAGGCCAGTCATGAGCGATCTGCTCGCCACCGTCCCCGCCGGCGGTCTCGCGCCGACGGTGCCGCTCGTGCTGGACGCCACCGACATCCGGGTCTCGTTCCCGCGCCCGGGCAAGACCCCCAGCACCGTCATCGACGGCATCGGGCTCGGGCTCGAGCGCGGCCAGGTCACCGTGCTGCTCGGCGAATCGGGCAGCGGCAAGACCGTGTTCGCGCGGGCCATCACCGGCCTCGCTCCGCCGAGCGCCACGGTGACCGGCAGTGCTGTGTTCGACGGCGTCGACCTGGTGGCCGGATCGCGCGCCCAGCTGCGGGCGCTCCACGGAGACCGCATCGGCGTCGTGCCGCAGGACCCCAATTCGTCGCTCGACCCGATGCGCCAGATCGGCGCCCAGATCGCCGAGACGCTGCTGCAGCACCGGCAGGTCGCGACCCGGGCCTCGGCGAAGGAGCGTGCCGTCGAACTGCTCGATCAGGTGCAGATCCGCGAGCCGCGTCGCGTCATCCGCTGCTACCCGCACGAGGTGTCGGGCGGGATGCGGCAGCGCATCGCGATCGCCATCGCGATCAGCTGCGGACCCGAGCTCATCGTCGCGGACGAGCCCTCGAGCGCGCTCGACGCCTCGGTCGGAGCCCACGTGGTCGGGCTGCTCGACGACCTGCGGCACCGGCTGCACACCGCCATCCTCTTCATCACCCACGACATCGGGATCGCCGCACGCATCGCGTCGCAGCCGCACGACCGCGTCGCCGTCATGCTGGGCGGCCAGATCGTCGAGCTCGGTTTCGCGCCGGCGCTGCTCGGCTCGCCCCGCCACGACTACACCCGCGCGCTGCTCGCGGCCGAGCCCTCCGCGGGCGTCCCCCGCGGACAGCTCGCCGTCGTGCCCGAAGCGGTGCGGTCGCGCCGCGATTGGGGCCCGCTGCTCGAGGTCGCCCCCGGTCACGCCGTCGCGGCAGAAAGCGAGTTCGCCCAGTGAGCGCCATCCTCGAAGGCCAGGGAATCGTCAAGACGTTCGGCGACTTCACCGCGCTGCACGGCGTGGACTTCCGCATCGAACCCGGCCGCACGCTCGGGATCGTCGGCGAGTCGGGCAGCGGCAAGTCGACGCTCGGCCGCATCGTCATGCGCCTGATGAGGCCGGATGCCGGCACCGTGCGGCTCGCCGGCCGCGACCTGTTCGCGCTGAGCCGCACCCAGCTGCGGCGTGCCCGACGCGACTTCCAGCTCGTGCCGCAGGACCCGCGCAACGCCCTCAACCCCACCGCCACCGTGGGGGAGAGCCTGGCGTTCCAGCTGTCGGCGCAGGGCATCGCCCGGCGCGAGTGGCGGGGGCGCATCAACGACCTGCTGCAGACCGTCAGCCTCTCCGCGGACTACGCCCACGCCTACGCGTACGAGCTATCGGGCGGGCAGGCGCAGCGCATCGCCATCGCCCGCGCCATCGCCGGACGACCCAAGCTCCTCGTCTGCGACGAAGCGGTCTCGGCGCTCGACAAGTCGGTGCAGGCGCAGGTGCTCAACACCTTCGCCGAGCTGCAGTCCGAGCTCGGCGTGGCCATGTTCTTCATCACCCACGACCTGGCCGTCGTCGAGCACATCGCCGACGACCTGCTCGTCCTCAACCGCGGCCGCGCGGTCGAGGGCGGCCGCACCGCCGACGTGCTGAGCGCACCGTCGGACGCGTACACCCGAGAGCTTCTGGCGGCACGTCACCCGATCCCCGCCTGAAGGCACCACACCCCGCACCCACTCACCGGCCCCGTTGCGACGTGGCCTCCACCTCCAGGAGAACCATGCCATCCCTCACCTCACCGCGACGCCGGACGCTGCTCGGCGTCACCGTCGCCCTCGCCGCCGCCCTCGCCCTGTCGTCGTGCGCGGCCGGTGCCTCGTCGTCGGAGGACGGCGAGCAGACGCTCGTCATCGGCTCGCAGATGGCGTCGTTCCCGAGCCTCGACACCGGCGCCATCACGACCGCCGGCTACGAGGGGCAGCGTCTGATCGGCAACCTCGTCTACGAGGGCCTCACCAAGCGCGACGTCTCCGATCCCAACGCGCCCGCCGGGGTTGCCCCCGCCCTCGCGTCGTCGTGGGAGGTCGCAGACGACGGCCTCAGCTACACCTTCACCCTGCAGGATGGCGTCACCTTCCATGACGGCACCGATTGGGACGCCGACGCCCTCATCTACAACATCAACCGGTACATGGATGAGACCGATCCGAACTACGACCCCGTTCTCATCACCTATTACACGGTGCTGACCTTCGTCGACTCGGTCGAGAAGGTCGACGACATGACGGTGACGTTCACCCTCAACCAGCCCTTCGCGTTCTTCCTCGCCGACCTCTACAACGTCTACTTCGCCAGCCCCACCTCGCTCGACGAGGACGGCGCCGCAGGTCAGGCCACGAACCCCGTCGGCACCGGCCCGTTCGTGTTCGACGAGCTGCAGCAGAACCAGTCGATCTCGTTCGTCCGCAACGACGACTACTGGGGCGAGGTGCCCCAGCTCGACCGGCTGACGGTCGAGCTCATCCCCGACCCGTCCGCCCGCACGGCCGCCCTCCGCTCGGGCCGCGTCGACTGGATCGAGGCGGCTCAGCCCGACGACCTCGCCAGCCTCGAGTCGGCCGGCTTCGTCGCCACCGGCAACGCCTTCGACTGGGAGTGGTCGTGGCAGCTCATGACCGGTGAGGCGCCGTTCGACGACATCCGGGTGCGCCAGGCGATGAACTACGCCATCGACCGCGAGGCCATCGCCGACGACCTGCTGCACGGCACAGCCGTGCCGGCGCACCAGATGTTCGCCAGCGCGAGCCTGTACTACACCGAGGACGACGACCTCTACGACTACGACCCCGAGAAGGCCAAGGCGCTCCTGGCCGAGGCCGGCTACCCGGACGGGCTCGACGTCACGGTCGGCTACATCACCGCCGGCTCGGGAGCGATGCAGGCGAAGTCGATGAACGAGGCGCTGCAGACGCAGCTCGCGGCCGTCGGCATCAACGTCTCGCTCGAGCCCGTCGACTTCTCGGGCATGTACGCCAAGCTCGGCGAAGGCGACACCGGCTGGCAGGCCGCCAACCAGGCCTTCAGCCTCGAGCAGCCCTCGAGCTGGAAGGGTTTCTGGTTCGGCTGCGACGGCAACTTCTTCGGATACTGCAACCCCGAGGCCGAGGCGCTGTACGACCAGGCGCTCACCACGGTCGACGACGAGGAGCGCGCCGCGCTGCTGACCGAGGTCGGCCATCTGGTGACCGAGGACGCCGCATGGCTGTTCGTCGTCAACGACACCGCGCCCCGTGCGATGTCGTCGGCCGTCACCGGCTACGAGCAGCCGAAGAGCTGGTGGATCGACTTCACCGGCATCTCGATGGGGGACTGACCGAGCACGAGCACGAGCACGAGTCCCCGCGGCCGGACGGCGGTCGCGGGGACTCGCGCGTTCGCAGTCGGCGCGAGACGCGGCGTGGGACGCGAACGCGCACCGTCGACGCGAGCACGCACCGCGGGAGGTGCGTCCTCGGCGGGGGGATGCGTCCTCGGTGGCGGTCGGGCTAGCGCGCGGCGGGCTCGGTCGGTGACGCGCGGAAGACGACCGAGTGATAGAAGCCGAAGCGGGCGAGCACGACGACGACGATGCTCACGAGGTTGACGACGTTCACGACGAATGGTCCGGCGGGGCGTCCGAGCACAGCGGATGCCGCCTCGACGCCGCCCCACACGAGGAGCGCACCGAGCGCGGTGCAGACGGCGTTGACGATCACGAACAGTGTGATCTCGACCCAGCGACGCCGACGGGCACGGTCTTTGAACGTCCATTGCCGGTTGCCGAAGTAGGCGTTCACGAGAGCCACGAGCGACGCGACGATCTTCGCGGCGACGGCATCCCATCCGAGCCCGAACAGCAGGATGTTGAAGGTGACGACCTCGATGAGAGTGCTGATGCCACCGACGGTGAGGAAGCGCGCGCTCAGAGCGGCAGCGCGCTTCACGCGAGGGGGCAGTGACATGGCTCGACTAGGCTACAGGCGTTGTCCGCGCCCGGGGACATCACCGGAAAGCACGGGGAGCCACGTGAGTTTCACGCATATCGCCATCGTCATGCCCGCGTACAACGAGGCCGACGGGATCGCCGGGTTCCTCAAGGAGATCCACGAGCATCTCGCGTCGCGTTGCGACCGCCTCGACATCATCGTGGCCGACGACCGATCGACGGACGCCACCGCGTCTGTCGTCGCGCACCTCGAGCTGCCCGGCGTCGAGGTGCAGACCCAGCCCGCCAACCGCGGACACGGCCCCACCGCGCTCGCCGCCTACCGTGCCGGGCTCGCGACATCAGCGGACCTCATCGTCCACGTGGACGGCGACGGGCAGTTCGCCGGCGAGGACATCGCACGTGTCGTGGGGGCTGTGGAGTCGGAGGGCGCAGACGTGGTGCACGGCGTGCGCCGCGGCCGCGATGATCCCTGGTACCGCCGTGTGCTGAGCGCCGGCCTGCGGCTCATCGTCCGCCCATTCGCGGGACGCGCAGTGCCCGACATCAACACCCCGCTCCGCGCCTACCGGCCCGAGGTGATCGCGACGCTGCTCGACGCCGTCGGCGCCGATGCGCTCGTGCCGCACGTGCACTTCTCGCTCGCGGAAGCGCGCCGGCGCATGAGCGTGCGCTACGTCGCCGTTCGGAGTCTTCCGCGCCGCGGCGCTGAGACGACCGGCACCATGTGGGGGACCAGCGGACAGCCGATGCTGCCACCGCCGCGCCTGCGGGCCTTCGCGCGCGACGCCTTGATCGAGCTGTGGCGGCTCTCGCTGCGCCCGGCTGCCCCCATGCGCGGCGTGCGCGAGCAGGCTCGCCAGGAGGCCTGACGTGACCCGCACGCTCCGGACCGTCGCATTCTGGATCGTCGCGGCGCTTCTCGTCGCCGCCCACGGGATCGTCCTCTGGCAGAGCATCTCGGCCACGCGGCTCTGGGAGGACGAGGCGTTCAACCTGACCGTGCCCGTCAACCTCCTCCAAGGACTCGGCTACACCAGCGACGGCACCCTCTCGGGCAGCGAGCTGACGCCCTTCGACGCGCGCATCTCGACGGGACCGGTCGTGCTCCTGCCGATCGCCGCCGTGCTCGCGACCGGCGTCGACCTGGTCGTCGGCGGCCGTCTCGTGCCGGCGGCGTATTTCGTCGCGCTGCTCGTCGCTGTCGGCATCCTGGGCCGCCGGATCGGCGGACGCTGGGGCGCGCTCGTCGCCGTCGCCGTCCCGCTCGCGTTCACCGCCGCCGCGCTGCCCTCACCGATCCAGGGTCCCGCCGACGTGCTCGGCGAGGTACCGGCAGCCGCCCTGCTCGCCTGGGCGCTCGTCGCGCTGCGCACGCGCCCGTGGCTGGCGGGGCTTCTCGTGGGACTCGCGATCCAGGCGAAGTACATCGCCCTGCTCTCGCTCCCCGCCTTCGTCGTCGCGGTGCTGCTGCTCCAGCACGGGCGGCCCTGGATGCGGCGCCTGCGCGCCCTGATCGCGCCCGCGATCGCCCTGGCGGTGCCGACCGTGCTCGTCGAGATCTTCGCCTTCATCTCGCTCGGACCCCGCGGCTTCGTCGACCACCTGCGCGCGACCCGCGACTTCATCCGGAGCGGGGGACAGGTCGCGCACACCACGTTCGGCGAGAAGCTGACGACCCTCGCCTCGTCCTGGTACCTGCCCGCCGCCGTCGTCGTCGCCGCCGTCGTGCTCGCGATCGTCGTGCTGATCGCCGGTCTCGTGCTGCGCTACCGGCCGAGCACCGATCGGTTCTGGGCGACGCTCGCCGCGGAGCCGCGCGCGCACCTCGCCGCCGCAGCCGTGCTCGGATTCGGAGCTTTCGTCGGCTGGTGGTCGACCGCCGGCCACCTGCCGCTGTGGGTGCGGCATCCGGCCCCCGGCATCCTCGCGTTCGCTCCCGTGCTCGTGGCGGCGCTCATCCCGGCAGTGCGACAGCTGTGGCGGTCGGGAGCCGCCGCGCGCGCGGCATCTGTGGTGGTGTCCGCCGCTCTCGCGGGCTGCCTCGTCGTCTCCGGGAGCAGCGCCGGGGTCACCGCTGCCGGTCGGGATGGCACGGAGCTCGCGGCGCAGCGCGAGCAGGCGGCCGCCGTCGCCTCGGTCGAGGCCGACTGGATCGCGACGCACTGGGGCGGACTCGTCGCGGTCGTCGTGATGTCCGGCGCGCACGTCGCGCTGCTCGACGCTCCGCCCGAGAACATCGCCGGCTACCCCCGACTCGACCTGGGCGGAGCCGACCTGTGCGGTGCTGCGGCCCCGCTGGCGGAGGCGCCGGGCATCGTCGTCTGTCCCGCGGGCTGAGTCATCGCACCGTGTGAACGAACGAGCCCGCGAAGCTCTACGACTTCGCGGGCTCGTTCGATCGAGAACCAGGGGCTTCAGCTGCGACGCACGCCCGTCGACTCGGCGCGGTCCGCTCGCCGCTTGGCTTTGGCGTCGGCGCGGCTGAGCTGAACGGGCGCCTGGTCGACGACGTGCGTCGAACCGTAGGTATAGGCGCCGTAGCCGTAGCTGTCGGGTCCCTTTGTCGGGAGCATCGTCACGACGACACCGAGCAGCGTTCCGCCGGCTGTGTCGAGTGTGCGGAACGCTCCCTGCAGCTCCTGTTTCTTCGTGCGGCCCGAGGCGGCGACCATGATGACACCGCGGGTCTTCTTGCTGAGCACCGCGGCATCGGTGACGAGCAGCAGCGGCGGCGCGTCGATGAGCACGTAGTCGAAGTGCTCGGTGAGAGCCGCGAGCACGTTGTCCATCGAGCTCGACCCCAGCAGCTCGCTCGGGTTCGGCGGCACCGGGCCGCTGGGCAGCACGAACAGCTGGTTCTGGCCCCACTTCTGCAGCGCGTCGACCAGCGGGACGCGTCCGATGATGACGTCGGTGAGGCCGACGCCGCCCTCGATGCCCATGTAGTCGGCGACGCGGGGGAGTCGCAGGTCGCCGTCGACGAGCGCGACCCGGGCGCCGGTCTCGGCCAGGGCGATCGCGAGGTTCGCGGTCGTGGTCGACTTGCCCTCGCCGGGGCCGGCGCTCGAGACGACGAAGCTGCGCGGGCCGTCTTCGACGTTCAGGAACTGCAGGTTCGTGCGAAGGGTGCGGAACGACTCGGCACGGGGACTGCGGGGATCGGCGTGCACGATCAGGGGCCGCTTCGACGCTTCGTTGTCGAACGCGATGCCGCCCAGCATGGGCCTGTCGGTGAGCTGCTCGATGTCGTGCAGCGTGTGGATACGGGTGTCGAGCACCGACCGCAGGACGGCGAAGCCGACGCCGAGGGCGAGGCCCAGCAGCGCCCCGACGGCGATGTACAGCGGGACATTCGGGCTCGCGGGCGCCTCGGGCGCGGTCGCGAGCTGGGTCACGGTGACCTGGACGGGGCTCGTCCCCTGACCGTCCGCGGGGCGCTCGATGGTGTTCTGCACCGCTGTGGTGAAGCTGTCGGCGGTCGCGTTCGCGATTCTTGCGGCGAGCTCGGGGTCGGTGTCGGTCACGCCGATATTGATCAGCACCGTGTTCACCGGAGTGGTCGCCGTGATGCGCGACGCGAGCTGAGCGACGGTCTGGTCGAGATCGAGCTCCTCGATCACCGGGTCGAGGACGAGCGAGGTCGGGATGACGTCGACGTAACTGGTGACCATCTGGCGGGCGAACGTCGTGCCCTGCACGAGTTCTCCCGTGGCGGCACCCTCGGTGCGGACCGAGACGTACAGGCTGGTCGATGCCTCGTACCGCGGCGTCTGAAGCAGGGCATATGCCGCCCCGGCTCCTGTTCCGATGATCAGGAGAGCGAGAAGGAGAATCCAATTCCTGTGCAGGATGCGCAGGTAATCGCGGAGTTCCACGTAGTAATTCCCCCTATGAGTGTCCGGTGCGACGGCTCTGTCATTGTTCCACACGGCTCATCCGGTACCGGACAAGAGGTGGGTTCGGACGATCAATCGCCCTTTGCGACGTAGGCGTAAACGCCGTACGAGGTCTTGTCGGCACCCGCCGTCGGCAGCATCGTCACGACGGTCCCGGCGATACGCGATCCGGCGGTCTCGATGTTCTTCACCGCCGAGGTGAGGCGCGCGCGGGTGGTGGAGCCCGCCGCCGCGACGAGGATGACGCCATCGACGGCGCGGCCGACGACAGCGGCATCCGTCACCGCGAGCACCGGCGGGGCGTCGATGATGACGACGTCGAACGCGGTTCGCAGCTCGTCCAGGAGCTTGGACATCGTGGTGGATCCGAGCAGTTCCGCGGGATTCGGCGGGACAGCGCCAGAGGGGAGGATGAACAGCGTCCCCTGGCCCCACCGCTGGAGCACGTCGAGCAGGCTCGCGCGGGACACCAGGACGTCGGAGAGTCCCACGCCGCCCTCGATGCCGAAATACTCCGCCGTCTTCGGGCGCCGCAGATCGGCATCCACGAGGACGACTTTCGACCCCGCTTCGGCGAAGGCGATCGCGAGATTGGCGGCGGTGGTGGACTTCCCCTCCGACGGGTTCGCGCTCGTCACGACGAACGCCAGCGGCCCGCCGGTCGTCGTGAGGAACTGCACGTTCGTGCGCAGCGCGCGGAAGGCCTCCGCGCGGGGGTCGCGGGCGGAGGCGGCGACGATGAGGGGCCGCTTCTTCGACTCCGGGTCGAGCGCGATTCCCCCCAGCAGCGGAGCGGGCACGATCTTCTCGACGTCCTCGACGGTGCGGATGCGGGTGTCGGCGACCGCCCGCAGGATCGCGACGGCGATACCCGCGGCGAGACCCACCAGCGCGCCGAGGGCGAGCGCGAGGCGCATGTTCGGGGCCGCGGGATCGACCGGCACCTGGGCCGGCTGGACCGTCTCGATCCGCACCGGGCTCGGACGCTCGGCGGTCGAGCGCTCGAGCTGTTCGGACACGACGGTCGTGAAGCTGTCGGCGATCGCATTGGCGATGCGCGCCGCGCCCTCGGGACCCGGGTCGGACACGGTGATGGAAATGACGACGGTGTTCTGGGTCGCCGAGACCGAGACCCGCTCGGCGAGCTGCGCGGCGCTCTCGTCGAGGCCGAGATCGGCGATCACCGGGTCGAGGACGAGCGCCGTCGGGATGATGTTGACGTAGCTCTGAACCGCCTGCCGGGCGAAGTCGGTGCCCTGTCGCAGCTCATTGTTGGACGCATCGCCCGAGGACTGCGTCGCCACGAACAGCTGAGTCGTGGCGTCGTAACGCGGCGGCGTCAGGAGCGCCGACGCCGCGCCCGCGGCGATGCCGATCAGCGTGGTCGCGATGATCAGAACGATGTTGCGGCGCAGGATGCGGATGTAGTCGTGGAGTTCCACGTTTCTCCTGTCGTCGGTGTCGCCGGGTATCCTTTCACGAGACCAGACGCTCCACCGACATCCGCGCGCTTTCCGTGCGCCCGAGTCCGAGTCCGAGGCACTTCCGGATGAACTCTCTCGCCGATCTCTTCACCGACGATCGCCGATCGGGCGACGACGGCATCCGCGCCGCGGACAGCATCATCGACGAGCGCCGCCTCGCCGCGCTCGTCGGCCCCCCGCGGATGGAGCAGGCCGTCCCACTCGCCCGACCCGATGAGACCGGGCAGCTCGTCGCGATGGTCGCCGCCGCCGCACAGTCCGCGAGCCCCGTGCACATCGCGGGTAAGTCGGGCGCTCCGAAGATGCCGCGTCGCGGTCACAAGCGCACCGATTGGCTCAACGTCGCGTTCGCCGTGCTCGCTGTCGCCGTCGTCACCGTGGTCGGCGTGTTCGGCGCCATCCAGTTCGCGAACGCCAGCCCCGCGGCATCCGCTCTTCGAGCGCTTTCGGTCGATGAGGCCTCCCTCGCCAACGGCGAGCAGGCCGTGCAGTCAGGTGTCACCCGCATCGAGACCCTCATGGCCGAGGCGCGCGCCGAGGCCGACGGGGTCGAGCCCGCGCTCGCGACGGTCGCCGGATACGTCGACGAGTCCGCGCGGGCGGCCGCAGTGCAGGCGGTCGCCGACCTCCGGGCCGGACTCGACGCGATCGAGGTGCCGTCGACTCCCGCCGCATATACCCGGCCCGCGATCGACACGGATGACCTCGCGCAGGTCGGAGCCCAGATCGACGTCGTGCGCGAGCGCTCCGATGAGCTGACGGCGATGACCGAGCAGACGCGGGCCGTGCGAAGCCAGGTCGTCGCCCTCCGCGATGCGTTCGTGGGTTCGATCGCGGCGCTGGGCGCGAGCTTCCCGGCCTCCGCGGAGGCAGAGGTGACCGAGTACGCCGAGGCGCTGCCGTCGTTCCGCGACGCTGTGACCGCGGCCGCTGCTGCCGTGCCTGCCGCGCAGGCCGCCGGTGGCCTCGGGGCTGCTGAGATGGTCGCGTATCCGCCGCTCGTCGACGCGCTGCACCGCGACCACGAACGGGCGATCGCCGCGATCATCGCCGAGCGCGAGGCCGCGCGGAACACCACCGGCCGCGGGTCGACCAGCCCGGGCACGGGGAGCGGCAACAGCGACACGGGCGGCACGGTCACCCCCGAGCCCACACCGAGCGATCCCGCCACGGGCGGCGACACCGGCGGAGGGGATACCGGCGGAGACGGCTCCGGCACTGGCGACGGATCGTCCGGCGGCGACGGCACGGGCGGGGACACCGGAGGAGACGGCACACTTCCCGGTGGCGCCGTCATCCTCCCGTAGGCCCCGGGTTGAGCCCGTCCTCGGTCGGTTCGCCAGGAACTGCGGATGCTCGCGGTGCAGGATCCGCGTTCAGCGGCGAGTCGACCTGGTCGGCGGGGTGGTGGGCCTGTCAGGCGGCGACGGCCAGACGGACGGCTCGGACGACCTCGTCGATCGCCGGTACGAGCTGCGACCCGGACAGCTGGTAGGTGTTCCACGAGCGGCGGTAGGGGTCGATGACGTCGTCGTCGTCGGGAGACTCGGGCGGCAGCGCCATGCCCCGGTGTGACGCGACGACGGCGACGGCGGCACGCAGACGCGCCGACGGATCGTCGCCTGCCGCATCCGCGGCGCCGCGGATCTCGTCGTCGCTCGCGTCGGCAGCCAGCCGCGCGAACTCACGAAGCGTGAACGCCGCGCGCAGGCGGCTGGGTGCGAGCTCGACGATGCTGCGGCGGTGCTCGCGCGCCATCGCCAGGATCAGATCCGGCGACGACAGGCGCGCCGGCGAGATGAGCTGCGAGCGGTGCGCGTCGGCCATCTCGGCGCTCACGCCGTTCTCGACCGCGAGGCGCTGGGCTTCGGCCGGCATCGGCGCACCGCCCATGTCGTAGGTGCCGCCGCTGGTGACGGCTCCGGGCAGTCCCGCCAGACGCGTGCGCAGGAGCTGCTCGGCGAGCGGGGAGCGGCACACGTTACCGGTGCAGACGGTCATGATCTCGAACATCGGGAGCTCTTTCCGTCGAGGGCTGGACGACCCCGTCAGCCTAACCGGCGTGTCGGCTCTCCCGCCCCGAGAGCCGTCCGGCGGTCACGGCGTGACGGCGAATGCTACTCGCGACCGGGTGGACGCCGCGACGCGAATTCCGACCGGGCGCTGTGTGGTGTCCCTGGCCATCGGGCCTGGCAGACTGACCCGAACCGAAGGAAGCAGATGGCGACGGACCAGCTCATCATCGAGGCCCGCGCGGCGTGGCGGCGGCGCGAGGCCGTGGTCGCGGTGCGCACCGCGATGAGCGCGCACGCGCAGGGCGACGCCGAGGGGCTGCCTCTCGCCTGCTCCATCGCGCTCCGGGCGTATCGCGCCGACCTGCTGGAAGCGCACCGGGCCGACGTCGCCGCGATGTCCGCGGGCGTCCTCCGCGATGGGGTGCTCGCCGTGCTGAGAATCGGCGCAGGAGACCTCGACAGTGCGATGTCGCGCATCACGGCGGTCGCCCGCGACAGCCTCCCGGGAGCGGACCCCGACCCTCTCGGCGAGGAGGGGCCCCTGCTGCCGTTGCTGCTGACCTACCTCGCCACCGGCGCTGCCGCCTCGGGCGCGTGGGTCCGGGCGCGCGAGTGCATCGATGCGGCGCGTGCCGCGGTGGCGACCGCATCCGCTGATGCCGGCGAGGGCGCGGCCGCGCTTCCCCCGTACCTGCACTTCGACCTGCTCGGCCTCGATGCGCTCGTCGAACTGCACACCGGCGGGGGCATGAGCGCACGCCGCGCCCTCGCCGAGACGATCGCGCCCCTCCGGATGCGCAACACCCTCACCGCCGACCACGCGCTCGCGCTCATCTGCCTCGGCAGCATCGAGCACACCGCCGGCCGTCTCGGTGAAGCAGCGATCAACCTGGGCCGCGGCGCCCGGCTCGCTCCCGAGTGGAGACCCGGCGTGAGGATCCACGGTGAGGTCGAGCTCGCGTTCGTCCGCATCCGGCAGGGCCGGTGGCGGGATGCCGTGGATGTCGTGCGCGCGACCGTCGCGCCCCTCGAATCGGTGGAACACGACTGGCTCGAGCCGCAGGCTCTGGCCGTGCACGGGCTGCTGCTCGCTCTTCGCGGCGACCTCGAGGCCGGCGGGCTCGTGCTCGAACGCGCCGAACTGCTCTGCCGAGACACTCCGTCGTTCCTCGCGCACATGGTGCTGACGCATGCCCGACTGATGGTGGCGATCACGCGAAGCGACTGGACCGGGCTGAGGCGGACGCTCGAGGATGCCGCCGAGCCGGGTTACCGGCGGCCGTACCGGCGCGACGAGTGGTGGATGCTGAACCTGCTGGCCGCGTGGCACCTCGGCCGCATCGACGAGTTCCGCCGCGGCGTCGCGATCTGGGCGCGGATGGAGGGTGCGGAGCAGAGCGCGTACTACTGGGCGTACGTGTCGATCCTGGCCGAGTACGACGGACGGCACCCCGAGGCGGCCGATGCCGTCGCGCGTTCCCTCGACCGCCTGTCGCCCGACCTCGATCCGCTGGGCCGGGCCTGGGTCCGAACGGTGGCGGGCATCTACTACAGCCGCTTCGGCACGCTCGGGGTGCCCGACCCGGTGCGGGCGCTGGCCGCCTATGAAGAGGCCAGCGCCGAACTCTCCGACCTGGGAGCGGCGGGGCTGGCCGAGAGGTACGAAGCCATCGTGGCGCAATCGACCGCCGAGCTGATGCTCGGGGACCGGAGCGGGCAACCTGCGGCGCGGCTGACCGAGCAGCAGCGCAAGGTCGCCCGAGCCGTCGGCCAGGGATACACGAGTGGTGAGATCGCGGGCATCCTGCACCTCTCGAAACGGACCGTCGACTACCACGTCGCCAACATCATGCGCCGGCTCGGTGTGTCGAGCCGGCGCGAGATCGGCCGCGTGCTCGACGATCGGCCCTGACCTGGACCGCCCTGATCTGTGTCGGCCGGTGCGCTGTGTCGGCCGGTGCGCGGATGCAAGCGATCGTGTGCGACGCGCCGGGGGAGCGGCATCCGGGCCGGGGTGTCGAGACGGATGCCTTGCATCTCGGCCCGACTCCCACTCTATCTCTAGGTATATAGAGATAGAGTGCGAGCATGCAGCCGCTCAAACGCATCACGCCGGCCACGGTGGACGTGCTCGAGATTCTGACCCTCGAAGCCGAGGGAGTGTGGGGGCTGCGCATCGTCAGCACAACGGGGCGGCCCGCGGGAACGGTGTACCCGATCCTCGAACGCCTCGAGTCGATGGAGTGGGTGACCTCTGAGTGGGAGGTCGACCCGAGCCGCAGCGGACCCCGGCGGCGCCTGTACCGCCTGACGCCGGACGGCCTCGCCGCAGCCCGCGCCGCCGTCGATGAGCATGCGGTGCGGATGCAGCGACGCCGCGCGCGTCGGCAGGAGCCCGAGCCCGGGCGTGGCCGCGGTGACGCGAGGGGAGCGATCGCGTGAACCTCGACCTCGACCTCGTCCTTCGAGCGGTGAGCCGGACGATGCCGGCCGCGTCGCGCGCACGCCATCTCGAGCAGTGGCGGGCGGATGTCGCGGGGGCTCACGAAGCCGGGGTGCGCCGGGGTGACGTCGTGCGCGGCGCGATCGCGGTCGCGCTCACCGCGGATCGCGACGCTCCGATGCTGACCGGTGAGCCCCGAGGCACCGCTTCGCGGAGGCTGAGCCGGCGGGGTGTCTCGCTGCTCGCCGCGGTCGGAGCGACCTCGGCCGCGCTCTGGCTGACGGCGGATCTCGGCTCGCCTGCGGTCGCCATTCCGGCTGTCATCGAGCTTGCGCTCGCCGTCGGACGCTCCGTGCTCAGCGTGGCCCTCTTCGGGGGAGTGCTGCTCGCCATCGCCCTCTTCATCGGCGCGGCCGCGCTGTCGCGATCGGCGGTCGTGAGGGTCGCGTTCGCGGTCACCGCGTTCGGCATCCTCCTCCTCGCGCTCGCCGCGGCGCATCCCCTGGCAGCGGAGGTGAGCGCGGCGGGCGTCGGCCTCACGGTCGGCGGCGCCGCGGTCGGGCTGGCCGCTGCCTGGCGCTCGACGCCGCTCGTCCTGGAGGACCGGTCTTCGCCGCTCGCCCGGCGGCGGCCGGTCGCGATCGCGGGGCTCGTGTTCATCACGGTGTTGCTCGTGCTCGGCGCGCTCGATCTGCTGGTGTGGAACCCGCTCGCCAAGGTGCCCGGCTACGAGTTGAGCGCCATCTACGCCGAGATGATCGCGGCCGACGGTTTCGATCCGGCGCTGGCTGCACAGTCGGTGGCCGTGTGGGGCGGGGTGTGGCTGGTGGCGGCAGCCGCTGTGACAGTCGCCGCGCTGACGAGGGGAGGGGCATGGCTGACGCCCCGCCGGCTCGGCATCCTGTACCTCTCGATCATCGGGGCCGCGCTGTTCCTGCGGCTGTTCGCCGGATTCTCGATCGGGATGTCGATCGCCGACACCTTCGGCACCTCGGGTGGTGACGTGTCTGCGCTGTCGCAGGTCTTCCACCTGGTCGGGCCGATCAGTTTCGCTGCGGCGCTGCTCCTCTTCGGCTGGGCGCCGGGGCGACGGATGACGGGTGTGCCGCTGACGTCCTGAGCCGGTGCCTCGGGTGCGCGGATGCAAGGGATCGCGGGCGACGCGCCGGGTATGCGGCATCCGGGCCGGGGTGTCGGGGCGGATGCCTTGCATCGGGGCACGGGTGATTCGCAGCATCAGCCCTTCACGGCGCCGGCGAGAGCCCCCTGCACGAAGTAGCGCTGGAACAGCAGGTAGACGATCAGCACCGGGATCGCCGACATGAAGATGAAGGCGTTCATCGGGCCGTAATCGGTGCCGTGCTGGGTCGAGAAGCTCTGCACGGCGAGCGGGATCGTCCAATTGCCCTGGGAGCGCAACAGTGTCGTCGCCATCGCGTACTCGTTCCACGTCGCGACGAAGTCGAGCACGAAAAGCGCAGCCAGCGCGGGTTTGGCCAACGGCAGCACGATCTGCCGGAAGATTCGGAAGGTCGAGGCGCCGTCGATACGCGCCGACTCCTCCAGTTCTTCGGGGATCCCGCGGAAGAAGCCGTACAGGACGAAGATCTGGTACGGGATGCCGAAGGCGAGGTAGGGCAGGATCAAGCCGTAGAGCGAGTCGAGCAGCCCGAGCTCGAGCATGGTGTTGAACAGCGGGCCGAGCCCGATCTGCACCGGCACCATCGAGCCGACGGCGATCACCATGAGCAGCCCACGACTGCCGCGGAATCGGATGCGGGCGAGGGCATACGCCGCGGCGGCCGCGATCGCCAGCCCGAGCGGCACCTTGATGATCGCGATCAGGAGGCTGTTGCCGGCCGTCACCCAGAAGTCGCCGGTGTCGATTGCGGCGGCGTAATTGCCGAACTCCCACGACGACGGCAACGCCCACAGGGGTGTGGTGTTGAGGTCGGGCTTGGACTTCACCGAGGTCATGAACATGAGAAACAGCGGCAGGAACCACAGGGCCGCGGTGATGGCGAGCGCCACCCACAGGCCGATGCCGACATGGTCGCGCGGTGGGCGACGCGCGGGGGCGGTCTGGCCTACGTTCGCCGAATCGAGCACGCGTGGGGCGATGGTGACGCTCATCGGTCTTCTCCCTTCATCGACCAGGCCAGATACGGGATGACCAGGGCCAGAGTGACGATCAGCAGGACGGTGGCGACGGCGCCGCCCATCCCGAATTGGTGATTGGTGAACGACTGCGTGTACGACCAGAGCGCCAGGACCTGTGTCGACTGTGCGGGACCGCCGCCGGTCATGCCCACGACGAGGTCGAACACCTTGAGCGAGTTGATGATGGTGAGGATGACGACGACCACCGTGGTGGGTCGCAGCGCAGGAATGGTGACGGCGCGAAAGCGCTGCCAGGCGTTCGCGCCGTCGAGCTTCGCCGCCTCGGTGAGCTCGGGCGGCACGGTCTGCAGTCCGGCGAGGAAGAGGACCATGCTGAAACCCACGCTCTGCCAGATGTTGGCGACGAAGACCGAACCGAGCGCGAACTGCGGGTCACCCAGCCATGACTGCCCCAAATCCCCCAGTCCCACCGCGGTGAGCGCCTGGTTGACGAAGCCGAGAGTGGGGTTGTAGATCCAGCGCCACATGGCCGCGACCGTGATCGAGGCGAACACGGCAGGGATGTAGAAGACCGCGCGCATGAGGTTGCGGCCGATGAGCTTGCGGTTCAGGCCGAGGGCCAGGAGGAGGGCGATGACGGTCGGGATGAGGAGGGAGGCGATGACCCAGATGACCGAGTTGCGCAGCGCCGTCCAGAACACCGCATCCTGCGTCAGCAGACGGATGTAGTTGTCGAGCCCGACGAACGTCGCTTCCTGCGTCCGGAAGCCCGACCACTCGAAGAACGACAGGCGCACCGCGTCGAGCATCGGGTAGAGCAGGAACCAGCCGTAGAGCACGACCGTGGGGATGAGGTAGGGCAGCGCCAAGGCGAAGCGATGATGCCGCGGCGTGCTGCTGCGCTGCTTCCGGCGTCCCTGTGTGACGAGGGTGACAGTGGCCATGGGACTTCCTGTTCGGGTTCGAGTCCGCGGGGCGGCGCTCCGGTAGTCGCCGCCCCGCGGAGGGGTCGCAGCTACTGCGCGTCGCGGAACTTCTGGAACTCGGCGCCGGCGTCCTCGGGTGCGATGTCGCCGGTGAGCACCGAGTTCTGGATGCGCCAGTACTCGGTCGTCTCGGCGGTAGAGAAGTTCTGGTCGTTGTTGGTGTAGACGCCGTCTGCTGCGTTGAAGAGGTCGGCCCAGACCGCGTTGAGCGGGTTCGTCTCGTCGACCGGGACGTCCTTGTTCACGGACAGGGCGGCCCAGGCATCGCCGACGATCTCCTGGCCCTCTGCGGAGGTGCCGAAATCGAGGAACTCCGCCGCGAGGTCGGCCTTGTCGCTGGCCGCGTTGATGTAGAAGGCTTCGCCGAAGCCGTAGAGCCGGTCGGTTCCGGTCGGGAACATCATGACCCCGATCTCGGCGGGGTCGAGTCCGTTGTCGACGACCTGCGAGTTGTACCAGGTGCCCTCGAGCGACATGGCCGCCTGGCCCGAGAAGAAGAGCTGGGCCGCGTCGTCATTGTTGATGCCGAGGTAGCCGCTGTTGAAGAAGTCGTCGCCCCAGGTCTTGAGCTCGGTGAAGGCCGCCGTGACGCAGGCCTCGGAGCCCCAATCGCCGTCGCCGGTGTTCAGCTCGTCTGCCGTCTCTGCGCCGCACTCAGTCTCGACAAGCGAGTCGAGCAGTCGCATGACGTCCCAGTTGACGGTGCCGCCGAACTCGATCGGCGTGATGCCCGCGTCGGCGAGCTTCTGCGCCGCCGTGACCAGCTCGTCGTAGGTTGCCGGCGGCGTGGTGATGCCCGCCTGCTCGAAGAGCGTCTTGTTGTAGTAGATGCCTTCGCCCTGCTGGCTCCAGGGGACGCCGTGGAAGCCGCCGTACTGGGTGATGCCGCTGAGGGATGCCGGCGTGAAGCGGTCCTCCCAGCCGTACTCGCTGTAGTAGTCGCTGAGGTCGAGGCTCATGCCGGCATCGATCAGCTCGCCGCCCAGGCCCGACCCCTCCCAGTACCAGTAGATATCGGGTCCGGCGTCGGTTCCAGCGACCTGACGCATCGCGGTCTTGTGCTCGTCGACCGAGCGTTGCTCGAGGGTGACGGTCGTGCCGGGGTTCGCCTTCTCGAACGCATCGATGAGACCGGTCATGGCCTCGCCCTGGCTGTCCTCCTGTGTCGGCATCCAGATGACGAGCTCGTCGGCGTCACCGCTGCCGGTGCCTCCGCTCGAGCAGGAGGCGAGCGCGAGGAGGGTCGTTCCGGCCAGGGCGACGACGCCCAGCTTGGAGATGGAGTGCATCATTGCTTCCTTCGTGGTGATGGGTGAATCGGGCGCGGGTCGTCCCGGAGATGAGTGGGTCAGGCGCGGGAGGTCTGCCAGTCGGAGAACTCGCGGAGCTTCAGGTAGAAGTCCTCGAACATGAGGCGTGTGTCGACCCAGGTGTAAACACGCATGGCGCGTCCGTCGGGTCGGCTGAAGTATTGACCGTCGTCTCCGATGCGCGGCGTGGGACGAACCTCGTGGCGGCTCGACGAGGAGTCGGCCTCGAACAGTGACTGCAGTGCTGTCAGGAGGACCAGAGGAGAGTCGCCGAGAGCGTAGGTCTCGGCGGGGCCGCGTCCCTCCGCCTCGGCACGGAGCATCACCTCGGTGATCTCGTCGTAGAGGTACGCGCCCAGCGGACCGGCGGTCGCCACACGCAAGCGCAGCTCGGCATCCGACACCAGGCACTGGCGGTAGACGTCGCGAGGCACCTGCCACAGCGACAGGTCGGAATCGCCGAATACGACCTGGGCGGCCACCGGATCGATGAGCAGGTTGTACTCGATCGGCATGGCACCGGGAGGCGGGACGGCGATCCCCTCGTGCTCGCCGCCGCCGATCCAGACGACGGTCAGTCGTTCGGCGACGCGAGGTTCGAGCAGCCATGCCGACGCGAGGTCGGTCAGTCCTCCGCCCGCGACGAAGTACAGCGGACGAGGATCATCGCGCAGCGCCTCGCTGATGAGGGCATCGACCGCCGGCGCGGGTTGCGGTGTGGTGCGGTCGACGAGAGGCTCCTCCGACCCTCGAGCGATAACTCCCGTCGAGTCGAGCCCCATGCGCTCGAAGACGTCGGCGATCACCTGGACCGCGTGCGTCGCCGTGTCGGGACCTTCGTCGAATGGGTCACCTGCGCGCAGGTGCGATCCGATGACGAGGGGGATCTCGACGCTCGGTGACAGGAGGTGGTGCACGAGCTGGAAGAGATCATCGGGATCGCCCGAGAAGTCGTTGTCGACGATGACCCGTGCCCGCGGCGCACCGAGAGGGGCGATCGACTGCCAGGGAGCGGTACCGAGCGTCCAGCGCGGTGCGCGCGGGTGGGCGGATGCCGTGGTGGCGGGGATCCTCGTCATCGTCGACTCTCTGTTCATGTGGCGTGACCGATGCAATTAAAACCGGTTGACCAATTTCAGTGATCGATAACCTACGGGTAGAGTGATCGATAACCTATCGGGCGGCGAAGCCCGTTACTGAATCGTTACCGACGGCGCGGGGAGGCTGATGTGACGAACACCCGATCGACCGCGGGCCGGCCGAGCATGGCGGACGTCGGACGCGCGGCAAGGGTGTCGGCCCAGACCGTCTCTCGCTACTTCACCGGTACCGGCTACGTCAGCGCCCAGACGAAGGAGCGCATCGCCGCCGCGGTCGACGAGCTCGGCTATCGCTTCAATCAATCGGCGCGGAACCTGCGGACGCGCCGCTCCGACACGGTGGGGGTGCTCGCCCTGGGCGCCCTCAACTACGGGAGCGCGGGCGTGCTGACGGGGCTGAGTCGTGCCGCGCGCGAGGCCGACTACACGCTGTCGATCATCGAGCTCGACCTCGACTACGACGCCGGCGACTGGCAGGACGAGGCGCAGCGAAGCATCGACCACTTTCTGTCGATCCCCGTGGACGGCATCGTGCTGTCGACTCCCGTTCAAGGCGCCGACGACCTCGTCGCGTCCATCGGCGCCGAGACGCCCATCATCACGGTGTCTGAGCTGCCGCCGTCGATCGATGCATCGGCGAGCACCCACTCGCACGCCGCCGGACTGGACGGGACGCGTCACCTGCTGAGTCTCGGGCATCGCCGCATCCTGCACGTTGCGGGGCCGGGGACGCGCAACGAGGCGGTGGAACGCGAGCGCGGCTACCGCGACGCGATGAGCGAGGCGGGAGTCGAACCGGACGTGCTCGACGTGTCGACGGATTGGTCATCGGTCTCGGGCTTTCGCGCGGGCGAGGTGGCCGACCCCGCCCGTTTCACGGCGGTGTTCGCCGCCAACGACGAACTCGCTCTGGGGTTCATGAGCGCGATGGAGCGGCGTGGCCTGCGGGCGCCGTACGACTACTCCATCGTCGGCGTGGACGATATGCCTGTCGCCAGCTACTTCTCACCGCCCCTGACGACGATGCGCCTCGACTTCCGGGCGCTCGGAGCCGACACGTTCCGCATGCTTCATCACGAAATCCGCACAGGACAGCGCCCCACGCACGTCGTGGTCGAGCCTCAGCTGATCGTGCGGGGGTCAACCGCCGCCGTCTAGGCGGCACCCGGCCGGCGTATGTGTCGCGTTGTCCCGCGCTCGAATGCAAGGGATCGCGGGCGACGCGCCGGGGACGCGGCATCCGGGCCGGGGTGTCGGGGCGGATGCCTTGCATCGCGGGCGCGGCGCGCCGCTCGGCCGAGGCGTGTCAGGCCGCTTCGGCGGCGACCCGCATGCGCGAGAGGAAATCGACGAGCACGGCGGCGGATCCGGGCGGCATATGGGCGATGACGTCCTCGACGCGATGCTGCACGTCCGATCCCGACTGGCGCAGGCGCTCGACCGGGCGATCGCCGAGCGTCACGAAGACCTTGCGTCTGTCGGACGGATGCGGCTGCCGCCGGAGATACCCGGAGCGCTCGAGGCGATCGAGCATGGCGGTCGTGCTCGCGGACGAGATCCCGAGCTCTTGGGTGATGTTCGACGGGGTCAGCGCGATGTCGCGGTCCTGTGCCTCGATGAGCTTCTCGAGCGCGATCAGGTCGTTCTCGCACACGAGCATCGAGTCGCGCAGGCGCAGTCGAATGGCGCCCTCCGCGGCCTCGTACGCCCACAGCGCGTCGAGGACTGCCGATGCCGACGATGTCTCACCCTGCACTGCCATGACGACTCCCCGTGTTGATCGACCTAGCGGCTCAGTCTGTCCGAGCCCCGGGTCGAAGGGGAGCCCTTCCCGTGGGAGCGCTCACCTGGTATGGGCGAAGGAAGGTCAGCCTCAGTGGACCGAGAAGCCGCCGTCCACGGCGATCGACTGGCCGGTCACATAGGCCGAGCCCGGGCCGGCGAGGAAGATCGCCGCGGCGGCGAAGTCGTCGGGCAGGCCGTTGCGGCCGACGAAGGTGCGGGCGGCCAGTGCGTCGACGACGTCGGGGTCGCTGGCGAGGCGCTGGTTGAGGCGTGTGAGGACGAAACCCGGGACCAGCACGTTAGAGGTCACCCCGGCTGCCGACCACGCCTCCGCTTGCGAGCGGGCGAGACCCTCGAGGGCGGCCTTCGATGCGCCGTAGGCGCCGCTCGACGCGAAGGCGCGGCTCGCCTGCTGCGAGCTGATGGAGATGATGCGGCCGTATTCGCGCTCGATCATCCCGGGGGCCAATCGCTGGCCGAGGATGAAGGGCGCGTCGAGGTTGACGGCCATCGTGGCGTCCCAGGCGGGTTCATCGAGCTCGAGGAGGGGAGGGCGGATGTTGATGCCCGCCGAGTTCACGAGGATGTCGATGTCGCCGGCCTGATCGGCGAGCTCGTGGCAGCCCGCGCGCGAGGACAGGTCTGCGACGATTCCCGACGCGCGCCGGCCCTCGGAGCGGATGCGCCCGACGGTCTCGTCGATCAGGTCGCGACCGCGGGCGGCGATGACGACCTCGGCTCCCGCGGCCGCCAGTGCCTCGGAGATCCCGCGGCCGATGCCGGAGCTCCCGCCGGTCACGAGGGCGCGTCGGCCGGAGAGTCCGAAGAGGCTGTGGAGGTCCATCGCCTCAGCGTAGACAGATTCGGTCGACGCTTCAGGCGAGCGATCGGGCCTGCGCGACGACGGCGTCTCGGCGGGCGTCCGCGGATGCCGAGCCCGTGATGAGCGTGACCAGGTGGGGGAGGCATCCGTCGGCCGTCGCGATCGCGATGATGCTCACCAGCAGCTGCGCCGCCTCGTCGCGGGAGCGGCCCGGCAAAGCGGCAGCAAGAGCGTCGACCATGGCGGCGCACCCCTCGGCACGGCTGGGCCCCGACACCGGCGCATCGAGCTCGAGACTCTCCCACGACAGCAGGCGTGCGAGCTGCGGGTGCGACGCGGCTCGGTCGTAAAGGTCGTGGGCGAGCCCGCCGAGCGCGTCGGCACCGGTGCCGCGGATCTCGATGCCGTCGAGGAGGCGGTCGACCTCGGCGGCGAGCACGGCGCCGAACAGGCCCGCCTTGTCGACGAAGTACGAGTAGATGCGCTCCTTGTTCACCCCGGCGGTCCGGGCGATCGCCTCGACGCGCGCGCCGGCGTATCCGCGCGCGGAGAAGTGCTCGGTCGCGGCTTCGAGCAGGCGGCGCCGCGTCGCCTCGGTGTCCCACGCCATGATCCGAGCCTAGCAACTCCAACCTTCTGGTTGGCGTGTTCGACGTTCTGTGCGTACGGTGGTCTCCAACCAGACGTTTGGGGTTTTCATGTCACCACTGTCCGTTCTCGTCCTCGGGTCGCGCGGAGCGGTCGGCGCTGCCGCCGCCGACGCGCTGCGCGCCGGCGGCCATGCTGTCGTGGGGGCATCGCGCCGCCCTGGGCCGGGCGGTCTCGCCGTCGATGTCACGACGCTCGAGGGCCGCGAGGTGCTCGCCGCCGCCGCGCGCCGAGCGGATGCCGTGATCGATGCGAGCGGGCTCGAGATCACCGCGGTGCAGGAGGCGGTCGGTTCGACGCCTCTTGTCGACGTGTCGGCGACGGCATCCCACCTCGCTCGGCTCGCGGGCGGCGTCGCCGACGGCGGGGCGGTGCTGCTCGGGGCCGGGATCGCGCCGGGGGTGAGCACCGTTCTGGCGAGCGCGCTCGGTGCCGCCCCCGGCGACGATGTCGACGTCACGGTGATGCTCGGGGCCGGCGAGTCGCATGGTGCGGCAGCCGTCGACTGGACGGTCCGGCTCGCCGGCGCGCCGCTCTACGCCGCGCCGGAGGCTGAGCGGATCGTCAACCTGCGGTCGGTCCGGCGATTCCGGTCGGCGGCGGAGAATCGAAGATATCTCCGCGCGGACTTCCCCGACGATCTGCTGTGGGGCTCGCGGTCGGGCGTCGCCGTGCGGAGCTGGCTGGCGCTCGACAGCAGGGTGGCGACGGCTGCGCTGCGCACCGTCGGGGTCGTTCCACTGCTGGCGCCGTTGCTTCGCCGCGCGCCGCACCTCGGCACGAGTCGCTGGCGCGTCGGCGCCGTCCATCGGCAGAGCGGCCGGCGGTTCTCGGCCTCGGGAGAGGGGCAGTCGCTGGCGACGGGGCGGGTGGCGGCCCTCGCGGCGACCCGCATGGTCGAGCGCGATGTTCGCGGGGTCGTGACCATGGCGGACGTCGTCGGCGTCGACGACATCCGAGGCGTGGCGGGAATCGGCGTCGACCGCGGCGAAGGCTGAGCTGACGCGACCGGCGCGCCGAGTGTCGACGGCGCGCCCTGGCGAGTATCGAAGATGTGTTCTATCCTCGGTTGTCATGACCGACACGACGAGCGCCCATGACGTGACCCTCTGGCTCGTCGACGACATCCCTGCGCGGATGTTCTACGCGGGCCGGCGCTGGACCGTCAGCGACATCCCGACCCGTCTGCGCGACTCGGTCTGGTCTCTCGCCGCCGACGATGACCGGCGACGCGGGCTCTACGGCTGGCGCTTCCAGGCGACGGATGCCGACGGCGAGGCGTTCGTGTTCGACGTGTACTGCGGCGCGGGCGGGTGGCACGTGCATCGGGCCTACGCGTGAGCTGCGGCAGCGGGCGGCGGCGTCCCGGTGCGAGACCGGTCAGATGTCGCCGAGTTGCGCGAGGAACTCGTCGGCCATCGCGACCTGGCGGGTCAGCTTCTCGCGACGCTCGGCCGCGCCGGCCCGGATCGCCTCGAGGCGCGCGCGCAGCTCCGCGTCGGCCGGGGTGGCGGTGAGGGCGTCGACGACGTCGAGCAGCTCCCGCATCTCGTCGAGGCTGTAGCCGAGGGGCTTCATGCGTCGGATGAGCAGGATGCGGGCGACGTCGGTCTCCGTGTAGAGGCGGAACCCGCCCTCGGTGCGCGCCGACGGGGTGACGAGGCCGATCTCGTCGTAGTGCCGGAGTGTGCGGAACGACATCTCGGTCCGCTCGGTCACCTCTCCGATGCGCATGGTGACCTCATCGCGATTCGACATCAAACCTCACGTTACGTTAGATTCTTGTCGGCGCCGTTCCGCGCCGACCCCCTTCATTCTTCCCGCGTCGGACAGCCGGCGCTGCGCGCGCTCGCGCGATCGCCCGCCCGCCCTGCCGGGCACCGACCGAAAGGCACCGCGTGACCGCCGTCACCCCCGCCCGCGACAGCGCGTCGCGCTACCGCATCGAACCCACCGTCGTGCAGGCCCTCCGCAGCCCTCGGCTGCTGACGCGCGAGGTGCTGGCGGGGCTCGTCGTCGCCCTCGCGCTCATCCCCGAGGCGATCGCGTTCTCGATCATCGCCGGCGTCGACCCCCGCGTCGGGCTGTTCTCGTCGTTCGTCATGGCGGTCGCGATCGCGTTCCTCGGCGGACGCCCGGCCATGATCAGCGCCGCCACCGGTGCGATCGCCCTCGTCATCGCGCCCGTCGCGCGCGAGCACGGCATCGAGTACCTCGTCGCCACCGTCCTGCTCGGGGGTGTCATCCAGATCGTGCTGGCGGTGCTCGGCGTCGCGAAGCTCATGCGGTTCATCCCGCGGTCGGTGATGGTGGGCTTCGTCAACGCGCTCGCGATCCTCATCTTCCTCGCGCAGCTGCCGCAGCTCTTCGGTGCCGGCATCCCGTGGCTCGTCTGGCCGCTCGTGGTCGCGGGGCTCGTGATCCTCGTCGTGCTGCCGTGGCTGACGAAGGCGATCCCGGCCCCGCTCGTCACGATCGTGCTGCTCACCGCGGCCGTCGTGGCTTTCGGTTGGCAGGTGCCGACCGTCGGCGATCAGGGGGAGCTGCCCGCGAGCTTGCCCGAACTGTTCGTGCCCGACGTTCCGCTCACGCTCGAGACGCTCCGCATCATCGCGCCCTACGCCCTCGCGATGGCCGTCGTGGGTCTGCTCGAATCACTCATGACCGCGAAGCTCGTCGACGACATCACCGACACCCACTCGCGTAAGACCCGCGAGGCGCTCGGTCAGGGGGCCGCGAACATCCTGTCGGGTGCGTTCGGCGGGATGGGCGGCTGCGCCATGATCGGGCAGACGATGATCAACGTGAAGGCGTCGGGGGCGCGCACGCGCATCTCGACCTTCCTCGCGGGGGTGTTCCTGCTGATCCTCGTGCTCGCGCTCGGCGACGTCGTCGCGATCATGCCGATGGCGGCGCTCGTTGCGGTCATGATCATGGTCACGGTGGCCACGTTCGACTGGCACAGCATCCGGCCCGCGACCCTCCGGCGGATGCCGAAGAGCGAGACGGCCGTCATGCTCATCACCGTCGTCGCGACGGTCTGGACCCACAACCTCGCGGTCGGCGTCATCCTCGGCGTGCTCGCCGCGATGGTGATGTTCGCCCGTCGCGTCGCGCATCTCGTCACCGTCACCCGCCGGCTCGACCCTGCCGGCGACGAGCCGGTGGCGCGCTACGAGGTCGACGGCGAGCTTTTCTTCGCCTCGAGCAACGACCTCACGACGCAGTTCGCGTACGCCGAGGACCCCGAGCGCGTCGTGATCGACATGAGTCGGTCGCACGTCTGGGATGCCTCGACCGTGGCCGCGCTCGACGCGGTCGTGAACAAGTACGACCGGCACGGAAAGACTGTCACGATCGAGGGGCTCGATGCCGCGGCGTCCGCTCTGCACGGGCGCCTGACCGGCAACGTCGGTGGGCACTGACCGCGTGGGCTGCGTTGCGCGGTGTGTTCAGTACGCCGTGAACGAGACGAAGGATGCCGGCCCGAACCGCCCCGTGGCGGGATCGAGGTAGCGCACCCCGAGCATGACGGGGCCGGGAGCGGGGACGGAGAAGCGCGCGGTCACCGCACCTTCGCCGTCGAGGCGCATGAGCTGGCTGCGCCAGGGCGCGGCATCGCCGACCCTGGCGCGTTGGACCCGGAGGTTCGGCTCTCCGGAGATCCTGAGCTCGAACCCATCGGCCAGGACCGCGGCGCCGGCGAGAGGCGAGGTCGGCACCGGCGGCGGCAGAACGGAGACGGGGGCCGATGCGCTGAGCGGGGAGGTCCGGCCGGCGCTGGTCTGCCGTGCGGATAGCTCATGGTCGCCCGCAGGCAGGTAGGCCGCGGCATCCGTCTGGTCGCGTCCGTTCGAGAGATCTGAGACCGACCATGCACCGGTTTCGTCCGAGGTCGTCCGGGCGCGGACCGTGCCGGTCTCGTCGACGATCTCGATGGCGGCTCCCGGTTCGGCTCCCCCGGAGATGAGCGGGTAGACGCTCGGCCCCGCACCG
>NZ_NHRF01000231.1:0-138123 GCF_002204305.1 Microbacterium sp. AISO3 | reverse complement strand
CTACGTGCTGTACCTCTGGCGCCGTAGCCTCGTCGCCTGCATGGTGCTCCACGCAGCCGTGAACGCACCCATCCTCATCCCGACCGTCGCCGCGCATATCGGCTGAACACGCGGGCGCGCGCCCGCGCCGACACTCTGCCAGGATCATCCGCGATGACGATCTCCACACAGCCCTGGCATCTCCCGGCATCCGACACCGGCGTCCACCTCGACATGATCCCCGAGCAGGTTCTCCATGCCCTCGGGGCAGGTGACACGGCGAACCTCGACCCGATCTACGCCAATCCGTTCCTCACAGGCCCGGAATGTGACTGGCTCTGGCGGCACCGCAGCGCACAGGTCGGGAACGCGCCTGGTGACGCTCCGTGGATCACCCGGCTCATCATCGATCCCCAGCGCGACGTCGCCGTCGGAGTGGCCGGCTTCCACGGCCCGCCTGATGAGGGCGGAATGGTCGAGGTCGGCTACCGCGTAGACCCCGAGCTGCGACGCCGCGGATATGCGCGGCAGGCTCTCGAGATACTCCTGGACGTCGCCCGCACCCACCCCGATGTGCGCACGGTGCGCGCGACGATCAGCCCTGACAACGTCGCGTCACGAGCGCTCATCGACGGTTACGGGTTCGTCGAGCGCGGCGAGCAGTGGGATGACGAGGACGGCCGGGAGATCATCTACGAGCTCTCCGTCGCCGATGCCGACACCGACGCCGATGCCGACACCGACACCGACACCGACGCCGCCCAGCGATAGCGCTTAGGCTCGACGGGTGCGTCTGGTCATCGCCCGCTGCTCCGTTCAGTACACGGGGCGCCTCAATGCTCACCTTCCGCTGGCTACTCGGCTGCTGGTGCACAAAGGCGACGGAAGTTTGCTCGTGCACTCCGACGGCGGGTCGTACAAGCCACTCAACTGGATGAGTCCGCCGTGCACGCTCACGGTCGAGACGCCCGAGGACGACCCGGATGTCGAGGAGCAGGTCGTCGAGCAGTGGCGGGTGACCCACGCGAAGTCGGGCGACACCCTCGTCGTGCGCATCTACGAGATGATCCACGACTCGTCGCACGAGCTCGGCGTCGACCCCGGTCTCATCAAGGACGGCGTCGAGGCCGACTTGCAGCGGCTGCTGGCCGAGCAGGTCGAGGTCATCGGCGAGGACCTGACGCTCGTCCGACGCGAGTTCCCGACCGCGATCGGCCCGGTCGACTTGCTGCTGCGCGATCCCGCGGGCGGCACGATCGCCGTCGAGGTCAAGCGCCGCGGCGACATCGACGGCGTCGAGCAGCTCACGCGCTACCTCGAGCTGCTCGGCCGTGACCCGCACCTCGCGCCCGTGTCGGGTGTGTTCGCCGCACAGGAGATCAAGCCGCAGGCGAAAGTGCTCGCTACAGACCGCGGCATCCGCTGTGTCACGCTCGACTACGACGCCATGAAGGGCATCGAGTCGGGCGCACCGCGCCTGTTCTGACGCGGCGCGCCCGCGACCACGAACCCGTCAGGAACCGAGCTTCGACAGCTCCTCGAACTCGTCGTCGGTCAGCTCGATCTCGGCGCCGCGGAGGTTGTCCTCGAGGTGCGCGACGCTCGAGGTGCCCGGGATCGGCAGCATGACCGGCGAGCGCTTGAGCAGCCACGCGAGCGCGATCTGGGCGGGGGATGCCTGCTTGCGCTCAGCGAGCTCGCTGAGCGGCGAGTCGGCACCGGTCAGGCCGCCGGTCGCGAGCGGGAACCACGGGATGAAGCCGATGCCCTGCTCCGTCGACCAGTCGAGCAGCTCCTCGGCATCCCGCTTCTGAAGGTTGTAGAGGTTCTGCACCGACACGATCGTCGCGATCTGCTGGGCGGCCTTGACCTCGTCGACGGTGACCTCGGAGAGTCCGATGTGGCGGATCTTGCCCTCGTCCTGCAGCTTCTTCAGCTCGCCGACCTGGTCCTCGAGGGGAACCTGCGGGTCGATGCGGTGCAGCTGGAAGAGGTCGATGCGGTCGAGTCCGAGGCGGCGGAGGCTCATCTCGGCCTCCTGGCGCAGGTACTCGGGGCGCCCGAGCGGCGGCCACTCGTTGGGCCCAGTGCGCGTGAGTCCGGCCTTCGTCGCGATCACGACGTCGTCGCCGTAGGGGTGCAGCGCCTCCTTGAGGAGCTCCTCGGCGACGTAGGGTCCGTACGAGTCGGCGGTGTCGAAGAAGTTCACGCCGAGCTCGACGGCGCGCTTGAGCACGCGGATCGCCTCGTCGTGATCCTTCGGCGGACCCCAGACGCCGGGGCCGGTGAGCTGCATCGTGCCGTAGCCGAGGCGGTTGACCTCGAGGTCGCCGCCGATGCGGAAGGTGCCGGAAGCGTGGGCTGAGGACGTGCTGGATGTCGTCATGAGGATGTCAGCGCGCGGGAGCCGCGAGACATTCCCGCCACCCGCATAGCCACCCCGCCGGGCCTCATGAGCGAGACCCATAATGGGGCGGTGCCGAAGATCACCGCTGCGACCGTCGCAGAACACCGCGTCGCTCAACACGGAGCCCTCCTCGCCTCGGCGAAGGCGATCATCGCCGAGGCCGGCGTCGCCGCCATCACCCCGCGTTCGGTCTGCGAGAGAGCAGGCCTGTCCCGGTCGAGCTTCTACGAGTACTTCCCCTCCAAGGACGACCTCCTCGCCGCGATCGCGATGCAGGCGTTCGAGGAGTGGGGGGCGGAGCTCGAGGCCGCGATGGATGCCGCCGGGCCGGGGCGTGATCGCTTGCACGCCTACGTCACCGCGACGATCCGGATGACGGCCGACGGCAAGCACACGCTCGCAACGGGGCTCCAGCAGACCGATATCTCGCCGAAGAACGTCGAGGCGATCATGGCGATGCACGACGCACTCACGGCGCCGTTGCGTCACCTCCTCGAGGAGCTGGGAATCCCGGATGCCGCAACCCGTGCGGCCCTCGTTCAGGGCGTCATCACCGCCGGCATGCAGCTCGTGGAGCACGGGGTCGACGCCGACGACGTGATCGCTGGCGTCATCGGGGTTCTCGATGGAGGCGTGCACGGCGCATGTGAACTTGTCCCTCGTAGGTGACAGCCTGTCGGCAAGACACTGCGACCGCGTGCTGGAGATGGCCGACGGCGCCCTCACGCCGTACTCCGTGTCATCGCGCACATAGGGTGGGACCTATGACCCGATCGCCGTTCTCCTGCGTGCTGTGGGACATCGACGGCACAGTCGTCGATGCGTCCGAAGGCATCCTCCGCCGCCTCACCATCACGCTCGAGCACTTCGGCCACCCCGCGCCGACGCGTGAGGAGCTCATCCACTGGATCGGTCCGCCGATGCACGAGTCGTTCCAGACGAACCTCGGGATGACGCCCGAGAAGGCGACCGAGGCGGTGTCGTTCTACCGCGTGCTCGGCAAGGCCGACGGTTACACGACCGGTGCTCGCCTCTATCCCGGCGTCGCCGACCTCATGGTCGAGCTGGATGAGGCCGGCGTGCCGCAGTCGACGGCGAGCTCGAAGCCCGAGATCCAGGTGCGGGCGCTCATGGAGCACTTCGGCCTCGCTCCGCGGCTGCGCGAGATCGTCGGGGCCACGAGCGACGAGAAGACGCTCAGCTCGAAGTCGGACATCGTGGCGGAGGCTCTCCGACGCCTGGCGGCCGACGGCATCGACGTGTCGCGACCCGTTCTCATCGGAGATCGCCACCACGACGTCGAGGGCGGCGCCGCGAACGACGTGCCCGTCATCTTCGTGTCGTGGGGCTTCAGCACCCCCGACGAGGCGAACGGCGCGATCGCCGTGGCGGCCGACATCGACGAGCTGCGTACGCAGCTGCTCCCTGCCGGCTGAGCGTCGGGGCACTCCCCCATTCGACGCCCGGGCTGCGTGCCAGAAATGCAGCGCCCGGGCGTCGACGGATCCCCCCGGATACGTCACGCGATGCGTGACGGGATAAGCGTACTGATCTTCGCCGCGCACCGATACCCATAAATGAGACGGATTTCATCCGCGTAGCGTGCCGGTGTGACTCATGTGGATCTCCGCCCCTTCGACGATGACGACGCGGATGCCGTCTTCGAGATGATGCGCGACCCGGATGCCGTCGCCCAGGCCGCGTTCACCGCCGACGACCCCTCCGACCGGGCAGCGTTCGACGCCTGGCTCGAGCGCCACCGCGCCGACGACCGGGTCTCGATGTTCGTCGTGACCGATGACGGCGGCTTCGCCGGCACCGCCGCGGCCTTCACCGTGGACGGAGACCGCGAGGTCACCTTCTGGATCACCCGCCATGCGCAGGGCCGCGGTGTCGCCTCCGCCGCGCTGCGACTTCTTGTCGCCCGCGAGGCCGAGCGTCCGCTCTACGCGCGGGTCGCCGCCGACAACGCGGCATCCATCGCCGTCCTCACCAAGAACGGCTTCAGCGAGATCCGGCGGCAGCGCGCCTACGCCCCCGCGCGTGGCGCCGAGATCGACGAACTCGTGTTCGCCCTCCCGCCCACGCTCGACGGGATCTGACCGAACTTCGCTACAGGCCACCAGCCCGGCTGGACTTCGAGAAGGACGCTGAAGTTCTCGCCTGCTGCTCTCGTGTTGTGGGCAGCGAGTCGGCGGCGGCAGCTTCGAAGAGCAGCTTCGAGAAGCTTGTGTGACCCGACATGATCTCGTTGGCCTGCGCTTGTAGGAGGCCTGCAGTCTCGGCTATCTCGTCGGCTGATGCGCCATCCAGAACCGCCTGAGCAAGAACGGCGCGGATGAGACCACGAAGGCGAACCGTGCGGGCAATACTTGTGGCCCCGGGTGATACTCACGCCGGGGCCACAAGTGATACGGGTCCCGGAAGTCAGAACTCGAAGACCTTCGTCAGCTCGTCCGATATGAGCACGGTGTGGGGGAGGTCCTTCAGTTCGTCTGGACCCACCTCGATACCGCGCACTCGCGCGGCTTCCGCGTACTCCTCCCACGGAAATGACTCGCCGTCCACTCCGTCAGCCCGAACGAGGTCGAGAACTTCATCGATCACGTCCTGCGCGGCGCTCTTCCAGCTCACGGGCCTCTCCCACCCGTGTTTGAACGAGCTCACCCCGCGATCCATGTCGAGGCGCACCATCGAGTCGTCCGACATCCGCAAGTACTGCGTGATCTTCATGCTCATGGTGGGCCGAGATCTACCGGTAAGGGGCTGGTCGAGTTCGCAGATGATGACCAGTCGCGTGACAGAAAGCTCTGACAACACGAAGGCTCGGCGTTGAGGTGCGCGATGGTACTCGTCGGCTGGGCGCAGAGGGACGTACCGGATCTGCTCGTCGTCCTCACTCATGCCGGCGAGCAGCTCAGATCCTTGGCCGGCCCATCGTCCCAACCAAACGGATCGTAGAAATCAGTGAGCGCCGTGTCGACACGGCCGCGCCAACCGGTGAGGTTGTTGTTCGCGCACGCCTTGTGCGGAGTGGCCCACCGCCCCGTTCCCGATCCTGGCTTCACACCCGGGGCGACGTCTGTCGCCTGGGTGATCCATGTACAACCGAACTGGCTGCAGCCCAGAGCTTGCAGTTCAACAGTGACCGTTCCCGTCGCTGGGCAGTCGCCACCATCCTTGACCCAGTACCCATGTACAGAGGCTTCGTTTTTCGTCACGTGCGGGTAATCGGCTTTTCCGCGCCAGTCGCAGCCCCACCAAGACCACAGAGGGGTGACGACGGGCTCGGTTGCGGCTGGCTCCGGGACATCTTCAGCATCAGCGTCGAAACCATAAAGTGCTTCCGCTTCCGCTACCGTGACGTACCGCAGCTCGGGATCGCTCGCGATCTGAGCCGCCACATCAGCCGGTGGTGCCGGTTCAACCTGCGCCGCGCTAGCAGCCCCCGGGACCGCCAGCATCATGGCAAGCGCCGACGCGACGACGAGGCCGAGCATTTTCGCGTTCCGCATTTTCTGTCCGTTCTTTAGGTGGAGCCCCCCTGCCGCATAGGACTCTGCCATCAGCCGGGTTCCACCGAAACCCCCCCTCAAGGCGGTGCCGCCGTCGCGAGCTACTAACTGCAGCTCAGGAGTTCGGGCTTCTTCATTCATCTGGACGATGACCGCCGGGGACTGCGGGTCCATGGCCCCAGGGCGCGAGGATCGCTTCTTCGATGAGATCGAGCCTCGGCGTATCGCGCAGCTGCTCATCGATGCCGACGAGCCCACCGGAAACGATCGTTTATGGCCGGCCATCGCCAGGTACTTGGTTCGCGCTGTGGAGCCCGCTGACCCGGCCGGCATCCCGGCCGCTACGCGTCCAGGGGGTAGACGCCTATCGAGAAACAATCGATCGTTTCTCGATACCTAGTGAAGGAGCGCGATATGAACCGGACCCTGATCGCCACCGCCAAGATCGTCTTCGCCGTACTTGCCCTCATCGGGCTCGCGCTCCAGCTCTTCATCATCCCCGCGAACGTCGCCGGCCTCGCCAGCGACTACGCGGAGGTCGCCAGCATCGAGCCCGTCATCATCGGGTGGGGAGCCTTCGTCATCGCCTGCGGTCAGGCAGCGGTCGTCGTCACGTGGCGCTTGCTCGATCTTGTGCGCGACGACAGCATCTTCACGACCGACGCCTTCACGTGGGTGCGCGCGCTGACGTGGTGCCCCGCCGCGATTGGGCTCAGCACCCTCGCGATGTTCGTGGTGCTCAACGCCGCGCACGTCACGCCGCCGGCGCTCATGCTCGGCATGCTGTCCGCGATCGGAGTCAGTGCCGCGGCGACATTGATCCTGGCCGTGCTGTTCACGCTGCTTCGGCAGTCCGCCTCCATGCGATACGACCTTGCGGAGGTCATCTGATGCCGATCGTCGTCGACATCGACCGGCTCATGGACGAACGCGGCATGACCGTCGCTGAGTTGTCCGCGGCGATAGGAATCACGCCAGCGAACCTTGCCGTGCTCAAGAACGGTCGTGCGAAGGCCGTCCGCTTCTCCACGCTCTCTGCGCTCTGTGAGGCGCTAGGCTGCCAGCCCGGCGACATACTCCGATACGACAACGCCCCAGCCGGCACGTAGGCTCGGGCACCCACCGGTGTTTTGCGTCCGGTCGCCGAACGCGCGGATGGCGAGATTCACCGGCGCTCGACGGGATCTGACGCGACAGTTCGGTGTCGGCGCGCCGGATACTGTTGCATGGATGGGAAGTACTCGGGCTGAGGCCGCATATCTGCGTGCGTTGTCGGCGTTCCGTACCCCCACGCTCGATCTGCTCCACGGCCGCTATGCGCCGTTCGTGGTCGCGACGCTCTCGCTCGTCTTCTCCGTCGACCGGCCGTCGGTCGAGATCTCGGACGCGCATGCCGAGGTCGCCGAGATCCTCGACGAGCTGCGGGGGGCCGGATACGACGAGGACGACCGCGCGCTCCCGGCCGGCACAGCCCGTGAGATCTGTCGCTACTGGGTGCGGGTGGGATGGCTCGTCCCCCAGATCGACGGCGACGTCGAGGTCTACCGGCTGACGGCCCACGCGGTGGGCGCGCTTGAGATCACCGGACGCACCACCGGCGGACGCACCCGGGTCTCCAACTCGCGTGTCCGCACCCTCCTCGAAGCGGTCGAACGACTCTCCGACCACGCCGAGACCGACCCGGAGGTGCGGTTGGCTCGCCTCATCCGCGAACGCGACGCGCTCGACGCCGAGATCGCGCGCCTCCAGGTCGGTGAGTCCGAGCCGATCGATGACGAGCAGCTCCTCGAAGAGGCCGAGAACGTGCTGCACCTGGCGCGTGAGCTGCCCGCCGACTTCACGCGCGTCGCGGAGTCGATCAAGGCCATGCAGCGCGATGTCGTCGCCGACCTCCGGCGCGATGTTCGGCCCACCGGAGAGGTGCTGCGCGAGTACCTGCAGCGCGGGCAGCACGTCATGCAGTCGACCCCCGAGGGCCGGGCGTTCGCCGGCGCGCTGCGGCTGATCGGCGACCCCGAGCGGATCGACAGCCTCACCGATCAGCTGCACGCCCTGGTCGCGCAGCCCTTCGCGCGCCTGATGGACGCCGAGCAGCGCGCCGAGCTCGATGCGATCTCGAGGCGCGTGGAGCTCGGCGTCGAAGAGGTGCTGACCGCGCAGCGCCGTGCGTCGCGGGTCATCACCGCGCAGGTGCGCACGCACGACCCCATCCGCGATCGCCACGTCGACGATCTGTTGCGCGATGTCATGGCCGGCCTCCAGGCCTGGACGCACAGCACGTCATCCGAGGCAACCGTCGAGATGATCCGCAGCCTGCCGACGGCCGACATCCGCCACCTGCGGCAGTCGACGACCGACATCCGCCCGCCGCGTGCGCCGGCACCGCTGACGGCATCCGACGAAGACCCGGAGATGCTGGATGCCGATACGCGGGCCTGGGGCGGTCCGCGCTATGCGGAGCTCGAGGCTCTCGTCGCCGGACTCGGCGAGGAGTTCGACTTGGGTGAGGCCTTCCTCGCCGCGGACGACGACGTCCGCCGCCCGGTCGACCTGGTGGGCCTTCTCGAGATCGCCCACCGCAACGGCATGCGCCAGGGCGAAGACCTTTCGGTGGTCGAGGCGCGTCGCCCCGACGGAACCACCCGGCGCTTCGCCTTCGGATCCGTGACCGCCCGCACCTCGAAGGAGTCCGACGATGACTGACACCGCCACCCTCGGCGCAGCCCAAGACGAGGCCCCGGGCGACGGCGCATTCGTCGAGCCCGCCGCGATGGAGGACGATCTCGGCGAGCTCTTCCCCGGCGATCGCGGAGTTCTCGATCCCGCGGTGCGCCGCGTGCTCGTCCACCTGCTGCAGCGGCGGTTCGTGCTCGCCGACCGCAACCGCGAGGAGTGGACAGCCCTCCTCGACAATCAGCAGCTCGTCGAATCGCGCCTCAACGACCTTTTCGTGCGGCTCGTGATCGACCACGACCGCGGGGTCGCGTACAAGCAGCAGGTGCGCTCGGACGAGCTCGATGTTCCGATCCTGCTTCGGGATGCCGCATACACGCGCTCCGAGACCCTCGTCCTCGTGCACCTGCGCACGGTGTACCAGCGGGAATCGGCGGCCGGTGAGCCGGCTGCCCGGGTCGACATCGAAGACGTCGAGCAGACCGTGATGAGCTACTTCGCGGATGCCGACGGCGACACCGCGAAGCGGCAGCGCCTCATCCGCAAAGCGATGGACCGGCTCGCCCGCGACGGCATCGTCGACGAGGAGACGACAGGCCGCTTCCGCATCAGTCCGCTCGTCGAGATCGTCCTCAGCGCCGAGAAGCTGCGGGAACTGCGCGATTGGCTACGCGACCGGTCGGGGGCGGACGACACGGGTGGCATCGCGGCCGGCGAAGACGAAGACGAAGAAGGCGACGACGAGCCTCAGGAGGAGGAGCTGTGACGATGCTCGAGACGCTGTTCGGGCTCATCCCGGCGGCATCCCGCGGCCAGCAGTGGCTCGCCGAAGACCTTCAGCTCATCAACTGGGGCGGCTACGAGGGCGCCCATCGCGTGCGCTTCTCCCTCGGTGCCACTCTTCTGTGCGGCGGCTCGGGGTCGGGCAAGTCGACGCTGATGGACGCCTACATCGCGCTCATGATGCCCCACACCACTCCCTTCAACGGCGCCTCGAACGGTGGCGTCACCGGGCGTCCTCGCGGCTCCGAGCAGCGCAACATCCTCTCCTACGGTCGCGGCAAGATCGACGAGTCGCGCACCGAGGACGGCACGAAGATGACCGTCCTCCGAGGCGACGGCGAAGACACCTGGACCGCCGTCTCGATGACGTGGATCGATCACGACGGGTCGCAGTTCACAGCGGTGCGAGCCTGGTACATCCCGGCCAGCGCGCGCGTGCTCGAAGACACCGTGCGCGTGCGGGCGACGACCGATCGGGCCTTCGACCTCCGCTCGCTCGAACCGGCCGCCGCGCAGCGGCTTTCCGATTCCGCCGTGCGCGACGCCGGTCTGGAGCCCGTCGGAACGGACCGCGAGTTCTCGGCCCGCCTGCACGCCGTCCTGGGCATCGGGGCAGCAGGGGCCGGGGCCAAGGCGATGAGCCTGCTCGCGCGCATCCAGGCGGGCCAGCAGATCACGACCGTCGACGACCTCTACAAGCGTCTCGTGCTCGAAGAGCCCGAGACGATGGAGACCGCCGACGCCGTCGTCGCGCACTTCGACGGACTCGAGAGCACGCGCATGCGCATGCTGACGGCTCGGCAGCAGGTCACCGCGCTCACGCCTATCCCGCAGCTGCGCGCCAAGATGGCCGCCGCCGCCGAGCGGGTGAACCTGATCGACGAGGTCGGCTCCTTCTCGGATGCCGGGTCGCTCGCCACGCTCTGGCGAGCGGACAGACGCCTCGGGATGCTGCGCGACGTCGAGACCGAGCTGCGCGAGCGCAAGACCGCGGCCGAGGTCACGCTGCGCGAGAAGCGTGCCCTCGCAGATGGCGCCGAGGCGGAGCGCGATGGCCTGATCGACGTGCTCCGGCTCTCCGGCGGGGATCGGCTGGCCACGGCGCAGCGCGAACTGCGCGAGGTGGAGCGGCGCCTCACCGACGTCCGGCGACACCGCGAGGTGCTCGACGCCGCCCTCCGCGGTCTGGGCGTCGAGATCTCGAACCGCGACGAGTTCACAGCGTTCATCTCCCGCGCGCGGGCCGAACTCGCCGACTCCGATGCGAAAGCGCGTGCTCGCTCCGCCTTCGCTGAAGCCGCGTCGGCGGCGAAAGCCGCGCGGATCGACGTCGCAGAACTGGAGGCGGAGGCTCAGCGCGTGGCCTCTCGCCACGGCAACATCCCACCCGCTCTGCACGAGTCGCGCGAGCGGCTCGCGGAGGCCGCCGGGCTCACGACAGCCGACCTTCCCTTCGTCGGCGAGCTCGTCGAAGTGCGCACCGAGTTCGAGCCGTGGCGAGAGGCGTTCAACCTCGCGCTCGGCGGCTTCGCGACCACGGTGCTGATCGACACCGCTCACCTGGGGCGCTTCCGGGCGGCGATCGAATCGGTCCACACCCCCGTGCGGTTGCGCTTCGAGGGCGTGCACGCAGGCATGGAGCCGGTCGCCAACCTCGACCCGCAGACCCTGCCCGGGCGCCTCGACTACCAGAGCTCGCCGTTCACCGGTTGGCTGCAGGAGCGGCTCGAAACCCGTCACGGATACGTCTGCGTCGATTCCAGCGCCGAGCTGCCGAAGCATCGCATGGCGCTCACGATCACCGGACAGGTCGCGCAGGGCAACCGCGGCGCGCACGGTGGCCACGGTCGCGAGAACGTCCTCGGGTTCTCGAACGAGCGACGCCGGCACGACGTGGCGCGTCTCATCGACGACGCTCGCCGCCGTCTCGACGACGCCCTGCGGGAGCGGAAGGTCGCCGAGACCGAGCTCGACACGGTCGACTCGCGCCTTGCTGTGTACGCCAAGATCACTGACCTGACCTGGGAAGAGGTCGACGTCGAGGCGGTCACCGCGGAACGAGAGCGCTGGATCGGCGTGCAGAGCGACGTCACGGCCGCCAACCCCGAGATCGCCGATGTGCAGCGACGGATCTCCGACATCAAGGACCGGATCTCACACCTGCGCGACGAGATCGCCCGCGTGTCGATCGAGCGTGATCAGATCGAGGCGCAGTGGGCCGAGGTGATCGACGACGTCGATTCGGATCAGTCCGTGCTCGACGACGCCGAGCGGGCGGAGCGCACTCTCACCGCCGCACAGTCCGCGTTCCTCGACGAGCGATTCCATCTCGATGGGCCGACCTCGGACGCCAGCCCGTCCGAGGCGCTGAACCGCTTCTCCGCCGCCCTCGCGACGGCTGCGCAGCGCCTCGCAGAGGACCGGCGGGCGGCCGTCGATGCCCTCGACGAGAGCCGTGAGGGCCTGCGACGCATCATGGCGAGCTTCCTCGAGCGGTGGCCGAATCCGAACCTGCTGCCCGACCCCGACACCTCGATCGACGACTTCGAACGCGCTCTCCAGGCCCTCGAGACCAGTGGGCTGCATGAGCTGGAGGCGGAGTGGCGCGACAGCCTGCTCAAGCTATCGGGCAACGACCTCACGAACCTCGACTCGACGCTCAGCCGGTCGATCCGCGAGATCCGTGATCGCATCGACCCGATCAACCGCATCATGCAGGACCTCCCGTTCTACGACGACGACCACCGCCTGCAGATCACCACGCGCGAGAACCAGTCCGAGCCTCGCCGGCGCTTCCGGCGCGAGCTGCGCGAGGTGCGCGGGCTGATCGAGAACGCCACGACGGATGATGAGCGCGAGCACGCCTACCGCCGGATGTCGCGCCTCATCGGGCACATGCGGCGGTCGGCACCCGATTTCGGCGACCTCATCGACGTCCGCAACCACGTTCGCGTGAGCGCCGAGCGGGTGGATGCCGTGACGAAGGAGCACGTCGCGCTGTACGACCACATCGGCGAGAAGTCCGGCGGCGAGTCGCAGGAGCTCATCGCGTTCATCGTCGGCGCGGCCCTGCGCTACCAGCTCGGCGACGCCAGCGCCGAACGACCTCGCTACGCGCCCGTGTTCATGGACGAAGCCCTCATCAAGGCCGATGCGCACTTCACCAAGCGTGCGATCGGAGCATGGCGCGGACTCGGCTTCCAGCTCGTGATCGGCGCGCCGAACGACAAGTACAGCGCGATCGAACCGCACGTCGACGTCGAGTACGACATCCTCAAGGACACGCGCGGTCGCTCCTGGGCTAAGCCGAAGGTCGCCCTGGAGGCCCCGGCGTCCTGACGGCGCGCAGTCCCGGGCATGCGGATCAGACGACCCGTGTCTATATGCGATCGCTCTCCCCCGTCGCTCGCCGAAAGCTCGGGATGACGTCGAAGTCTGACCAGAGGGCCTTCTCTACGACTGTGAACAGTCGCTCGCCCTGCTCCAGCCACTCGCTGCGGTGCTCGTCGGAACGCCACGCTGTCGGGAAGACGTAACCCACCTCGAACCGTTCCTGCCAAAGCATGAGGTCTCGGACCACGTCCTCGGGGAGGCGACGAGCGATGTCTTCCACGGCACCGCTGCTCTCCGGCCAGAGCGACAAGATACAGCCGTAGTCGGGCTCCATTTGACCGCCGGTACCCCGCCAGCTTCTCGGCGACGCGAGCGATCGAGAGCTTCCTGATCGGTCGCGAAGTCGGGCACGATGACTTCCAGCCACGTCTGCGGATCGACGATCGTCCTCTGCATGCCCATGGGGTGATGCTACGAGCCCTCGGTCGCCCTCCCCCGCATCGAGCGGGCTCATCGACATCGAGTCCGGTCAAGCCCGCCAGACCCATACGAACGCCGAAGGCCTCCGCCGGTTTCCCGGTCGGAGGCCTTCGTCTCACTGTGCGCGAGGGGGGACTTGAACCCCCACGCCCTTGCGGGCACTAGCACCTCAAGCTAGCGCGTCTACCTATTCCGCCACTCGCGCGAGAACGTGTTTCCACGAACTCAACTTCCCGAGGATATCACGCCGACGGCGGCTCCTGAGCCGCGATCCGAGGCCCAATGCATGGTCCGTTCAGCCTCGCTGACTACGATGAAGCAACCATCCGCCTGCCTGAGGAGCCCAGTGGGACTACTTGACAGCTTCGAGAAGGGTCTCGAGCGTGCCGTCAACGGCGCCTTCGCCAAGACCTTCCGCAGCGGCGTCCAGCCGGTGGAGATCGCCTCGGCCCTCCGCAGCGAACTCGACAAGAAGGCCGCGGTCGTCAGCCGCGACCGCATCCTCGTTCCGAACGCCTTCACGGTGCGCCTCTCCGACAACGACGCCGAGCGCATGAACGCCATCGGGCCCGCTCTTCTCGACGAGCTGCGCGGAATGGTCGAGAAGCACGCGAAGGCGCAGGGCTACTCGTTCTCGGGCGCCGTGACCGTGACGCTCCAGGCCGACCCGCAGCTGTCGACCGGCACCGTCCGCGTCGACTCCAACTCGGACGCGGGCGCCCGCGTGTCGTGGCAGGCCGTGCTCGACATCGACGGGACGCGGCATCCGATCGTCGCGGCCCGCACCGTCATCGGGCGCGGCAGCGACGCCGACATCACCATTCCGGATGCCGGAACCAGCCGGAAGCACGTCGAGATCCTCTGGGACGGCGAGCGCGCCATGGTGCGCGACCTCGGTTCCACCAACGGCACCCAGCTCAACGGCTCGCGCGTCAGCGAGGCCGCTCTGCCGTCGGACGGCGTCGTGCGGATCGGTCGCACCGACATCGTCTTCCGCGTCGTCCCGCAGGCTCAGGCTCCCGCACGTCCGCGGATGTCGGCGGCCGACGCGACCCGCATGTACGACACCCGAGGTGACGTCCGATGAGTCCGCTGACCCTCCTGCTGCTGCAGATCGGCTTCCTGGTACTGCTGTGGTTCTTCGTCTTCGCCGTCGTGTACTCGCTGCGCGCCGACCTGTTCGGCGTCAAGGTGCGCAAGCTCCCCGAGCCGGCCGCCGCCGGTGCCGCGCCCGCGGCGAGCCCCGCGGTCACCCGTCCGCCCACGTCGTCTCCGGATGCCGCGACCGCCGCAGTCGGCGCCGTCGGCACGCCCGCGCCGGCGGGCAAGGGCGGAAAGGCGACGACCGACGCCGTGTCGCGCATCGTCATCACGAGCGGCCCCAAGGCGGGCCTCGAGCTTCCGCTCGGCTCCGAGCCGCTGACCATCGGCCGCTCGAGCGAGTCGGGTCTCGTCATCCGCGACGACTACACGTCGAGCCACCACGCGCGCCTGGTGCTGTGGGGCAACCAGTGGATGATCCAGGACCTCGATTCGACCAACGGCACGTGGCACGACGGCGAGCGCGTCGCTTCTCCGGTTCCGGTCGTCGTGGGAGCGCCGATCAAGGTCGGCGCGACGACGTTCGAACTGCGGAAGTAGCCCGCACGCATGGTTTTCCAGGGCTCCAGCGCCGCCATCTCGCATACCGGGAAGGTGCGCTCGAACAACCAGGACTCGGGCTTCTGCGGCTCGAACCTGTTCGTCGTCGCCGACGGCATGGGCGGGCACGCCGGCGGTGACGTCGCGTCGAGCCTGGCGGTCCGACGGCTCGAGAGTCTCGACCACGCCTTCTCGTCGACGACCGAGGCAGAGGCCGCGCTGCGCGAGGCGCTGGCCGACACGGCCGCGGAGCTGATCAGCACCGTCAAGGTGCGCCCCGAGCTCGCCGGCATGGGAACCACCGTCAGCGCGCTCGTCATGGTCGACGAATACGCCGTGATCGCCCACATCGGCGATTCGCGCCTCTACCTCTTCCGCGACGGGACGCTCACCCAGATCACGACGGACCACACCTTCGTGCAGCGCCTGGTCGACTCGGGTCGCATCACCCCGGAGGAGGCCCGGTATCACCCGCGCCGTTCGGTGCTGATGCGCGTGCTCGGCGACATGGACCCCGATCCCGAGATCGACACGTTCATCATGCCCACGCAGCCCGGCGACCGATGGCTGCTGTGCTCCGACGGACTGTCGGGCGTCGTCGACGACGCGCACACCGCGAAGGCGCTCGGGCAGGGCTGGGCCCCCGGTCGCACCGCCGACAGCCTCCTCAAGCAGGCCCTCGACGGCGGAGCGCCCGATAACGTCACGATCGTCATCGTCGACGTCGGAGGTCAGCACCCCCTCTTCAGCGGACCGCCGACCGTCGTCGGCTCGGCGTCGCACCCGCTCGGCATCGAGGTGCCCGCAGCGCGTCCGCAGCGCAGCAGCTGGCTGCATCCTGCCCGGCAGGCCGCGAACGAGCCCACGCACTTCGAACCGGCCGCCGAGTTCCTCGAGGAACTGATCGAGGAGGACCGCCGCCGCGCACGCCGGCGCCGGCTCACCTGGTTCGCGGGCTTCATCGTCATCCTCGCGGCGATCGGCGTCGTGCTGTTCGGCGCCTACAGCTGGACGCAGACCCGCTTCTTCGTGGGCGTCGACGAGGACACGGTCGTGATCTACCGCGGCATCCCGCCGAGCATCGGACCGATCTCGCTCTCCTCGCCCGAAGAGGACACCGGGATCGCCCTCGCCGACCTGGCTCCGTACCAGTTGGACCTGGTCAAGCAGACGATCACGGCCGACTCCCTCGCGGATGCACGAGCCATCGTCGAGAACCTGCGCGTGGACGGAGGATCATCGTGACCGGCACCGCCGTCTCGGCCGACACCTCGGTCATCAAGGCGCTGCGCAAACTGCGGATGCCGCAGACGCAGCGCAACCGCGAGCTCGGCTTGCTGCTCTTCGCGTTCGTCATCAACGCCGCCGCGCTCGCCCTCGTGCAGCTCGGCAAGAACGACGCGATCGACTCCTCGTTCCTGATCTACTGCGCCGTGCTCGACGCGGTCGCGCTGGCGATCCACGTGGTGCTGCGCCTGCGCGCACGCGACGCAGATCCCTTCGTCGTTCCGATCGCGACGCTGCTGTCGGGCATCGGCATCGCCATGATCTACCGGATCGACCTCGAGGGCACCTCCGCGGGCTGGGACATGCTTGCCGTGCGCCAGATCGTCTGGTGCGCGATCGCCCTGGTGGCCGCTCTCATCGTGGTCATCGCCCTGCGCAACTACCGCGTGCTGTTCCGGTACACCTACGTCTTCGGGTTCGCCGGCATCGCCCTGCTGCTCCTGCCGTTCATCCCCGGCCTGGGTGTCGAGGCCGGCGCCGACGTCTGGGTGTCCATCGGCGGAATCGTCTCGTTCCAGCCGGGAGAGCTGGCGAAGATCGCCCTGGCGATCTTCTTCGCGGGTTACCTCGTGCGCACGCGCGAATCGCTCACATCGGTCGGCACCCGTTTCCTCGGTATCACGTGGCCGCGCGCTCGCGAGCTCGGCCCGGTGCTGGTCATCTGGGTGATCTCCCTCGGGATCATCGTGCTCCAGCGCGACCTCGGTACCGGAACCCTGATCTTCGGCATGTTCATCGCGATGCTCTACGTCGCGACCGGCAAGACGAGCTGGGTGATGATCGGCCTGAGCCTCGTGGTGGCCGGCGGTGCGATCGCCTCGCAGGTGCTCCCCTACGTCAAGGGGCGATTCCAGAACTGGCTGAACCCGTTCGACCCGGCGAACATCGACGCGGCCGGCGGTAGCTTCCAGCTCGTGAACGGCCTCTACGGTCTCGCGAAGGGCGGCTTCATCGGCACGGGACTCGGCCAGGGCCGCCCGTGGATGACGCCACTCTCGCAGAGCGACTACATCTTCCCCAGCCTCGGTGAGGAGCTGGGCCTCATCGGCCTCTTCGCCCTGCTGTGCCTCTACATGGTCTTCACGAGCCGCGGCGTCCGCATCGGCCTGGCCGGTCAGGACGACTTCGGCAAGCTCCTCGCGACCGGCCTGTCGTTCACGATCGCGCTGCAGGTCTTCATCATGGTCGGCGGCGTCACCCGCGTCATCCCGCTCACGGGGCTGACGACGCCGTTCCTGGCTGCCGGCGGATCGTCGCTCGTGGCGAACTGGATCATCGTGGCCCTCCTCCTCCGCATCTCGGATGCGGTTCGCTCTCGACCCCGGGTGGTGATCGGATGACCAAGGAACTGCGGCGACTCAGCTTCGTGATGCTGGCGATGTTCCTCGCGCTGTTCATCTCGACCAGCTGGATCCAGGTGATCCAGGCCCAGGCGCTGAACGAGAACCCGGGCAACCGGCGAACGCTGTACGACTCTTTCGAGGTGCAGCGCGGGTCGATCATCGCGGGCGGCTCGGTCGTGGCGGCATCCGTGCCGAGCGGCGATATCTACTCATGGCAGCGCCAGTACACGGATGCCGCCATGTGGGCGCCGATCACGGGCTGGATCAACCCCGTGCTCGGCTCACCTGCATCAGGGATCGAGCAGATCATGAACCAGTCGCTCTCGGGCACCGATGACACGCAGTTCCTCGCCCGCCTCGAGCAGATCATCTCGGGTGCACCCGCGCGCGGGTCGAACGTGCTGCTCACGATCGACCCCCAGATCCAGCAGGCCGCGTTCGACGCCCTGCAGGGGTACGAAGGCGCCGTCATCGCGAGCGACCCGTCCACCGGACGCATCCTCGCGATGGTGACGAGCCCGAGCTTCGACACCAACCTTCTCGCGTCGCACGACTCGGCCGGCGTCAACGCCGCGTACGACGAGCTCGCGGCGGACCCGCTGAAGCCGCTGTTCAACCGCGCGATCGGCGGCGACCTCAATCCGCCGGGATCGACCTTCAAGCTGGTGGTGACCTCGGCTGCACTCTCTTCGGGCAAGTACACGCCCGAGTCGACGTTCCCGAATCCCGCAACCTGGACCATTCCGGGAACGAGCAACACGCTCCACAACTTCGACCTGGGCACGTGCGGTCCGGGCGAGACCGTGACGCTCGCAACCGCGCTGCGGCTCAGCTGCAACATCCCGATGGCCGAGCTCGCCGTCGAGCTCGGAGACGACGCCATCCGCGAAGAGGCCGAGAAGTTCGGCTTCAACAGCGAGATGGAGATCCCGCTCCCGGCCGCCGCATCCGAGTACCCCCGCGGACTGAACGACGCCCGCACGGCGCTCTCCGGCTTCGGGCAGGGCGACGTCACCGCGACACCGCTGCAGATCAACCAGGTCTCGGCAGGCATCGCGAACGGCGGGATGGTGATGAAGCCGCAGTTGCTCGACTCCGTCGTCGCACCCGATCTGACCGTGCAGGAGAAGTTCGAGCCGAGCGAGTTCCAACGCGCTCTCAGCACGGATGTCGCGGAGCAGATGCGCACGCTCATGGTCGCCAATGTCCGTGACGGTGCGGCGAGCGGTGCAAGAATAGACGGCGTCGATGTCGCCGGAAAAACGGGCACTGCGGAGCACGGTCCAGGCGATCCGTACACGTTGTGGTTCACCGGCTTCGCGCCGGCGGACAACCCCCAGGTGGCCGTCACAGTGATGGTCGAGAACGGGGGCGGCCAGGGGCAGGCCGGGACGAGCAGCGGGATCGCAGCCCCCATTGCGAAGAAGGTTATCGAGGCGGTGCTGAACAGATGAGACCCATGCAAGGCGTGAGCTTCGGCGGGCGTTACGAACTGGATTCGCGGATCGCGATCGGCGGTATGGGCGAGGTGTGGGAAGCCACTGACCACGTCATCGGCCGCACCGTCGCGATCAAGATCCTCAAAGACGAGTACATGGGCGACCCCGGGTTCCTCGAGCGCTTCCGCGCCGAGGCCCGCCACGCCGCACTCGTGAACCACGAGGGCATCGCGAGCGTCTTCGACTACGGCGAGGAGAACGGCAGCGCGTTCCTCGTGATGGAGCTCGTTCCCGGTGAGGCACTGTCCACGATCCTCGAGCGTGAAGGCTCGCTGTCGTCGGACAAGACGCTCGACATCGTCGCCCAGACCGCGTCGGCCCTGCAGGCCGCTCACGCGGCGGGCCTCGTGCACCGCGATATCAAGCCGGGCAACCTGCTCATCACGCCCGACGGTCGCGTGAAGATCACCGACTTCGGCATCGCGCGCATCGCCGACCAGGTGCCGCTGACTGCGACCGGTCAGGTCATGGGCACGGTGCAGTACCTCTCCCCCGAGCAGGCCTCGGGGCACCCAGCATCCCCGGCGACCGACATCTACTCGCTCGGCATCGTCGCGTACGAGTCCGTCGCGGGCAAGCGCCCGTTCACGGGCGAGTCGCAGGTCGCGATCGCCATGGCGCAGATCAACGAGCAGCCCCCGCCGCTTCCCGCCACCGTCTCCGACCCGGTGCAGAGGCTCATCCTCGCGATGATCGCCAAGAAGCCCGACGACCGTCCGGCCTCCGCGTCGGCCGTCGCGCGCGCGGCATCCGCTCTCCGCCGCGGCGATCTGGCCGCCGCCCACGCCGCTGTCCCGGCGATCGTGGCCGGTGCCGGCACGAGCGATGTCACGCAGCTGCTCCCCGCCGAAGGAGGCGACACCGCGACGCTGCTGCTCCCGGCCGGGGCCGCCGCGGCCGGTGCCGGGCTCGCGGCCGCGGGTTCGGCGGGCGCCGCGTCCGAAGCGGCCGCCGTGGACGACAACCTGACCGAGACCCCCAAGCGCAAGCGCAGCCGGTGGACGTGGCCCCTCGTCGCTCTCATCGCCCTGCTCGTCATCGTGCTCGGCGGCACCCTGTTCGCCCTGCTGTCCGGCAACGGCGACCCCGAGCCCGCTCCCACGACGCCGACCGAGTCGGCGCCCTCGACCCCGGCCAACACGCCGTCGACCCCGGCGAGTCCGAGCGCGGCAACGACGATCAACGTCGACGGGCTGGGGCTGACGGGGCGTTCGTGCGAGGACGCCCTCGCGGTCGCCGCTCGCGCGGGCCTCGAGAACGTCACCTGCGCACCCGGGAACCCCGCTCCGAGCGAGGACCAGGTCGGACAGGTCTACGACGTCGTCCCGCTCGGCAACGTCAAGGCCACCGATTCGGTGACCCTGACCTCTTACGCGGAGCAGAGCCCGCTCGGCGCACCCTCCGCTCCGACGATCCAGTCCAACGGTCAGACCGCCACCAGCGTCACCGCCGGCTCCACCGTGCAGGTGATGTGGTCGAGCTACTCCTGCCCGGCAGGTCTCACGCCTTCGGAGTACCGCTTCACGGTCTCGGGCGGCACGTTCGGCAACGGCCAGACCACCTCGAGCTTCAGCCTGAACCAGCGTCCCGCGCCGGTCACGGTCGGAGACTCCGGCGCGCTCTCCGTCACCTACACCGTGACCTGTGCGGGTGAGAGCGGCGACCGCACGTCGCCCGCCTCCCCCGAGGCGGCCGCCACGATTCAAACGGCGCCTTCTCCGACCCCCAGCCAGAACGGCAACGGCGGCAACAACGGTGGCGGAAACGGCAACGGCGGAAACGACGACTGACCCGGTTCGACCATGAGTCCCACATCCGAGTACGAGTCGAACGCAGGGAGTGACGTGTCGGCAGAGCAACGTGTGCTGTCAGGGCGCTACCGCATCGACGAGCCCATCGGGCGCGGCGGAATGGCGAGCGTGTATCGGGGATACGACGTGACCCTCGGGCGCGACGTGGCCATCAAGGTGCTCAAGCGCGAGCTCGCGGACGACCCCGGTTTCCGCATGCGGTTCCGTCTGGAGGCCCAAGCGGCATCGCGGATGGCCCACCCGTCGATCGTGCGCGTGTTCGACGCCGGGGAGGATACCGAGATCGACCCCGACGGCAGCGAGCACTCCGTGCCGTACATCGTCATGGAGCTCGTGACGGGCCGCCTGCTCAAGGACATGGTCGAAGCCGGACCGCTCTCCGAGGAGGATGCCGTGCGCTACGTCGACGGCATCCTCGAGGCCCTCGAGTACTCGCACCGCGCCGGGGTCGTGCACCGCGACATCAAGCCCGGGAACGTCATGATCACCGACGCCGGGAACGTCAAGGTGATGGACTTCGGCATCGCCCGTGCAGTTTCGGACTCGTCGTCCACGGTCGCCGAGACGACCGCGATCATCGGCACGGCCGCCTACTTCTCCCCCGAGCAGGCCAAGGGCGAGCCCGTCGACGCGCGCGCCGACCTCTACTCGACGGGTGTCGTGCTCTACGAGCTGCTCACCGGCCGCGCGCCCTTCCGGGGCGAGACGCCGGTGGCGGTCGCCTACCAGCACGTCAGCGAGGCGCCGCTGCCGCCGTCGGAGATCGTCGACGAGGTACCGCGGGCGCTCGATGCGGTCGTGCTGCGTGCCCTCGCGAAGAGTCCGTTCCAGCGATTCCAGGACGCCACGGAGTTCCGGGCCGCGCTCGACCAGGCGGTCGGCGGCAAGCAGCCGACGAAGCGTCAGATGGGCGCTCTTGCGAGCGAGCTGTACGGACCGGATCCGCGTCACGCGGCCGAGACGGCGCGGTCGCTGCGTCAGCTCAGCACCGACAACACCATGCGCCGTACGCAGTCCGGCCCGCCCGTGAGCTGGATCTGGGCCGGCGTTGCAGTACTGGCGGCGCTGCTGATCGCGGTGCTCATCTGGGTGCTCGCCTTCCGCGACACCGGGACGACCGTTCCCAGCACCTCGCGCACCGTCCCCGAGGTCTCCGGGAAGTCCTGGGACCTCGCGGAGAACCTGATCGAAGAGGCGGAGCTCGATCCCGTCCGCTCCGACCGCAGCGACGACGCGGTGCCGGCAGGCGACGTCATCGGCACCGAACCGGCCGCGGGTATCACCCTGTCCCCCGGACAGCGCGTCACCGTCTACGTCTCGACCGGCCAGGAGATGGCCACCGTCCCGACGCTGCAGAACCTCTCACGCACCGAAGCGACCGAGGCGCTGCAGCGCGCCGGACTGCAACTGGGAACCGTGCGATCCCGCAACGATCCGACCCTGCCCGCCGGCACGGTCATCGAGGCCTCCGCTCCCGAGGGCTCAGCGCTCGCGATGGGATCGTCGGTGAACCTCGTGGTCGCGAGCGGCACCGTGACCCTGGTCGACCTCACCGGGTACACCGTCGAGGCAGCCGAGCGCGAGCTCCAGCAGGAGTCGCGTCAGCTGATCCCCGAGGTGGTCGAGGATCCGGGCTGTGCCGCGGATGCCGGCGGACGCACGGTCTCGTCGCAGTCGCTTGCACCGGGCGAGGTGCCGATCGGATCGACGGTCACCCTCCGGGTCTGCACCGGCAGCTGAGAGCAGCGCCTCGTCCGATCAGGCAGCGCCGACATCCCGTCGATGCGGATGCAGCCGGGCGCCACGCTCCCGCGCGGTGATCAGCCCGAGCGAGCCCAGCCAGTTTCCCAGCATCCGGTATCCGCCCTGAGTCAGCACGGACTCAGGGTGGAACTGGACGCCGACGATGGGTGCGACTCGGTGGGCGATCGCCATGACGGTGCCGCCCGGGGCCAGCGCGGTCACCCGCAGCTCGGCCGGCAGCGTCGCTGGGTCGACGGCGAGGGAGTGGTACCTGCCCGCCGTGAAGGTGTCGGGCAGTCCGTCGAAGAGGAACGACCCGTCGTGCCGCACGTCCGAGGTCATCCCGTGCATGAGCTCCGGCGCCTCGCCCACGGTGGCACCGAAGGCGACGGCGATCGCCTGATGACCGAGACACACCCCGAGCAGGGGAACCGCGGATGCCGCGGCCGCCCGTACGACGGCGATCGATGCACCCGCGTCCTCGGGAGTCCCGGGCCCGGGCGAGACGAGGACGCCGTCGTAGCCTGTCAGGACGCGTGAGGGGTCGAGGACGGCATCCGACTCCACCATCTCGGTCTCGGCGCCGAGTTCACGCAGATAGCCGACGAGGGTGTGGATGAAGCTGTCGTGATTGTCGATCACGAGGACGGCGGTCACCCTACCGTCGACTCCTCGCCGGGGGCGAAGAACGGCGCGACGGCGGGGAACACCCAGAAGAAGAGTGCGTAGACGGCCGCGGCCGCGAGGATGAGCAGGAAGACCACCCGGAGCCACCACGGCCCGGGGAGAACTCGCCACAGCGCTCCGTACATCAGGCGGAGACTCCCTCTGTCAGCGACGCCGGCGGTCCCGCCGAGGTCGGGGTGAACTCTTCGAAGACCGCATACGAGATGATGCGCTCGAGCATGTTGAGCTTCGGCGCGCAGCTCGTGAGGGTGAGGTACTTGCCGTTGGCACTGACATCCACCTGCTGCGGAACCGGGTTGAGCACCTCGATGGCGGTGTCCTGCACGTACTCGACGTTCCGGAAGCGGTAGGTGTACCAGCCGTCCTGGGTCTGAATGACGATCGCGTCGCCGACGACGAGCCGGTCGACCGGGTCGAAGGGCGCACCGGAAGTCCAGCGGTGCGCGGCGACCGCCATGTTGCCGTCGGCGCCCGGCATCGCCGATCCCTCGTAGTGACCGATGCGCCCCTGGTCGAGGATCGCCTTCTTGCCCGTGCCGTTGGCGATCGTGAACTGCCAGTCGGGACCGAAGCGCGGGACATACATGATGCCGAACTCGGCGCCCGGTTCGGGCTCGGCCATCACGGGAATCGCCGCAGGGTCTGCCGGCCCGGATTCTCCGGTGGGCGTCGGAGCCTCTTGCGCCTGCGTCTGCCACTGCTGCGCCAGCGCGGCGGCCTCGGCTTGCTTCTGCGATCCGATGATCATGTCGCCGAACCACATCTGCCAGCTCACGAAGAGCAGCATCACGACACCGGCGGTGAGGAGGAGCTCGCCGAACACGCTGATCACACTCGCGCGTCGCCGCGGACGCACCTGCGACCGACGTGAGCGTAGGGTCGGCGTACGGGTGCTCTGCACAGTCGCAGAGTTTATCCCTCGGCCCTGGAAGATCTCACTGTGGCGACGAGCCCACGGACCGAACCGGGCGTCGGCACGTCGATCCAGAGCCGGATGCTGCCGGTTCTGGCACCTGCGCCGTTCACGACGGCGGCTCCTCCGAGGTCATCGAGCAGCGGATGCATTTCGGCCGCGATCGACTGCGGCAGGTATCCGACGCCACGGCCGTTCGAGAAGGCGGCGACGTTGCCGCTGCCCCGGGATGCGTCCACCTCGGTACGCAGGACATAGGCACGCGGATGACGGCTCTGTCGCTCGCGGTCGTTGACCAGATAGTGGGTACGTTCCAGTCTCACCGCCCGCGACGGCAGTTGCCGAAGATCCGGCAGGTCATCGTGCCGGCTGACGCGACCGGTTACTGCGTGGACGATCTGTTCCCACCATGCGGGCATATCGGCCCCTCTCGATTCGGCATGCCGTCACCGAGGCGGAGCACTCCCCTACTTTCTCACGGCGGGCCTGTGGGAGTCCTGACGGGTGAGCCCGGGCGCTTCGAGGTCCGACGGCTAGGATTCTCCCATGGCATCTTCGAGCGACCACGACGACCCGACCGTGGAGCGACGCCCCGCAGATGACGCACCTAACCCGGTCTGGTTCAAGCCGATCATGCTGGGACTGATGCTCATCGGACTCGTGTGGGTGCTCGTCTTCTACCTGAGCAACTCCACCCTCCCCGTTCCCGGCATCGGCGGCTGGAACCTGGTGATCGGTTTCGGAATCGCCTTCGTGGGCTTCCTCATGACCACGCGGTGGCGCTGACCAGTTCTCCACATCGGGTGAATCACACCGGTGTGATTCCATCCCCACCTGGGGATAGACCTGTGGATAACTTTCGTCAGTACAGCGCGAGGGGCACGGCGAGCAGGGCGACCAAGGCCGCCGCGGTGGCGCCGAGCAACCAGATCTGGAGCTTCCGGCGCCGGATCGTCCGGGTGCGCGCGTAGATCAGTCCGACCAGAGCGCCCGCAGCCAGTCCGCCCACATGCGCCTGCCACGAGATCTGGACGCCGCCCCCGCCGCCGAGCCCGCTCGTGAGCAGGGGCAGGAACGTGATGACGAGGTTGATCCCGAGGACGACGGCGATGCCTGTGATGTTCGCGCCGATGTGACGGCCGATCACGAGCAAGGCGCCGAAGAGTCCGAAGATCGCGCCCGATGCTCCGACGACCGCGGACGTGAAGCCGAACAGGACGACCGCGACGGATCCCCCGAGGCCACTGAGCACGTAGAGCCACAGGAAACGACTGCGTCCGAGCATCGGTTCGAGGCTGCGCCCCAGCATCCACAGCGCGAGCATGTTGAGCCCGACGTGCCAGAAGCCGCTGTGCACGAACAGCACCGTGAACAGCCGCCATGGCTGGAAGGTCCCGCTGAACTGCGGGTAGAGCAGCGGCGGGTACAGCGCCAGAAGCGACTGCACCGCCGCGCCCGCGCCGGGAATGAGTCCCACGACGAAGGCGAAGAACGTCACGCCGATGATCCCGTACGTGACCAACGGCCGGGAATCGTCGGAGCGCACCGCACGCAGGATGCGCGGTGCACGGCGGGGACGCGGCGCGCCCGAGCTCTTCTGCTGATCACGCAGACATTCGGGGCAGATCACACCGACGGGCATCTGCGTCTGGCATTCCGCGCAGATGGTGCGCAGGCACCGCTGGCAGAGCACGAAGCTCTGTCGATCGGGATGCCGGTAACAGAAGTTGTCGGGGTTGCTCCGCAGCTCGGACGCGCTCACGTACCGCCTCAGACCGTGACGACGTCGATCGACGAGATGACCACCGGGTCGACCGGACGGTCCTGCGCGCCGGTCTTCACCGAGGCGATCGTGTCGACGACCTGACGCGACGCGTCATCCGCGACCTCGCCGAAGATGGTGTGCTTGCCCTGCAGCCAGGGGGTCGGGTCGGTGGTGATGAAGAACTGCGAGCCGTTCGTGCCCTCGGCCTTGCCGGTGATCGCGTTGCGGCGCAGTCCGGCGTTGGCCATGGCGAGGATGTAGGGCTTCTGGAAGTCCAGCTCGGGGCTGATCTCATCGTCGAAGTTGTAGCCGGGGCCGCCGATGCCCTGGCCGAGCGGGTCGCCGCCCTGGATCATGAAGTTCGGGATGATGCGGTGGAAGATGACGTCGGTGTAGAGCGCGCCCTCGCCGGGCTTGCCCGTGGCGGGGTCGGTCCACTCCTGCGAACCGTCGGCGAGGCCGATGAAGTTCTTCACCGTACGGGGGGCCTGGTCGCCGAAAAGGTTGACGACGATGTCGCCGTGGTTGGTGTGGATCGTCGCTACTGCGGTGTGCTGAGGCATGTGTGCCATTCTCGCACCTGTCAATGCCCTGCTGGCTGGAGCGCTCTCTGGCAAGATGAGGGAAAACGTCCCACGATGCAGGGAGGGCCCACGTGAGCCTCAGCCGCAAGCGCAAGAAGCAACTCCGCAAGCTCCAGAAGCAGGCGAACACCCTGTGGGAGTCGCAGCAGGTCCTGATGGGAGAGGCCGCCAAAGTCGCACGCGACGCCGGCCACCAGCTGGGCAACTACAACCGCGAGCACGTCAAGCCCGCCGTTCAGAACACCTACGAGCAGTACGCGGCGCCGTACGTCGACAAGAGCGTCCGCGCCACCCGCAAGGTGTACAACGGCGCCCTCATCCCCGCCGCTGGTGCCGTCGTGGGCGGCGCCCTCTCGGTGTGGGATGCCGCGAACGACACGCGTGAGCGCCTCGCCCACGGCCGCGGCGTCGACCTCGACCTGACGTCGGTCAAGAAGAAGGCCGCCAAGTACGGCAAGAAGGCGACGAAGAAGTTCCAGTCGCGTGCCGCACTGCCCGAGCCGAAGAAGAAGCGTGGCGCCGGTGGCGTCATCGCCCTGGTCCTCGGTGTCGCTGCCGCCGCCGGCGTGCTCTACGCCGCATGGCAGACGCTCCGCGCCGACGACGAGCTGTGGGTTGCCGACGACCCGCTGCGCGCTCCCGACGCCTGAATCGGATGACCGACGACATCGAGCCCACGTCTCGGGTCCGCCTCGCTGCGGCCGAGCGTGGGCTCGATGTCGTCGTGCGACCGCGTCCGGACGCTTCCAGCCTCGATGAGGCCGCAGCGCTCCTCGGACTCGAGCCCGACGACATCGTGAAGACTCTCGTGGTCAAGCGCAGCGACGACACCTACCTGTTCGCGCTCGTCCCGGGCGACCGGGTGATCTCTTGGCCGAAGCTCCGGGCGCTCGTGGGAGTCAACAAGCTGCGCCTGCCCGAGCCTGAGCTCGCCCTGGCGGCCACGGGTTACGAACGCGGCACGATCGTGCCCATCGGCAGCACTCACGACTGGCCGGTCTTCGCCGATTCGTCCATCGCGGGCCGACGCATCGCGATGGGTGCCGGCGCGCACGGGTACAGCCTGTTCGTCGACGCCGATGCTCTCATCGCCGCCTACGGCGCGACTGTCGCCGACATCACCGAGCAGCGTTCGCGCTGACTGTGTCGGATCGCCCCGCCGCAGATCGCAGTCGCCCCGACAGTGCGAGCGCGAGTGCAGCGAGCGCGGCGGTCACGGCGAAGACGGTCGCGATCGCTGCGTGAAGGCTCTCGGCCGCGCCGGCCGCTGACGCGACGATCGCTCCGCCCACGCCCGCGATGACAGCGGTGGCGAGCGTCTGAGCCAGTTGCAGCGCACTGCTGACCTGGCCCTGCTGTCCGTCGGGGGCCTGTTCCATCGTGTCCGTGGTCGACGCATTGAAGGCGATGCCCATGCCCAGTCCCCCGATGGCCCAGCCACCGATCGCGCACCACCCGGGAACCGCGTCCACCAGAGCGGTGACGGCGATAGCGACTGTGCCGAGGAGGAGAACAGCCGCTCCCCCGGCAACCGCGCGCGAACGGCGCCCGTGATGGCGACGGTCCCACCGGGCCTGGAGCAGCGAACCGGCCACCCAGGTCAGGGCGCCCGCTGAGAGCGCCAGGCCCGCCGCTGCCGGAGTCTGCCCGCGCAGTTCCTGGAACGCGAGCGGGAGGAACGCCTCGCTGCCGAAGTAGGCGCCACTGAGGAGCAGGCGAACGATCACGCCGGCTCCGAGACCGGCGCGGGCGGACAGCGTTCCCTCCGGCGTCACCCGGCGGAACGCGACGAGCGCGACGCCGAGCCCCAGGATCGCACCGACCGCCATCAGCACGAGGTCTGCGAGCAGCAGAGCCTGGAGCAGCAGCGCCGTTCCGAGGGTGAGCAGGAGCGAGCTGGCGAGGGGCCCACGCCACCACCGCGCTCCACGGGCGGTCGTCTTCTGCGCGTGAGCCGGGCCGGCGTCCGCCACCCGGCGCAGTCGCGGGAGCGTGAGCGCCATGGCCGCGATGATCAACGGGACCATCGCGACGAACACCCACCGCCAGCCCACGAGGTCGGCGGCTATCCCCGCCAGGAGCGGCCCGACGAGTGAGGGAATGGTCCACGCCGACGACAGCAACGCGAACATCTGCGCTCGGAGCGACTCCGGATATGCGCGCCCGATCGCGGTGTAGCTCGCAGCCATCACCGCCCCGACGCCGATTCCCTGGACCACCCGCCCGAGCAGGAAGAGCGACCACGAGCCCGAGACACCGGCGATCATGCACCCCGTCAGGAAGACCAGCATGCCGAGCGCCAGCGGACGCGCCGCTCCCCGCCGATCGGCCATGTGGCCCGCGGTCACGGTTCCCACGATGTTCGCGAGCATCAGCGCCGACAGCCCCCACCCGTAGGCGCCGAGCCCGTCGAGGTCGCGGGCGATCACGGGCAGCACGGTCGCGACACCGAGCGACTCGAAAGCGACCATCCCCACGGAGAGCAGGATGCCCGCGGTGAGCCCGCGGTGGCGGGCATCGAAGACCCCGCTCCGCGCAGTGGACGACGGCGACGACGCGCTTCCCCGATGTTCCGGCATCTCTGAACCCCTCGACCGATTTATGTTTAATGTCAGAACACAATATAAACGACTATCGTGTGACCGTGGCTTCCTCCGCTTCCGATGCTCGCGACGTCCGCCCCAGCCGCGGCCGGCCTCGAGATCCGCGCATCGACGAGGCGATCCGGCGTGCGACGCTCGAGGTTCTCGCCGAGCGCGGTTACAGCGGCCTGACGCTCGAAGACGTCGCCGCGCGGGCGGGGACGAACACCCCGGCGCTTCGCCGCCGGTGGCGATCGCGACAGCACCTCATCGTCAGCGCGCTCTTGGACCGGCTGGGCGCGGCACCGACACCCGACACGGGATGCACCCGGTGCGACCTCATCGAGGGAATCGGCTCTCTCAGCCCGTCCTTCGACGCGGAGATGGGTCGCTCGGTCCTTCCGGCGCTCGTAGCGGACCTCGCGCACGACCCGGAGCTCGAGACGCAGTTCTTCGACCGACTGTTCCATCCCCGCCGCGCCTCCAGCGAAGCGGCGCTGCGACGAGGCATCGAGCGCGGCGACATCCGCCCCGATGTCGACATCCCGCTGATCCTCGACATGCTCGCCGCGCCCGTCTACTACCGGATGCTGTTCGGGCACCTGCCGGTGACGCCGACGCTGGCCGAAGAGGTGGTGGCCGTGGTCATGGACGGGATCGCCCTCAGCACGGGCGCGGAGAACCACGCGCACTCCTGACTTTCCGCGATTGTTGCGCGGGTTGTTACATTCCGTCCAAGTTTCCGAGCAGGCCCTTCGCAAAACGCTCTCAGGATGCTTTGATGCCAGTGGGTACCCACCATTCATTCCCCCCGATGGAAGGACATCCCGTGAAATCAACGACCCGTTCGGCTCTGGGCATCGCCGCCCTGAGCCTGGCATTCACGAGCATCATGACGGCTCCGGCGTCGGCTCAGACACCCGGGCCCGACGATGGTTCTGGCGGCGTCGATCCTGGCCTGCTCTCCGCGATGGCAGAAGAACTCGGCACGGACACCGCCGGCGCCCTCGACGTCCTCGCGTTTCAGGACACCGCGAACGCAACGACCGCCACACTCGCCGATGAGACGGGGGCCGCGTATGCGGGCTCGTGGCTCGACGAGTCGACCCGCACCGTCTATACGGCGGTGACGACCGCTGACGCGCGGCAGGCAGCCGAGAATGCGGGCGCCGTCCCCGTCGAGGTCACATACTCGATCGACGATCTCGAAGCGATCTCCGCCCGCCTGTCAGAAGGCGGACCCGTCGGCGACGTGACGTCGTGGTGGATCGACGTGACCACCAATCAGGTGGTCGTCGAGACTCTCGGGGATGCGGCGGCATCCGAGGTCGCGTCGCAGATCGGAGCCCCCGCGGACGCGGTGCGCGTGGAGACCACGGCCGAGGCGCCCGAGACGTTCGCGACCATCCAGGGCGGGATCGCCTACACGATCAACGGCACCTCGCGCTGCTCGGTCGGCTTCGCCGTCGAGGGCGGGTTCGTGACCGCCGGCCACTGCGGCCGGGCGGGGGCGTCGACGAACTACGGGACGTTCCGCGGCTCGAGCTTCCCGGGCGATGACTACGCCTGGGTCGCGACGCCGTCGCACACCCCCGTCGCGACCGTCTCCGACTACGCGGGCGGCGCCGTCGCCGTCGCCGGATCGACGCCCGCAGCCGTCGGCGCGACCGTATGCCGCTCCGGATCCACGACCGGCTGGCACTGCGGTCAGGTGCAGGCCTACAACAGCAGCGTCCGCTACGCGGAGGGCATCGTCTCGGGCCTCATCCGCACGTCGGTCTGCGCCGAGCGCGGAGACTCCGGCGGTTCGCTGCTCGCCGGGAACCAGGCGCAGGGCGTCACCTCCGGTGGATCGGGCAACTGCAGCACCGGCGGCACGACGTACTTCCAGCCGGTGAACGAGATCCTGCAGGCGTACGGTCTGAGGCTGCTCACGCGCTGACGTACGCGCCGGCGAAACAGTGACGCCGGGTATCCGTTGGAACGGATACCCGGCGTCTTATCTGTGGAGCCTAGGAGATTCGAACTCCTGACATCCTGCTTGCAAAGCAGGCGCTCTACCAGCTGAGCTAAGGCCCCGAGGGGGTTCGGGGTGGGGCTACCAGGACTTGAACCTGGGACCTCTTCATTATCAGTGAAGCGCTCTAACCGCCTGAGCTATAGCCCCGTACCGACGCGCTTCACGCGCCGGCAACCTCCAAGACTTTACCCGATGATCCGGGAATCTACTAATTGGAGGTGAAGCCGACGAGCAGGCCGCCGGTGACCTTGACCATCACGTTGTAGATGCCCGCGACGACAGCGCCGAGCACGGTGATGACGATGAGGTTGAGGATGGCCACGACCGCCGCGAACGCCATGACCTGCGGCAGGTTCAGGAACTGCTTGATCGAGAAGTCGCCGTTCGAGAACGCCACGAAGAGCTCGTCCACCCGGTCGATGAGACCGGTGGTGCTGAGCACCATGAAGACGAGGAAGGTCGCGACGACCGTGACGATCGCCAGGGCCACGGCCGCCAGGAACGACAGCTTCACGGCAGACCAGAAATCGACGTAGACGAGGCGCAGGCGGACCTGCTTGGCGCTGGTCTTGCTCGTGGATTTCTTGGCGAGTTTGTCGGCGACCGTGCTCATGCGTCAGAACCACTCTCTTCGGTATCCGCGGACGGGGGTGCATCCGGGGCGGTGGCATCCTCGGATGCCGCGTCTTCGGTCAGTCCACGCTCGCCGTTCCGGGCGATGGCGAGGATGCGGTCGTCGTCACCGAACCGGGCGAAGACGACGCCCATGGTGTCGCGACCCTTGGCCGGGACCTCGGCCACGGAGGAGCGTACCACCTTGCCGCTGGCAAGAACCACGAGGACCTCGTCGGTCTCCGACACGATGAGACCGCCCGCCAGCACGCCTCGATCGTCGTTCAGCTTGGCCACCTTGATGCCCAGGCCGCCTCGGCTCTGGGTGCGGTACTGGTCGACCGAGGTGCGCTTGGCATAGCCACCGTCGGTGACGACGAACACGTAGCCCTCGTCGCGCACGACCGATGCCGACAGCAGGCTGTCGTCCTCGCGGAACGAGATGCCCTTCACACCCTCGGTCGATCGGCCCATCGGACGCAGCGCGTCGTCAGTGGCCGCGAAGCGCAGCGACATCCCCTTGCGTGTGATGAGCAGGATGTCGTCGCCTTCGTCGACGAGCAGAGCGCTGACGAGCTCGTCGCCGCCGGTCTCGTCGTCCTGACCGCGCAGGCGGATCGCGATGACACCGCCCTGGCGGTTGGTGTCGTACTCGGTCAGCGCGGTCTTCTTGACCTTGCCGTCACGGGTCGCGAGCACCAGGTACTGCGCAGCGGCGTAGTCGCGGATGTCGAGGATCTGCGCGATCTCCTCACCGGGCTGGAGGGCGAGGAGGTTCGCGACATGCTGGCCCTTCGCATCGCGACCGGCCTCGGGAAGCTCGTACGCCTTGGTGCGATAGACGCGGCCCTTCGTCGTGAAGAACAGCAGCCAGTGGTGCGTCGTCGTGACGAAGAAGTGCTCGACGACGTCATCCGCGCGCAGCTGGGCACCCTTGACGCCCTTGCCGCCGCGGTGCTGCGAACGGTAGTTGTCGCTCCGCGTGCGCTTGATGTAGCCGTCACGTGTCACCGTGACCACCATCTCCTCTTCGGGGATGAGGTCTTCCATCGACATGTCGCCGTCGAACCCGTGGAGGATGTGCGTGCGCCGCTCGTCGCCGTACTTGTCGACGATCGCGGTCAGCTCCTCGCCGATGATCGAGCGCTGGCGTGCGGGGGTGGCGAGGATGTCGTTGAGGTCGGCGATCTTCAGCTCGAGCTCGGTCGCCTCGTCGATGATCTTCTGACGCTCGAGCGCGGCGAGGCGGCGCAGCTGCATCGACAGGATCGCGTCGGCCTGCAGGTCGTCGATGTCGAGAAGGGTCTTCAGTCCCTCTCGCGCCTCCTCGACCGTGGGGGAGCGGCGGATGAGCGCGATGACCTCGTCGAGTGCGTCGAGCGCCTTGAGGTATCCGCGCAGGATGTGCATGCGCTTCTCGGCCTCGTTGAGGCGGTAGCGCGTGCGACGGACGATGACCTCGATCTGGTGGGTGATCCAGTGGGAGATGAAGCCGTCGAGCGGGAGGGTGCGGGGCACGCCGTCGACGATCGCCAGCATGTTGGCGCCGAAGTTCTCCTGCAGCTGCGTGTGCTTGTACAGGTTGTTGAGCACGACCTTCGCGACGGCGTCGCGCTTGAGCACGACCACGAGACGCTGGCCCGTGCGGTCGCTGGTCTCGTCGCGGATGTCGGCGATGCCGGTGATCTTCCCGTCACGCGCGAGGTCGCGGATCTTCAGCGCGACGTTGTCGGGGTTCACCTGGTACGGCAGCTCGGTGATCACGAGGCACGTGCGACCCTGGATCTCTTCGACCTCGATGACGGCGCGCATCGTGATCGAGCCTCGACCGGTCCGGTACGCCTCGCGGATCCCCTTCGTGCCGAGGATCTGTGCCCCGGTGGGGAAGTCGGGACCGTGGATCCGCGACATCAGCGCTTCGAGGAGCTCCTCACGCGACGCGTCCGGGTTCTCGAGCGACCACAGCGCGCCCTCGGCGACCTCGCGCAGGTTGTGGGGCGGGATGTTCGTGGCCATGCCGACGGCGATACCGACCGAACCGTTGACGAGCAGGTTCGGGAAGCGCGAGGGCAGGACGACAGGCTCCTGCGTCTTGCCGTCGTAGTTGTCCTCGAAGTCGACGGTGTCCTCGTCGATGTCGCGGACCATCTCCATGGCGAGAGCCGCCATCTTGGTCTCGGTGTACCGGGGGGCCGCGGCGCCCTGGTTGCCCGGCGACCCGAAGTTGCCCTGCCCGTCTGCAAGCGGGTAGCGCAGCGACCACGGCTGCACGAGGCGGACGAGCGCGTCGTAGATCGCGCTGTCGCCGTGCGGGTGGTACTGACCCATGACCTCGCCGACGACGCGGGCGCACTTCGAGTAGCTCTTGTCGGGGCGGTATCCGCCGTCGTACATGCCGTAGATGACACGTCGGTGCACGGGCTTGAGGCCGTCCTCGACGCGGGGGAGCGCTCGTCCCACGATGACGCTCATCGCGTAGTCGAGGTAGCTCCGCTGCATCTCGACCTGGAGGTCGACCTGGTCGATGTTGCCGTGGTTGTGGGCAGGAGTGAGGTCGGGACGTTCTTCGTCAGACATACGTTCTCAGTTTCTCGATGTCGCTCGGCTCGATCAGATGTCGAGGAAGCGGACGTCCTTGGCGTTGCGCTGGATGAAGGTGCGGCGGGACTCGACGTCCTCGCCCATGAGCACCGAGAAGATCTCGTCGGCGGCAGCCGCGTCGTCGATCGTCACCTGGCGCAGGGTGCGCGTGCTGTGGTCCATCGTGGTCTCCCACAGCTCCTTCGGGTTCATCTCGCCGAGACCCTTGTAGCGCTGGATGCCCGACTCCTTCGGGATGCGCTTGCCGTTGGCGAGCCCGTCGGCCAGGAGCGCGTCGCGCTCCTTGTCGCTGAACACGTACTCGTGATCGGCGTTGGTCCACTTGAGCCGGTACAGCGGCGGCATCGCGAGGTAGACGTAGCCCGCTTCGATGAGCCCGCGCATGTAACGGAACAGGAGCGTCAGGAGCAGCGTCGTGATGTGCTGCCCGTCGACGTCGGCATCGGCCATCAGCACGATCTTGTGATAGCGCGCCTTCTCGACGGCGAAGTCCTCGCCGATGCCGGTGCCGAACGCCGAGATGATCGCCTGGATCTCGTTGTTGCCGAGGGCGCGGTCGAGCCGCGCCTTCTCGACGTTGAGCACCTTGCCGCGGAGCGAGAGGATCGCCTGGGTCTCGGGATCGCGGCCGCGCACGGCCGAACCGCCGGCCGAGTCGCCCTCGACGAGGAAGATCTCGGAGATCGACGGGTCCTTGCTCGTGCAGTCCTTGAGCTTGTCGGGCATCGACGCCGACTCGAAGACGCTCTTGCGGCGGGCGGTCTCACGCGCCTTGCGAGCCGCGAGGCGCGCGGTCGCGGCATCCACGGCCTTCATGATGACGCGCTTGGCCTGAGCGGGGTTCCGGTCGAGCCAGTCGGTGAGCTGGTCGCCGACGATCTTCTGGACGAATGCCTTCGCCTCGGTGTTGCCGAGCTTCGTCTTGGTCTGGCCCTCGAACTGCGGCTCGGAGAGCTTGACGGAGATGACGGCGGTCAGACCCTCGCGGATGTCGTCACCCGTGAGGTTGTCGTCCTTCTCCTTGAGCAGGCCCTTCTCGCGGGCGTAGGCGTTGACGCGCGTGGTCAGCGCGGCCCGGAAACCCTCTTCGTGCGTGCCGCCCTCGTGGGTGTTGATCGTGTTCGCAAAGGTGAACACGTTCTCGGTGTAGCTCGTGGTCCACTGCATCGCGAGCTCGAGCGAGATGTGACGCACCGTGTCCTCGGACTCGATCTCGATGATCTCGTCGTTGACGACCTCGCTCTTGCGCAGCTTGTTGAGGTACTCGACGTAGTCGACGAGGCCCCGCTCGTAGTGGAAGTCGTCGTGACGCTGCTGCGACTCGGATCCGCCTTCCTCGAGGTCGACGACGACGGCCGCCTCGGGGCGCTCGTCGGTCAGCGTGATGCGCAGCCCCTTGTTCAGGAACGCCGTCTGCTGGAAGCGCGTGCGAAGCGTGTCGTAGTCGAAGGCGATCGTCTCGAAGATGTCACCGTCGGGCCAGAAGGTGACCGTCGTTCCGGTCTCTTCGCTGTCCTCGCCCTTGGCGAGGGGAGCCTGCGGCTTGCCGCCGTCGGCGAAGGTCTGACGCCACACCGAGCCCTGACGCTTGATCTCGACCTCGAAGCGCGTCGAAAGCGCGTTGACGACCGACGATCCGACGCCGTGGAGCCCACCGGAGACGGCGTACCCGCCGCCGCCGAACTTTCCACCGGCGTGCAGCACGGTCAGCACGACCTCGACGGTCGACTTCGTCGGGTCGGAGGCGTGCGGATCGACCGGGATGCCGCGGCCGTTGTCGACGACGCGAAGACCACCGTCTTCGAGGATCGTCACGTGGATCGTGTCGCAGTAGCCGGCCAGCGCCTCATCGACGGCGTTGTCGACGATCTCGTAGACGAGGTGGTGCAGGCCACGCTCACCGGTGGATCCGATGTACATTCCCGGACGCTTCCGGACCGCCTCGAGGCCCTCGAGCACCTGGATCGCGTCAGCGCCGTACTCGTTCGGGACCTTGGCCGAGGTCGCCTCGGCCGCGTCGGGGGTTTCGGGGTCTTCGGGAACGCTGTCGGGATTCTGAGACGTCATAGGTTTCGAGCGCTCCACATCGGTTCGGTCAGTCCCGTCCAGTCTACCCTTTCAGGCGCTCTCACGCGGCGCTCAGCGCCCGTATGGCGAACGAAAGTCGGATTCGACGACTGGGGACGTGGCTCAACCGTAGGTATCGCGAGGGCCACGGCCTGGAACGGCTCTGGGGCCCCATTTCCAGGAGGGGACGTCCGGGCCTACGAAACGCACCGACTGCACGCCCGACTGTGGGAACGCTTTCACGAGCTGCGTCGTGATGACGGTCCGCATGAGGTGAAGGTTCTTCGCCCACGCCGTCGAGTCGCACTGCACGGTCAGAACGCCGTCGGAGAGCGCAACCGGCGAGGCGTGCCGCGCGGTCTCCTCGCCGGCGACCTCCGCCCACCGCAGCACGAGGTCTTCGCGCGAGAGCTGCGCGTCCCATCCGGCCTGACGAGTGAGGTCGGCGATCACGTCACCGAGCCCCTTCGGATCGCGCCCGGAGGTGAAGGGCTGGTTCTCGTCGTCGTCGGTCCGCTGCCGCCTGCGTTTCTTCCACCGCCCCGACGGTTCGAGCCCGCGGAGGCGGAGATAGGTGGAGATGGTCTCGGGAGCCTCGTCAGACGGCAGCATCGGAATCCTCATGCAGCGTGCCCGCCTCGACCCGGACGGTGCGGGCCCGCAGACCGAGGGGAACGTCTTCGGCGACCGCCGCCGTGACGATGACCTGCTCGTAGTCGGCCACGATGCCCGCCAGCCGCGAGCGACGATCGGCGTCGAGCTCGGCGAAGACGTCGTCGAGGATGACGATCGGATCACCCAGCGTGGACTCGGCGCGCAGCAGCTCGGCCGATGCGAGCCGCAGCGACAGCGCGACGGACCACGATTCGCCGTGTGACGCGTAGCCCTTCACCGGCAGATCGCGGATGCGCAGGATCAGATCGTCGCGATGCGGGCCGACGAGCGTGATGCCGCGCTCGAGCTCGGTGCTGCGACGATCGGCGAGGGCGGCACGGAAGAGCTGCTCGATCGCCGCGGCGTCGGCGACACCGGATTCGGCGGGGGAGTCGTCCTCTTCCGGGTCGGCGCCGCCCACCGACAGTGCCCACTGCAGCTGGGGGCGGTGATCGGCACCGGCGATGGCGGCGTAGGCGCGAGCGACGGGGCCGGTGAGTTCGGCCGCCAGCCGCAGGCGGGCGCGGATGACGTCGGTGCCGAGGGTGACGAGCTTGTCGTCCCACACCTCGAGCGTCGAGAGGCCGTCGCCCCGGATGCCGCGCGCGCGGGCCGACTTCAGCAGTGCGTTGCGCTGTTTCAGGACCCGGTCGTAGTCGGCGAGCACACCCGCCAGACGCGGTGCGCGCTGGATGAGGAGCTGATCGGCGAAGCGACGACGAGCCGAGGGATCGCCTCGGACGATCTGCAGGTCTTCGGGCGCGAAGAGCACGACCTGCGCGTATCGGGGGAGCTCAGCGGTGCGCACCGGTGATCCGTTGACGCGGGCCTTGTTCGACCCGGCGCGATTGAGCTGCGCTTCGAGCTGCACCCGACGCTGTCCGTGGGCGAGCCGGGCCCGGACGAAGGCGGCATCCGCGCCGTCGCGCACCATCGGCGCGTCCTGCGAGACCCGGTGCGAACCGAGCGTCGCGAAATACCCGATCGCCTCGGCGAGGTTGGTCTTGCCCTGACCGTTACGGCCGACGAACACGTTCGCCCCGGGAGCGAGAGAGAGCTCGGCGGCCGCGTAGTTGCGGAAGTCCACCAGGCTCAACTGCTCCACGATCATCAGATCACCCTAGTTCGCGTCTCCGACAGCCCACCGCGGTGGGCCCTGCCCCGGACGATCAGCGCAGGAGCAGGTTGGGCTGCAGGAGGTACTTGAACGACTCGACGCCGCCCGACGTCTGGGGCGTGATGAGGATCGGGCTGAGCTTGTTCGCGTTCTCGCTCGACGTGAACGTGACACGCGTGAACTCGCTCTTGACCGCCGCGAGCGCCTCGAGCAGGTACTGCGGGTTGAGGCCGATCACGACCTCCTCGCCGGTCAGCGTCGCGTCGACCGATTCGGTCGCGCGCGCCTGCTCGGTACCGGATGCATCCATCGATACCCCGTCGGCACCGAACGTGAAACGCAGCGGAGCGGAGCGATCGAGCACCAGGGCCACGCGGCGCACGGCCTCGATGAGCTCACCCGTGTTGACGACCGCGTGGTGATCGGTCGCCTCGGGGAACAGGCGCCGAACCGGCGGGAAGTTGCCCTTGATCAGCAGCGACGTGACCGTCTTGTTGCCGGCCGTGAAGGCGATGATCTCGCGGTCTCCCGATCCCGAGAACGAGACGGTGATGTCACCCGAGTGGGCGAACGTCTTGCCCACCTCGGTCAGGGTGCGCGCCGGGACGAGAGCCGTGGTCGTGTTCTCGTCGGCGACGATCCCGCTGTCGAACGGGATGTCGCGGAGCGCGACGCGGTAGCGGTCGGTGGCGACGAGGCTGAGCTGCGTTCCGGTCACCTCGAGCTGGACACCGGTCAGAACGGGAGTCACGTCGTCGCGCGATGCCGCGAAGGCGACCTGCGAGATCGCCGTGGCGAAGTCCTCGGCGGGCACGACACCGGATTCGCCCGAGACCTCGGGGATCGCGGGATATTCCTGCACCGGCATCGACGCGAGCGTGAAGCGCGCCGAGCCGCATGTGAGCAGGATCCCGTCGTCGTCGACGGCGATCTGGATCGGCGCGTTCGGCAGACGGCTGGCGATCTCCGACAGCAGACGGCCGTGCACGAGGATCGTGCCGGGTTCGTCGACCGTGGCCTCGATGGTCGTGCGTGCGGACGCCTCGTAGTCGAAAGCCGACAGCGAGAGACCGGTGTCGGTGGCTTCGATGAGCACACCCGCGAGGATCGGCTGCGGGTTGCGCTGGGGGAGGAGCTTCACGACGAACGACACAGCCTCGCTGAAGACGTCGCGATTGACCTGGAACTTCACTGGCGCTCCCTTGTCGTGGATGAAAGCTCTCCCATGCTAGTGCCCATCCCGAGCGGTTCCTGAAGCACCGTTGCGACCGGCCTCACCGCCGTCGAGGTGATCGAATCGCAAAATCTCTAGATGTAACTGTCTTCTTCATCTCCGCTGTGGAAACTGTGGACAACTCGCTCGATCCCAGTCGAGAGAGGGGAACCACACGTTTGTAACTTGTGAGCCGGCTGCGGATGAGCGTGGGATGACGTCGAGCGCCGACGGATGCGGCTCGAGCGGCGATCCACAGGAGATGTGTGATTCGTTCACAACTCTTCGACGACGAATCGAAGTTATCCACAGGTTTTCCACACTGTGCAGAACCGCATGATGGGCCGTCGTGCGACCCCTGTCAAGCTGAGCTCAGCGACGGCCGAGCTGCGAGGTGATCTCGGAGACCTGGTTGTATATCGAGCGGCGCTCCTTCATGAGCTCGCTGATCTTCTTGTAGGCGTACATCACGGTCGTGTGGTCGCGGTTGCCGAAGAGCTGACCGATCTTCGGCAGCGACAGGCTCGTGCGCTCGCGGCAGAGGTACATCGCGATCTGCCGGGCGGTCGCCACGGCCTGCGATCGGCTCGAGCCGTAGAGGTCGTCGACGGAAAGGCGGAAGTACTGCGCGGTCGCGTTGATGATGTCGGTGGGGGAGATGACGTTCGCGTCATCCTGATCCACGATGTCGCGCAGCACGGTCTGCGCGAGGGAGATGTCGAGGTTCGAGCGGTTGAGGCTCGCGAACGCCGACACCCGGATGAGGGCGCCCTCGAGCTCGCGGATGTTCGACGAGACCTTCGTGGCGATGTATTCCAGGACGTCGTCGGGGACGAGGAGACGCTCGGACTGCGCCTTCTTCCGCAGGATCGCGATACGGGTCTCGAGGTCGGGCGCCTGGACATCGGTGATCAGGCCCCACTCGAAGCGGCTGCGCATGCGGTCTTCGAAGCCGGTCAGGTGGCGAGGGGGCACGTCGCTCGTGATCACGACCTGCTTGTCGTGGTCGTGGAGCGTGTTGAAGGTGTGGAAGAATGCTTCCTGGGTCTCGGCGCGACCCTGCAGGAACTGGATGTCGTCAATGAGCAGGATGTCGACCTCGCGGTAGCGCGCCTGGAAGGCCGATCCGCGGTTGTTGGCGATCGAGTTGATGAAGTCGTTGGTGAACTCTTCGCTCGAGACGTACCGCACGCGGATGCCGGTGTACAGGTTGAGCGCGTAGTCGCCGATCGCGTGGAGCAGGTGCGTCTTGCCGAGCCCCGAGTCGCCGTAGATGAACAGCGGGTTGTACGCCTTGGCCGGAGCCTCGGCGACGGCGACGGCGGCCGCGTGGGCGAAGCGGTTGGACTGGCCGATGACGAAGTTGTCGAACGTGTACTTCGGGTTGAGCCGGGTGTCGTGGCGGGAGGTCGAGACGGGGGCCTCGACGTACTCTTCGCCGGCCGGCCGCAGCGGCGCGGGCGCGGCCGCGGACTGGACCGGGATCGGGGCCGTCAGGTGGGCGTCGGCGAGCTCGGGATTCACGACGACGCGGTAGCTCGAGGCGCCCGGCTCGACGTGCACGTGCGCGAGGGCCTCCATGATGGGCTGACGCAGTCGCTTGTTGAGCTGAGCGGCGGTGAGGTCGTTCGGAACGTCGAGGTAGAGCGTTCCTCCCATGACACCCTGTGCGACGGCGAGACTCAGGAACCCCTGCATCTGGGGGGTCACCCGGTCATCGTCGGCGAGCAGGTCGAGGACCGCGTTCCACACCGGGACGTCCGGGAGATCGTGCTGAGCCAAGAGTTCCCCCGCGGATGATCGATGCTTGTCCACACAGCTACGCGCCAAACTGGGGATAGCTGTGGATAACTGCCCGTGACACGCTAGTCATGCGGTGTCGGGAGCGCCAAATCCACTGTAGTTCCGGCCCGCGTGTCGCCGCCAGGGCCTGTGCACAGCGGTGGATAATTGCGGGTTCCCATCGCTCCGGTTTGAGTTACAGGAGAACGCGACGTACCCTTAGTCGGTTGACTTATGCCCGCGAGGGCAGTCCTGTACCCCCGTGTCCCCGGTCTGAAGCGTTCCGGTGACCGCCGATCCGGAGTGATCCCTATGAGCAAGCGCACGTTCCAGCCCAACAACCGCCGCCGCGCCAAGAAGCACGGCTTCCGCGCCCGCATGCGCACCCGCGCCGGTCGCGCCATCCTGTCGGCTCGCCGCGGCAAGGGCCGCACCGAGCTGTCGGCCTGACACAGCCTCTTCTGTGCTGGCGCGCGGAAACCGGATCACGCGCGGGGCGGATTACAAGGCCGTCGTCCGCGGGGGTGCTCGCTGTGCCGGTGCGCACACCGTGACCTACGTGGTGTCCACCGGTGCGAGCCGAGCTCCCCGCTTCGGTTTCATCGTCAGCAAGCAAGTCGGATCAGCCGTCGTGCGCAATACAGTGCGCCGACGGCTGAAGGCCGTTTGCGCGCAGGCCCTTCCCGACGTCCGCGAGGGCGCCGACATCGTCATCCGAGCGCTCCCCTCTGCGGCGCGCTCGGATTTCGCGGATCTGAGAGACGAGGTGGAGCGGTGTCTGCGACGACGTGCGGCGGTATGAGCTGGTCGACGCTCCCGACGGCCTCCGTCGGCGATGGACACCTGACCGCGGCATCCGTTCTCCGCGCCATCCCCCTCGCTCCTCGCAACGCGGGGATCGCGCTGCTCCACGCATACCGGTCCGTCGTATCGCCGCTGTACGGCGACGTCTGCAAGTACTACCCGAGCTGTTCCGCGTATGCGGTGGGAGCCGTGCAGCAGCACGGTCTCGCGAAGGGCTCCGCCCTCGCCGCCGCTCGGCTCGCCCGATGCCACCCGTGGGCAGCGGGGGGCGTCGACGACGTTCCCACCCACCGGGACTTCCGCCACACCCTGACCAGGCACGGCTTCGTCGTGCCGCCGAGAAAGGACTGATCCCGTGCTGGATCTCTTCCTCGCCACGCCGACTCCCGTCGTGCCGACCCCGACGACTCCTCCTCCCGGCGGTGCTGACTTCTTCAGCACGATCATGTGGCCGTTCAAGTTCCTGGTCGAGGCGATCCTGGTGTTCTGGCACTGGGTCCTGACGGCTCTCGGGATGCCGGCCGCGGCAGGCGCCACCTGGGTCATGTCGATCATCGGCCTGGTCATCGTCGTGCGCTCGGCGCTGATCCCGCTGTTCGTGCGGCAGATCAAGAGCCAGCGGAAGATGATGGAGCTCGCGCCCGAGATGCGCAAGATCCAGGAGAAGTACCGCGGCAAGCGCGACCAGCTGTCTCGAGAGGCCATGAGCCGCGAGACGATGGCGCTGTACAAGAAGCACGGAACGACGCCGGTGTCGAGCTGTCTGCCGCTCCTCGTGCAGATGCCCATCCTCCTGGGCATGTTCTACACGCTCAGCGACGTCAAGAAGCACGCGGAGTGGGGCGTGGGCGGCGTGGGTCTGCTCAACGTCGACCTGACGAAGCAGTTCTACGATGCGCAGCTGTTCGATGTGGCGCCGCTTCACACGAACATGATCGAGGCGATCAACCTCGGGCAGACGGCCACCGTGACGATCCTCGTGATCCTGGTCGTGCTGATGATCGCGTCGCAGTTCATCACCCAGCTGCAGATCATCTCGAAGAACCTGTCGCCCGAGGCCAAGACCGGTCAGGCGTACCAGATGCAGAAGATCATGCTCTACGTCCTTCCGCTGGCGTTCATCTTCTCGGGCGTCTTCTTCCCGCTCGGCGTCGTCATGTACTGGTTCACCTCGAACATCTGGACCATGGCCCAGCAGTTCATCGTCATCCGCAACCTTCCGACCCCCGGTTCGGAGGCGGCGAAGGCCCGCGAGGAGCGGCTCGCGCGCAAGGGCAAGGCCCTCGATTCCAAGGGCCGCGTCGTGTCGATGGAGAAGTACGAAGCCGAGCAGCAGCGGCTCCTCGAAGAGGCCGAGCGTGCCCGCGCGGCTCAGCCGAAGCGTCAGCAGCCGCTGAGCAAGCAGCGCGCGAAGAAGCAGTCGAACAAGGACGGCTCGCAGGGCTGACCCTGCCGGCATCCGCATCGCACAGATCCAACCACGCGAGGAATCATGACGAACCCCACCGAGTCCCCGACGACCGAACGCCCCGACGCCACGGTCGAAGAGCTCGAGCGCGAAGGCGACATCGCTGCTGACTACCTCGAGGGTCTGCTCGACATCGCCGACATCGATGGTGACCTCGATCTCGATGTGCGAGCCGGCCGTGCCTACGTGTCGGTGGAAGCCGACGACCCGAACTCGCTCCGCGTGCTGTCGGATCCGGATGTCGTGCAAGCGGTGCAGGAGCTGACTCGGATCGCCGTTCAGACGAAGACAGGACGCTTCTCGCGCCTCATCCTCGATATCGGAGGGTCGCGCGACGCCCGCCGGCGCGAACTCGAGCGTCTGGTCGACCGTGCGGTCGAGCGTCTCAACGATGGCGCATCGCAGGCGTCGCTGCCCGCGATGTCGAGCTACGAGCGCAAGCTGGTGCACGACATCGCCTCCGAGCGTGGGGTCGTCTCCGAGTCGTACGGCGAGGGCGCGGATCGCCACACCGTCATCCGTCATGGCTGACGTTTCACGTGAAACACCCGTGATCGAGCAAGAGCCCACCGCTGCGGTCGAGGTGCTCTTCGGGTCGCACGCCGACCTCGCGCGGCGCTACACCGCATCTCTTGCGGAGCACGGTGAGGAACGCGGGCTCATCGGTCCACTCGAGCTCCCGCGACTTTGGACGCGGCACGTTCTGAACTGCGCGGCCGCAGCGCCCCTCTTCAGCGGACGCGTCGGAGATGTCGGCTCGGGCGCCGGTCTTCCGGGCCTCGTCCTGGCCATCGCAAGACCGGACGTCGAATGGGTTCTCATCGAGACCATGGAGCGTCGCGTCGCGTGGCTTACGGAGCAGGTTTCCGCCCTCGGACTGAAGAACGTTGAGATCGTTCGCACGCGAGCCGAGGAATGGAGCGACGCCGGCGCCCTGGACGCTGTGACCGCGCGCGCGGTCAGTGCGCTGCGCACGCTCGTTCCGATCACCGCTCCGCTTGTGCGTGACGGTGGCGAGCTCATCCTGTTGAAGGGTGCCAATGCCGAGGCGGAGATTGCTGCCGCCGAGAAGGCGATTCGTCGGTTCCGGCTCCAGGATGTTCGCGTCGAGACCGTGGGGGAGTCGGTACTCACGGAACCCACGCGCGTCATTCGCGCGACCGTGAGGTGATGTTTCACGTGAAACGTCGGCCAGACCCTCCCACGTTTCACGTGAAACATCACCACCCGCGTTTCACCTGAAACGTCGCCGCCCCGTTTCACGTGAAACGTCGCAGGGCATCCGTAGAGTGAGATCAGGAACTGAGGAGTTGAACGAATGGCAGAACCGGAATCGGGCCGCGCGTCGCTGACGTTCGATTCTCCCCTGGCGCGTGAACTGGCCGATCTGTCGTCGCGCCGGCGCGCGTTGGATGCCGTATCGATCGATTTTTCCGGCGATACGCGTGTCATCACCGTGTCGAATCAGAAGGGTGGCGTGGGCAAGACGACGACGGCAGTCAATCTCTCGGCTTCTCTCGCTTCGCTCGGCGCTCGCGTCCTCGTTATCGATCTCGATCCCCAGGGGAATGCTTCGACGGCACTCGGGGTCCCGCACAGTGCCGATATCCCCAGCGTGTATGACGTGTTGATCGATCAGTTCCCCCTGTCGGACATCGTCCAGGTGAGTCCGGAGTCACCCAATCTCCTCTGCGCGCCGAGCACGATCCATCTGGCCGGCGCCGAGATCGAACTGGTCTCGCAGGTTGCGCGGGAGCATCGCCTCCGCACGGCCGTCGAGGACTATCTCGCGTCTACCGAGGAGCGCATCGACTTCGTCATCATCGACTGCCCGCCTTCTCTCGGGCTTCTGACTATCAACGCTTTCACCGCCGCGCACGAACTGCTGATCCCGATCCAGTGCGAGTACTACGCGCTGGAAGGCCTGAGCCAGCTCCTCGGCAGTGTCTCGATGATTCAGAAGCATCTGAACAGCCGGCTTCACCTCTCGACGATCCTCCTGACGATGTACGACGGGCGCACGCGTCTGGCGCAGCAGGTGGCGGAGGAGGTGCGCTCGCACTTCCCGAAGGAGGTGCTTCGTACGGTGATCCCGCGATCGGTGCGTGTCTCGGAAGCACCGAGCTTCGGTCAGACCGTGATCGCTTACGATGGGCAGTCGGCCGGCGCGGTGGCGTATCGCGAGGCAGCCGTCGAGATCGCTCAGCGAGCGACTGCCGCAGCACGAGGAAACAAGGGAGAAGCCTGATGGCCAAGCGCACCGGATTGGGCCGAGGAATCGGCGCACTCATCCCCACGTCGGAGGCGACGGAGGCGCGCCCCGTCGACGTCTTCTTCCCCGGTGCCAAGGGTGCGACGACCACCGTCGAGCCCCCGGCATCCCCTGACGCGGCGAAAGACGATGCTCCCGAGCTCGTCTCGATCCCCGGAACCGCCCTCATCCAGGTCGATCCGAACGAGATCGTGCCCAACCCGCGGCAGCCGCGCACCCACTTCGACAGTGACGACCTCGCCGAACTGGTCCACAGTGTGCGAGAGTTCGGCGTCCTCCAGCCGGTCGTCGTCCGCACGAACGAGGACGGCAAGTACGAGCTGATCATGGGTGAGCGCCGCACCCGCGCCGCTCGCGAGGCCGGTCTGACGGCGATCCCGGCCGTCCTGCGCGACACGTCGGACGAGAATCTCCTCCGCGACGCGCTGCTCGAGAACCTGCACCGCTCCCAGCTGAACCCGCTGGAAGAGGCATCCGCGTACCAGCAGCTGCTCGAGGACTTCGGGATCACGCAGGAGGAGCTCGCGACCCGGATCGGACGGTCGCGCCCGCAGATCAGCAACACCATTCGCCTGCTGCGGCTGCCGGTGCCGGTTCAGCAACGTGTCGCGGCGGGTGTTCTCAGTGCGGGTCACGCCCGCGCGATCCTCTCTGTCGACGGCGCCGATGCGATGCAGCGCCTGGCGGACAAGATCGTCAACGAAGACCTCTCGGTTCGGGCCGCCGAGGCCGCCGCCAAGACCATCGAGGCAGCCGGCACCCGACGCCCCACCCCCAAGGCGGGGGGAGTTCGGGCGCACCTCGACGAAGTGGCGGGACGCCTCGGCGATCGTCTCGACACCAAGGTGAAGATCTCGCTCGGTGCGCGGAAGGGCCAGATCGTCGTCGACTTCGCGACGATCCAGGACCTGAACCGGATCCTCGCGGAGCTGGGCGAGAACGCGTACGGCGCACGCTGACGCCGGTGTCGGTGGCGCGACGTAGGCTTGTTCGGTGAACGACGAGCAGAACCCCAAGCGAGCCAGCGTCGAGCTGCTGCGCGCTGAGGCCGCCGACGAGTTGTCGGTGCTCGTCGAGGAGCGTCTTCGTGCGGGTGAAGACCCGTGGGAGTTCATGGAGGAGCTGCCGTCGGTCGACGAGCTCGTCGTCCTCATGCTGCGGGCCGAGAACATCGCCGCCTACGGCGGTGGGCGTCCCAGCGCGGCTCGCAACTACCGCGTGCTGCGACAGATCGCGATGGATCACCCCGAGTTGACCCGTGCCGTGTGGCGTCTGCTCGGCAGCGAACCGCACCGCCGGTGGGATGCTGCGACGACAGCCGACGCATCCTGAGCCGCACAGCGAACTTGCGCTGATAGAAAAAGCCCCGGTCAGATCAATGATCTGACCGGGGCTTGTTTCGTCTGGATGTCAGCCGATGTACGAAGCGAGGTCCTGCTCGAGAGCGAACTTCGGCTTGGCACCGATGATCGTCTTCTCGACCTCGCCCTTGTTGAAGACCTTCATCGCGGGGATGGAGGTGATCTGGTACTGCATGGCAAGGTTGGGGTTCTCGTCGACGTTCAGCTTGAGCACGGTGATCTTCTCGGGGTGCTCGGTAGCGATCTCGTCGAGGATGGGTCCGACCATGCGGCAGGGACCGCACCACGCGGCCCAGAAGTCGACGAGGACGGGTCCATCGGCGTCGAGGACGTCCTGCTGCCAGGTGCTCTCGGTCGTGGCCTTGGCGGTCATGGTGATCTCCTTCGAAAGGGTGTCGCCTACGTCAACGACGCGGGCGTGGGAATTGTTCCGTCAGGCCGTCTCGGTCTCGGCGACGAGCGACTCGAGTCCTTCGTCGGGGCGGCCGCGCAGCGGCGAGCTGTCAGCGGCGGGCTCGGATGCCTCACCCAGGGCGGCGAGGTAGTGCTCGACGTCGAGGGCTGCGACCGTGCCGCTTCCGGCAGCGGTGACCGCCTGACGGTAGGTCGGGTCGATGACGTCGCCGGCCGCGAAGACACCGGGGACCGACGTGCGCGACGAACGACCGTCGACCCACACGGTGCCGTGCTCGGTCAGGTCGAGCGAACCGTGCACGAGGTGCGTGCGCGGGTCGTACCCGATGGCGACGAAGATGCCGTCGAGCGCGAGCTCGCGGGTCGAGCCGTCGACCGTGTCGCGGAGGACGACGCCCGTGACGGCATCCTCACCCAGAATGTCGGCGACCTCGCTGTTCCAGATGAACTCGATCTTGTCGTTGTTCATCGCGCGGTTCTGCATGATCTTCGAGGCGCGCAGCTCGTCCCGGCGGTGGATGACATACACCTTCGAGGCGAACTTCGTCAGGAAGGTCGCCTCCTCCATGGCCGAGTCGCCACCGCCGACGACGGCGATCGTGCGCTCGCGGAAGAAGAAGCCGTCGCAGGTGGCGCAGTACGACACCCCGCGTCCGGAGAGGCGGCTCTCGCCCTCGATGCCGATCTTGCGCGGGGCCGAACCGGTCGCGAAGACGAGACTGTCGGCCTCGTGGGTGGCGCCGCTGCCGAGGGTGACCTTCTTGACGGGGCCGTCGATGTCGAGCTCGACGACGTCGTCGTAGAGGACCTCGGTGCCGAACTTCTCGGCCTGCTCCTGCATCTTGGTCATGAGGTCGGGCCCCATGATGCCCTCGGGGAAGCCGGGGAAGTTCTCGACCTCGGTGGTGTTCATCAGCTCGCCGCCCGCTTCGACCGAGCTCGCGATCAGCAGCGGCTTCAGGTTCGCGCGTGCCGCGTAGATCGCAGCCGTGTAGCCGGCCGGGCCGGATCCGATGATGATGACCTGTCGCACGTCGACATCCCTTTCTGGGGTCTGGAATCCGCGTCGCGGATACCCCGACACGTCCAACCCATGGTAGCCGCGGGGCATTCCCCGGCGGCCGTGAGGGAGAGGTGTCAGCGGCCGAGGATGCGGCGCACCGTGCGAACGGCTGTGCCGAGCTCCGGCGCGCGGAGGAGCGCGAGGAGGATGACGTAGACGGCGAGGGTCGCCAGGCCGATGACGGCGCCGCCGAACAGGGCTCCGAGGTAGCCGCCGGTGACCCAGCCCGCACTGCCGCCGAGAAGGGCGAAGACGAGCCAGCCGACGGCGGCGGCCGGGATGCCGGCGACGATGAAGCGGACGACCGCGCGGACGGCTCCGCCGAGGCCGAGTGGGCCGATCTTGCGTCGCAGCAGGATGACGGCGAGAGCGAGCTGCACGACGTTCGCGAGCGACTGACCGAGGGCGATGCCGACAGCGAGGTGCTCGAGGGGCAGCATCGCGGCGGCGATGAGGGCGGTGACGACGACGAGCACCGCTTGGGCGAGGGTGAAGAAGAACGGGGTGCGGGTGTCCTGGTGGGCGTAGAACGTCCGCTGGAGCACGAACTGGAACGACAGGGGCAGGAGGGCCACCAGGTACGCCGCGAGCACCCAGGCGAACGCCTGGGCGGCATCCGGGGTCTTCGTGAAGACGCGGGAGATCGGAACGATCGCGGCCACGATTGCCGCGAGGGCACCGACCATGAAGATCCCGATGGTGCGGGTCGCCGAATCCAGGTCGGCCCGCAGTGCGTCAGGCCGGTTCGCGGAGACGTGTTCGCTGAGGCGCGTGAAGTATGGCGTGCCGATCGACAGCACGATCACCGAGAAGGGGAGCATGAAGACGAGCCAGGCGTATGACAGGACGGCGATCGACGGACCGCTCGATGACGCCGAGCCGACGATGTTGGTCTGGATGAGCCCCGCGATCTGACCGACGACGACCATGAGGAACGTCCATCCGGCCAATCGTCCTATGTGCCGGAGTCCGATGCCGCGCCACTGGAAGTCCGGCCGAACGCGCAGTCCGGCACGACGCCAGAAGAGCAGCAGGACGAGGGCCTGGAACACGATGCCGAGCGTCGCGGTGCCACCCATGATCGCGACCATCGTCGGGGTCCAGCCCGCGGCATCCTCACGGACGCCGAACATCCAGATGAACACCAGGAAGCCCACGATCGAGACGACGTTGTTGATGATCGGTGACCACGCGAACGGCCCGAAGACCCGACGGGCGTTCAGGATCTCGCCGAGCAGCGCGTACAAGCCGTAGAAGAGCAGCTGGGGGAGACACCAGTAGGCGAATGCCAGCGCCAGCGCCTGCGTCTCGGGCGCGAGTTTGTCGCCGTACGCGACCACGAGCAACGGGGCGGCGATGACCGCCAGCGCCGTCGTCACCGCCAAGGCGATCACCCCGAGGGTCAGCAGCTTGGACACGAAGGCACTGCCGCCGTCGCGGTGCTTGGCCGCCTGGATGATCTGGGGGACGATCACGCCGGCCAGGAGGCCGGAGGAGATGATCGCATAGATGTTGTTGGGCAGCTGCGTGGCGAGCGTGAAGGCGTCCGCCGCGCCGGCGCCCACGGTACCCAGTGCCGCCGCGAGCACGATGTTGCGCACGAGGCCCGTGACCCGGGAGACGAGTGTTCCCGCGGCGACGACCGCTCCTGCCCGGCCGATTCCGCTCACTCGATGCTCTCCTGCTGTTCGGGGATGTCGTTCTGTTCGGAGGCGGTCTCGCTCCGCCGACGCCGCAGCTTCAGAATCGTTCGGATCACGCCGCCCGCGATGAGGACGACGACGATCACGATGATCGCTGTGATCCCGACCGACTCCCACTCCGCGCGCACCGTGAGGCCGATGGCCTCGGGTGCGCCGATCGGCACTGCCGAGGTGCTCCGCAGCTGCAGGCTGAGTGTCGTCTCGCCGCTTCCGACGCGTGCCTCGACCGGCACGTCGACACGCGTGTTCTGCTGCGCGCCCGCTTCGACGACCGTCGCCTTCTGCACGATCAGGCGGGGGTCCCCGGTCTCGGCGAACAGCACGAGGGAGACCGGCCAGGGCAGGTCGTTGCGGACCGTGACGGGAATCGGGGCGCTCGTGGCGAGGAAGTTGATGGTGCCGGGGTTCGCGATGCCGACGGCATCCAGCGTGCTCTCGGTGTTCTCCTCGTGCTGCGCGACGGCAGCTGCCCACGCGGTCGGCTCGGTCAGCCACGCGTCGCCGATCAGCTGCAGGATGGCGGTGCGTTCGCGTGCCGTCAGCTGGGTGGGTTCGACCAGGGCGGTCGCGAAGGTCGCCAGGCGCTCTTCGTCGGCGAGGAAACGCTGCAGGGCCGCGACGCGGTCGGCATCGGCGGGGATGTCGGCGACGGCGACCTGCCCGGGCGCGGCGGCACGCAGATCCTGCAGCGACGTCGGCGCGGCGCCCGCAGCGCCCGTGATCGCGGTGATGGCCGTCCTCACACCGGCGCGCGAGGTCGTCGCGGGACGATCGATCGTTGCGACGAGGGGGCCCTCGCCGCTCAGGGCGACCTGCGCCGTGGCGGCGGCGAGTTCCGCGCTGCGGACCGGCGCGTCGTCGGAGGCGGCCGCAACGCGTGCGAGCTCGGCGGAGACCAGGTCGTCGTACACGAGGAGATCCGCGTCGCCCGTGGCGGCGCGGACGCCGCCGTCACCGCCGGAGACGGTGTCGGACGGGACGAGGGTGAGCGCATCGGCGTCCGCCCCGGCCTGCGCGTCGATGGCCGCGACGACGTCGGGTCCCGCGGTGCCGCCGGCGGGCCAGAAGATGTCGCGGACGGTGTTCGCCGCCGTGCCCACGGCCAGCAGCTGCCGCAGATCGGGTACGCCCTCGGCAGTGGTGGAACCGGCGGCGCTGAAGTTCGCCGGATCGGCGTACGGGGCGAGGGTCGTGGGCTCGAGCGGCGCCATCAGACCGGCGTGCACCTGCGTCGCGAGGTCGGCGTCGCCGAACTGCAGGGCGAAGCGCTCATTGGGCAGAGCCATGAGGCTCGCGAGCCAGCCCGTGGCGGTGGCCGGTGCGCTCGAGCCCAGGACGCGGATCGAGGCGACGATCGCGGGGTCGACCGCGAGCACCGCCGGGGTGCCCGTGACAGCGTTGAGCGTCGCGCTGAGGGCTCCGTTCTCGGCCGTGAGCTCCGTGAGCTCCGTCGCCGTGAGCAGTCCCGAGGTGCGGGCTCCCGCGGTGATCGGGACGATGACGGTGGTCGAGCGCGGCGGGGCGTCGGTACGGGGCACCGTGATGACCGTCCGCGATGAACCACCCGGACCGGACACGGCGACCGGGTAGACCCCGGGGGCGAGGCCGACGAGGTCCTTCTCCGTCGCGGAGATCGACACGTTCGTGGCGCGTTCGTCACCTGCCGCGAGCTCGGCGACATCGGCGCGCGCGACCTCCTCGAAGACCGGAAGCGCCTCTTCCGCGTCGTCGCCGGGGCGGAGCCAGTCGACGACCGCCTGCTGCGACGCCAGGGCTGACCGTGACAGCGAGACCGAGACGGTGCCGGCGGGAAGGGGGCGCGGCGACCCGTTCCGCTGATCCACCGAGATGAGCGCGTCGGTGCCGGTCGCGACGGTTCCGCCGTTGGCCGGCGCGGCGATGAGCGAGGCGATCCCCGGGGTCCCCGGCGTCGGGCTGACGTCCGGCGTCGAGCTGGAGCTCGGCGACGTCTCGGCGAGAGCGGACGCGGGAGACGCCAGCGGTGCCACGACGATCGCTGCGGCCGCGAGCCAGCTCAGCACGCGGGCACCGCGACGGCCGCGACGGGCGCGGGCGGTGGCAGGGGAAATGTCGGTCATGGCGGTTCTCGACCCGCTGCGATACCCGACCGCAGGGTCGCACAGAGTCTAGGGCGGGCCCGCTGTGCGTCATCCGAGGCGGGCCGGGCCATGCGGCTATTCGGTGGCCCGCACGGTTGAATGGGGGAGTGACCCTGCATCCCGACGCCGGCCGCTGCGCGGCGCTCCGTACCGATCTGGATGCCGCGGGCTACCGCGCCGACGCCGTGCGTGCGCTCTGGGGCGGGATGGTCGACACCGCGGTGGGTCACGGCCTCATCGAACCCGCGCGGCGCGTGCTGGCCGGACGCACCGACGCGCTGGCCGTGCTGGCGGGCCTGCTGTTCCTGGGAGGGCCGGCTCCCCGCGCCTCGGTGGACGCCGCGCTTCCCTCGCTCGGCGCTGCGGGCCTCACGGAGCTGGGGCTGGCCCACCTCGACGGCGACCTCGTCGTGCCCGACGCCCTCGTGCGACCGCAGGACATCTCGGATGCCGCAGGCGAGGGCCACTGGTGGATCGCGAGCGACCTCGACGAGGCCGCGGTGGGCGGACCACTGCCCACAGGGCATGTCCTGGGGGTCGGCGGCGCGTCGCTGACGCTCGCGGGGCTGCAGTTGACGTCGCAGGTGGGACGCGTTCTCGACATCGGCACGGGATGCGGCATCCAGGCTCTCCGTGCGCGGCGCGCGGGGGACCGCGTCGTGGCGACGGACGTCTCGGAACGCGCCCTCGCTTTCACGCGCCTGAATGCCCTTCTCAACGACGTCGATGGAATCGAGACACGGTTCGGCAGCCTGTTCGAGCCGGTCGCCGGCGAGCAGTTCGAGCGGGTCGTGTCCAACCCGCCGTTCGTGATCACTCCCCGGGTCCAGGGCGTACCGGCATACGAATACCGCGACGGTGGCATGTCGGGCGACGACCTCGTCGCCGCCTTCGTGCGCGAGGTCGGCTCGGTGCTGGCTCCGGGCGGCGTCGCCCAGCTGCTCGGCAACTGGGAGTACCGCGCCGGCGAGGACGGGCTGGACCGGGTGCGCTCGTGGGTATCGGAGTCGTCCGTCGCCCTCGATGCGTGGGTCGTGGAGCGCGAGCAGCTCGATCCGCTCGCCTACGCCGAGCTGTGGGTCCGCGACGGCGGCACCGCGCCCGGCTCGCCCGCCTACGCGCCGCTCGTGCAGGCGTGGCTCGACGACTTCGCCGCTCGCGGGGTCACCGCGGTCGGATTCGGCTACATCACGCTGCACCGCCCGGCCGTCATCCCGACGCTCGCCCGCTACGAACGCATCGTCGGAAGCATTCCCGGCGGCCTCGGCCCCCACATCGGCGAGTCGCTCGACGCCTGGCAGCGCCTCTCGAGCATGACCGACGCCGACCTGGATGCCGCGGTGCTGCGGGTCGCCCCCGATGTGACCGAGGCACGCCATCACACTCCGGGCGTGGAGGACCCCCAGGTCATCGAGCTGCGTCAGGGCGCGGGATTCGGGCGCGTGCTCGATGTCGATCCGGCCCTCGCCGCGCTCGTCGGGGCCAGTGACGGCGACCTGCCCGTCGGCGTGCTCGTCGCCGCGATCGCCGACCTGCTCGAGGTGGATGCGGCAGCGCTCCGCGCCGACCTGCTGCCGCGCGTGCGCGAGCTGCTGTTCACGGGCTTCCTGCACTTCGCCGGCTGATCCCGGGCTGGGGGAGGGGCGGACGAGCCCGGTAGGCTCGGACGCATGCTGAACATGGCCGAGGGTGTCGCGCGCCTGGGCGCCCTGGCAGCATCTCCGGTCGTCTCAACACTCGCCGGCGCTTTCGAGCGTGCGGGCTTCGAGCTGGCGATCGTCGGCGGTCCCGTACGAGATGCGTTGCTGGGGCGCGCGACCAACGACCTCGACTTCACGACGAACGCCCGACCCGACGACATCCTGCGCATCGTCGAGCCCCTGGCGACCGCGACGTGGGACATCGGCCGCGCCTTCGGCACGATCGGTGCGAAGGTGCGCGGCGAGCAGATCGAGATCACGACCTACCGAGCGGACAGCTACGACGGCGTGACCCGAAAGCCGACCGTCGAGTTCGGTGACACGCTCGAGCAGGATCTCGCGCGCCGGGATTTCACCGTCAACGCCATGGCGCTGCGTGTTCCGGGACCCTCGCTCGTCGACCCGACGGGCGGGGTCGAGGATCTCGTCGCGACGACGCTGCGGACGCCGAGCGATCCCGCCGTGAGCTTCGGCGACGACCCGCTGCGGATGCTGCGTGCCGCCCGCTTCGCTTCTCAGCTCGGCTTCTCGCTCGATCCCGCCACAGAGCAGGCGATGACCGAGCTGCGTGAGACGCTCTCGATCGTGAGCCCCGAGCGGGTGCAGGGCGAGCTGGTGAAGCTGCTGCGCACCGACGACCCCGCACGCGGCATCCGGCTGCTCGTCGACACCGGCCTCATGCAGCTCGTGCTGCCCGAGGTGCCGGCGCTGCGCCTCGAGATCGACGAGCACCATCACCACAAGGACGTCTACGAGCACTCGCTGACGGTGCTGCGCCAGGCGATCGAGCTCGAGCACGAGCGTAACCCCGGCGCGGAGCCCGACGTGGTGCTGCGCCTCGCGGCGCTCCTCCACGACATCGGCAAGCCCGCGACGCGCAAGCTCGAGCCCGGCGGGGGAGTGAGCTTCCACCACCACGACATCAAGGGGTCCCGGATGGCGCGCAAGCGCCTGCAGGCCCTGCGCTTCGACTCCGACACGATCTCGTCGGTGAGTCGCCTCGTCGAACTGCACCTGCGGTTCTTCGGTTACTCGGAAGGCGCCTGGACGGATTCGGCCGTCAGGCGCTACGTCCGAGACGCGGGTGACGAACTCGAGCGACTGCACATCCTCACGCGCGCCGACGTCACGACGCGGAACAAGCGCAAGGCCGCTCGCCTGAAGTCGGCGTACGACGACATCGAGCGACGCATCGACGAGCTGGCGGCCGCGGAAGAGCTCGGCGCCATGCGCCCGGAACTCGACGGCAACCGCATCCAGGCGATCCTCGGCATCGGCCCCGGCCGCGAGGTGGGCGAGGCGTACCGGTTCCTGCTCGACATCCGGCTCGACGAGGGCATGATCGGTGAGGATGCCGCGGAGCGTCGCCTGCGGGAGTGGTGGACCGTGCGCTCCGACGCGTGACGAGTCGACGAGCCCTACCGCGACGAGCCCGTCCGGCTTAGGCTGAGGGCGCTCCTTCACCGCCGATCGGAGTCGCCCGTGTCCTCGTCGTGGTCCGCGCAGTGGGATGTCGCACCCGAGTCGTCCCGTCTGCTGATCGAGCGCGCGCACGACGAGCTGTTGGCCGGAACCGATGCCGAGCGCCGTCTGCAGGACGTGCGGTCGCTCGTCCGCGATTCGTGGCGCCGGTCGATGGCGAACCTCGTCGGTGCCGAGGCGCTGCCCCCGCTCGAGTTCGACGAGCGCGCCCTCGCCGCCTACCGCAGCGCCCACCCGCTCGCCGGTGTCATGGACATGGTCCGTGCGCTGCTCGTCCCGAGCCCGGACTCCGGGGTCGTCGTCGCCGTCGGGGATGCCGCCGGCCGACTGCTCTGGGTCGAGGGCGATACGAGCGTCCGAACCCTGACGGGCGACATGGGCTTCGTCGCGGGGGCCAACTGGTCGGAGTCCGCCGTGGGCACCTCGGCACCGGGGACGGCCCTGCAGCTCGACCGATCGGTGCAGATCCGGGGCGCCGAGCACTTCAACCGTCTCGTGCAGCCCTGGTCCTGCACGGCCGCTCCCGTGCACGACCCGGAGACCCGCCGACTGCTCGGGGTCATCGACGTGACCGGCCGTGCAGAGGCCGCGAGTCCGCAGGCACGGCTGCTCGTCGACGCGACGGCACGTGCGATCGAGAGCGAGGTTCTCGTCGCCCGGCTGCGCTCTCGTGCAGAGCGTCCGCGCGGCTTCACGCGATCCCGGAGTCGCGTGGGTTCGGTGCCGACGGCGTCGACTCTCCGCGTTCTCGGCAGGGACCGTGCGCTCCTCGAGATCGCCGGCGTCGGCGGTGAGCGGGCCGTCGAGGTGTCGTCCCGGCACGCCGACATCCTGCTCATGCTCGCGACGCACCGGCAGGGCCTGTCGGCGGAGCGGCTCGCCGAGCTCGTCTACGGTCCCGACGCCACCGACACCCTCCGCCCTGAGATGGTGCGGCTGCGGCGGGTGCTCGAACGAGCTGCGCCGCATCTCGTACCGCTGTCGCGGCCCTACCGTCTGCCCGCTGACCTCGAGACCGATGCGCAGCAGGTGGCGTCGCTGCTCGACCGTGGTGCGCACCGCGTCGCGCTCGCGGCGTATCCGGGCCCCGTCCTGCCCGACTCGTGCGCTCCCGGAACCGAGGAGGTGCGCAACCGCCTCCGGGCGTCGCTCCGCGAAGCGCTGATGGCCGAAGCATCGGTGGACGTTCTCCTGGCATACCTCGAGACGGACGAGGCCACCGACGACGCGGAGATTCTGCAGCTATGCCTGCGACTGCTGCCGGCGCGGTCGCCGAAGCGGGCGGGCATCGTCGCACGGCTGACCGCGCTCGGCAACCCCGACGAGTGACCGTTCCGTCGCCGCCGAGCCGCTGACAGGATGGCGACGCGATGTTGCACGTGAAACATCGGGAGGAGGCACGCGTGAGAACGACACGGATCTCATGGACCGGCATCGGGTCCGTCGAGACGATCGAGCGATGCACCACGGAATATTCCGATGACGGCATCCGCATCATCGGAGAGGTCGACGGCGGCGACGAGCCGTGTCGGTATGCCGTCAGTCTCGCGCCCGACGGCACCCTCCGCCACGCGACGATCGCATCGGGCGACCGCACGACGCAGATCGAGCATGTCGACGGCGCTTGGACGGTCGACGGTGAGGAGCGACCCGACCTCGCCGGCGCGACCGACGTCGACATCACCGCGACCCCCGCCACCAATGCGCTCCCGATCCGGCGCCTCGGACTCGCCGTCGGGAGCCGCGCCGACATCGAGGTGGCCTGGGTGCAGGTTCCGTCGCTCGAGGTGCGGCTCGGGCGGCAGCGCTACACCCGCGTCGGCCCGCGCGCATACTGCTTCGAGTCTCGCGACCGCGAGTTCCGACGCACGCTCACTGTCGACGCGGACGGATTCGTGCTCAGCTACCCCGGCCTGTTCGAGCGGGTGACGGGTTCGTGAGAGCCGCACAGAGCGAGGAGACGAGGACATGACGATGAGCGACGCGCCCACTGCCGACGACGCCCCCGGCGAGGCGCTCGTCTCACTGGCCGAGGCCTACGGGATCGCGACGGAGTACTGGTCGTTCTCCGGCGAGCAGGTCCACGTGCCCGGCACGACCCTGCGCGCGGTGCTCGCCGCGATGGGCGTCGTGGCGGACGACGACGAGGCCGTCGAGCGCGCCCTCGCCGAGCGCGCGGCGGAACCATGGCGACGACTCGTGGCGGCGTCGACGGTCGTGCGTCAGGGCACCGGGTCGATCGAGCTGCACGTCGCCGACGGCTCCGACGTCGAGGTCGTGCTCGTGCTGGAGGACGGTTCGATCCGTCCCCTGCCGATAGCCGAGCAGCAACCGGTCGCCCGCAGCGTCGACGGCCGGACGCGCTGGCGGGTGCGGGTCGCCGTGCCCGCCGACGTCCCGCTGGGGTGGCACACGGTGCAGGCGCGGCAGTACGGCGGAGCAGATGAGCTCCTCGCGAGCGGCACGCTCATCGTCACGCCACCGCGATTGACACCGCCCCCGGCCGAGTCGGGACGCCGCTCGTGGGGCCTGATGGCTCAGCTCTACTCGGTGCGTTCGCATCGGTCGTGGGGGATGGGGGACTTCGCCGACCTGGCCGACCTCGCCGCTATCGCGGGGGAATCCGGTGCCGACTACCTCCTGATCAACCCGGTGCACGCCGCGGAGGTGACCACACCGATCGAGCCGTCACCGTACCTGCCGTCGTCGCGGCGGTTCCTCGCTCCGCTCTACATCCGCCCCGAGCTCATTCCCGAATCGGCATACCTCTCGAATCGGGCACGGGAACGGTTCATGCAGCTGAACCGGACCGCCAGCTCGACCGACGGAGATCCCGAGCGCATCGACCGCGACCTCGTCTGGACCGCCAAGCGCGAGGCGCTCGGGCTCATCCATGACGTACCCCTCTCGCCGGCGCGACGCGCTCGACACGATGCTTTCGCTCGCTCCCAGGGCGCCGCCCTCGCCGACTTCGCGCTGTGGTGCGCGGTCCGCGAGCACGAGGCGGCGACCGGCGACCGGCTGCCGGAGGGCATCGCGATCGACGATCCCGCGGTGCTGGAGCTGCGTGACAGACTGTCGGACCGCATCGCGTTCCACGTGTGGCTGCAATGGGTCGTCGACGAGCAGCTCTCGGATGCCGCCGCGGCGGCATCAGCATCCGGAATGCGGATCGGGATCATGCACGACCTCGCGGTGGGCGTCTCGACGGCCGGGTCCGACGCATGGTCGCTGCGCGACCTCTACGCCCCGGGCGTCGTCGTGGGCGCACCCCCCGACATGTACAACCAGCAGGGTCAGAACTGGAATCAGCCGCCGTGGCTGCCGCAAGCCCTCGGCGAGCACGCCTACGCGCCCCTGCGCGACATGCTCCGGTCGCTTCTGCGCCATGCGGGCGCCCTGCGCATCGACCACATCCTCGGCTTCTTCCGCCTGTGGTGGATCCCCGAGGGGCTCGGCCCGGGGGAGGGCACCTACGTCCGATACGACCACGAGGCGATGATCGGCGTTCTCGCTCTCGAAGCGCACCGGGCCGGAGCACTCGTCATCGGCGAGGACCTCGGTCTCGTGGAGCCGTGGGTGCGCGACTATCTCGCGGAGCGCGGCATCCTCGGAACGTCGGTCCTGTGGTTCGAGACCGATGACGACGGCGGGCCACTCGCTCCCGAGCGGTACCGCACCGACGTGCTCGCCACCGTCAACACGCATGATCTGCCGCCCACGGCCGGATATCTCGACGGCGAACATGTCGCGCTGCGCGCACGGCTCGGTCTGCTCACGCGGTCGGTCGACGACGAGCTCGCGGATTTCGAGCGCGAGCGCGACCGGATGCTGGCGGAGCTGCGCTCGCGCGGACTGATCTCCGATGGCGCGAGCGAGCAGGAGGTCGTCGAGGCGCTCCACGTCTTCCTCGCCGCATCGCCCTCGCGGCTGCTCGGCGTCTCGCTCGTCGACGCCGTCGGCGAGAAGCGCGTGCAGAATCAGCCGGGAACCGACGACGAGTATCCCAACTGGCAGGTGCCATTGGCGGATGCTGCCGGGCGGGCGGTGATGCTCGACGAGCTCGCGTCGCTTCCGCGATATCGCTCGTTGGTCGACGCCGTGGAGCGGGCGCTGCGCTCCGTCTCGTAGAGGTCGTGCGCCGGGCTTGTCAACCCGGTACGTGCGACACCGGGCATCGCCCGTACGGTCAGGGCGTCGAACGAGAGGAGACGCCATGGTCGACACCGCACCCCTCACGCGGGCGAAGTACCCGCGGTCGCTCATCGCGGGGCCCTACGGGCACCCGTTCCATGCGATCGCGATCATCCTGCCGATCGGCGCCTGGGTGTCGGCATCCGTCTTCGACGTCATCGCCGTCGCGAGTCCGGATGCCGCCGTCTTCGCCCTCGGCGCCCGCATCCTCATCGCGATCGGTCTTCTGGGTGCCGTCGTGGCCGCTGTGCTGGGGCTGATCGACTGGAGCAGCATCCCCAGAGACACCCCCGCGCGGGCCACGGGGCTGACCCACATGATCCTGAACCTCATCGCGATGGCGGTGTTCGCCGGCAGCCTCGCCCTGCGCGTCGACGAAGAGACGGTTCCGACCCTCGCGATGATCGCGAGCTTCGCCGGACTCGCCCTGCTGTCGGTGTCGGGGTGGCTCGGCGGCAAGCTCGCCCACACCTTCGGCGTCCGCGTCGCGACCGAGACGACCCAGGCCGAGGGCCTGGAACCGCTGCCCTGACCGAGGAGAGATGATGACCGACCTGGACACCCGTCCCGACAAGCGGCCTGCGAACCCCCTGGCAGGTCCCTACGGACACCCGTTCCACCCGATCGCCGTCACGATTCCGATCGGGGCGTGGATCGCGAGCTTCGTCTTCGACATCATCGGCCTCATCGTCGCCGACCCCACCCCGTACGCCGTGGGTTCGCGCGTCCTCATCGGGATCGGTCTCGTCGGCAGCCTCGTCGCCATCGTGCTCGGCATCTTCGACTACCTCCGCATCCCCGATCGGACGCGCTCGTCGAGCACCGCCACGATCCACATGGGACTCAACTTCGTGGTGTGCGGTGCGTATCTGTTCCAGCTCTTCCTGCGGACCTCCACCGACGACATCCCCATCGCCGGGGTGATCTTCAGCGCCGTGAGCCTGCTGATCCTCAGCGCGTCGGGATGGCTCGGCGGCAAGCTCGCCTACCGCTACGGCGTGCGCGTGGCTCACGAGTCGAAGCAGGCGGAGGGCTTCGTCACGCGACGCAGCCGGCGCTGAGCGCTGGTGAAACGGGCGGCGACCTTCGGGAGAGAAGGCCGCCGCCCGTTCACGACGGCGTGCGCCGGTGTCAGGCGATGCCGGCCCGGCGTGCGGGTCGGATCGACCACAGGACGCCTCCCGCGACGAGCAGGAGCGCAGCCAGCAACGCGGCGCCGAGCGGCGCCTGAGCGCCGGTGACGGCCAGCTGTCCGGAGGCGGTCACGGTGATCGGCACGCTGCCGATCACCTGACCGTCGGCGCCGAAGACCACGATCGTGTGACTGCCCGTAGCCAGATCGGCAGGGATGCGGACGTCGAACGCGACGCGCCCGTTCGCATCGGCGGTGGGGATGCCGGTGACCCGGATCGGGTCGCTCCGCAGTTCAGCGGCCACCTGTTCGCCGGAGTCGAGTCCGGTCACCGTCACCCGCACGGACTGCCCGCGCTCGACCGTCGTCGCCGAGACCGAGACGACCGGCGCCGTGGTGCCGGGCTCGGTCGGGTTGGGCTCGGTCGGGTTGGGCTCGGTCGGGTTGGGCTCGGTCGTGCCGGGCACCTCGCGGGGGTCGACGCTCGCGAGCGTCGGCGTCACCGTCTGGAACAGTCCGTCCTCACCGATCTCGAGGCGATCGATCGTCGTCTCGCGGTTGGTGCCGTTGCCGCCGGGGATCGCGAACCGGTGGTAGGCGATGTACCACTCGTCCGTTCCCGGGACGTTGACGATCGAGCTGTGGCCGGTGCCGAGGATGCCCTGCGACGGGTCCTTCTGCAAGAGGATGCCGCGGTAGGTCCACGGCCCGTCGATGCTCGTCGACGTCGCGTAGCCGACGCGGTAGTTCTCCGAACCGGTGTCGTCGATCGAGTACGTCAGGTGGTACGTCCCGTCGCGGTAGTTCAGGAAGAGTCCCTCGCGGAAGTCGGGCAATCCGTCGATGGGCCGGATCGTCCCCTCCTCGACGCTCAGCATGTCGTCTGACAGCTCGCCGTAGACGGGTCGTCCGTTGCCCCAGAGGAGGTACGACTTGCCGGTCTCGGGGTCGGTGAACGCGGCCGGATCGATCGCCTGACCGCTGTTGACGGCCTCGGCGTTGGTGATCATCGGCTCCGGCTGCGCGGTGAACGGTCCTTCGGGACTGTCGGCGACGGCGACGCCGATCATCTTGCGGTTCGCGTTCGGCTCATGCCCGCTGAAGTAGAAGTAGCACTTCCCGCCCTTCTCGATGATCGTCGGAGCCCAGGCGTTTCCCGTGGCCCACGGCACGTTCCCGTTCGCGCCGTCGAGCGTCAGGATGGGCTCGGCCGACCGTGTCCAGTCGATCAGGTTCTTCGACGTCCAGACGTAGAACGTGTTGCCGCCCCACCCAGGGGTGCCGTCGGTGGTCGCGTAGATGTAATAGGTGTCAGCGAACACGGCGATGTTCGGATCGGCGTACAGCCCCGGCAGCACCGGGCTCTTCATCTCCACAGCCTCGAGCGTCCAGACGACGTCGGGCTGTCCCGGTGTGGTGAGCGTGACCGTGGCGGGTGTGCTCAGGTCGTGCACGGTGCCCGACGCGGGTGTGGCGGTGGTGCCGGATGCTGTGGTGAACACGGGGCGCAGCTGCGTGAGATCCGTGCCGCGGTTTACCGGGAACATGACCGTGCGGGCGTCGGTGTCGACCAGCGGTGCGACCTTGAGGGCACCGGCATCCTGCAGGCTGACGGCCCCGAGCGCTGAGGTGTTGCCGGAGTTCTGCACGATCTCTTCGGCGCTCAGAGCGCGGTTGTACAGCGCGAACTCGCGCATCTGCCCGCGGAAGAGGTTGTCGGCGTCGTAGACCGACTTGCCCAGGTAGTTCGCGAGCGTGCTGCCGCCGCCGATGTCCCCGGGGCGCACCGTCACGTCGGTCTTCTCGGCGACCGGCTGACCGTCGAGGTACAGCCGTGCCGTGTTCCCGCTCAGCGTGTAGGTGAGGTGCACCCAGCGGTCGCGCGGAAGGGCCGCGCCTGACGTGACGTTCTGCTCGCCGCTCCAGTTGCCGGTGGTCAGTGCCGCGCGGTACTGGTCGCCCGTCGAGAACAGGTAGCCGTTGCCGGCACCGTCGCCGCCGGTGTTGCCGAAGCCGTAGAGGAAGTACGGAGTGCGCTGGGCCGGGTCGATCCGCAGTTCCGCCTCGACCGTGATGTCGTCGACGCCGACGAGGACGTTGTCGGGCAGGTCGACGTAGTCGTCGGTGCCGTCGAAGGCGAGCGCGCCGTCGGCGAACGTCGCTCCGCCGCGCACCTGAGCGTCACGCCCGGCGCCGGAACGGTCGTGCAGCACGGTGCCTGCGGCATCCGTGAAGTCGTAGCGCAGCAGCTCGCCCTTCTCGTTGGCCGCGAGGGGCTGCGGCAGGTCGGCACGCAGCGCCTCGAGCTCGGCGGCGGTCACGGGCATGACCGTGCCGTGGCGCGGGCTCGCCGGAAGGCGGTAGCTCGCCGGCACCTGCCAGTCCGGCGCGTCGAGGTCGTCCGTTCCCAGCGGGATGTAGCCGCGTCCGCCGTACTCGTCGACGAAGAGGTAGTAGTTAGAGCCCGACGTGTCGCCGGGGTTCGCCGCGAAGATGGTGGGACCTTCGACGGCGCCGAGGCCGGCATCGCGACCGATGCAGCTGTCGATCAGCTTCCAGGCGGGGTCGGCGGCGTTCCAGCCGGGAGCGTTGCGATCGTCGACGGCGGTCAGGCTGGACGAGGACTCCTGGATGATGTCGCGGCATCCGGTCGTGCTGGCTTCATCCTTCGTGAACCGGTAGTACGTGCCGTTGTCCTCGAGCACCGTGGAGTCGATGCGCGATGCTCCGAAGTCCTGCCAGACCTTCGGCTCGCTGAACGTCGTGAAGTCGCGCGTGGTCGCGAACATCATGGTCTGGTAGAAGCTGCCCGTGTGGTTCGGGTCGTCCTCGCCGAAGAGCGACGATGCCCAGAACACGACGTACTCGCCGAGTGCCTCGTCGTAGTACGCCTCGGGCGCCCAGGTGTTGCCCGCGTTGTCGGGGGCGACGCGGACGTGGCGCTGCTCGCTCCAGGTGACGAGGTCGTGCGACTCCCACACCTCGAGGTACTTCGAACCCTGCGTCTGCGCTCGGCCCCAGTCGCCGTTCCGCCCGATGGAGAGGTCGGTGGCGATGAGGTAGAACGTGTCGCCCTCGGGCGAGCGGATGAGGAACGGGTCGCGCAGGCCCCGCTCGCCCTCCGTGGAGGTGAGCGTCGGCTGGCCACCGTTGAGCTCGGTCCACGACAGCGCGTCGTTGCCGTTGCTGGCGGCGAAGTAGATGTTCTCGCCCGCCACGGAGTTTCCCGTGAAGTAGGCGAAGGTGTAGCCCTCGAAGGCTCCGATGTTCGCGGCCTTGCGCACCGCGGCCGGGAAGGAGCGGGTGAGCGTCGACGCGCCCTTCGTCACGGATGCCGTCAGCGCGACGGTGGTGTCTTCCCCGGGACGCGTGACGATGCCGTCAGCGGTGATGACACTCGTGTCGGCCGACGACCAGGTCACGTCGAGTCCCCGCGACGTCGTCGGCAGCGTGAGGTTGCCGCGCACGTCGTCGATGTTCGTGACGGTGAGGGCGTCGAGGGCGGCCTGCGCGACCTGATCGTCGGGGGTATCGACGAGCGCGACCTGCCCGGAATGCTGAAGTGGTCCGGCAGCCTGAGCTGCGGCGGGAACGACGAGCGGCGCGGCCACGAGTGCAGCGACGAGCGGGACAGCGAGCGTCCAGGGATGGTGTCGGCGCCAGGGCGCCGGGCGAGTGGATGCGGGCACGGGGGAACCTCTCGTATGCGACGTTGCACGGCCGTCAGCTCTGACGACGCTGAAATGTTAGCGCTCACAATTGCCGCAGCGCCAGTGCGCGGCATCCGGCCCTGCCGACGCCGAGGACGCGCATCTGCAGGGTGTTGACCCCCCAGAACCGTGCGGATGCGCCTCCTCGCCGTTGCCGGACGAGCCGTGCAACGCGTTGCAACGTGGCGCGGCGTAGCGTGCCCGACACCACCGCAGCACCGGCGCTGCGGGGAGTCGAGGAGATGACATGACCATCGTCGAAGAGGGCGTCTCGAGCGTCTACGCCGCTCCCGGTCAGCGTGGAGCCGTCGCAGAGTATCGAGCCCGCTACGGGCACTACATCGGCGGCGAGTTCGTCGAACCCGTCAAGGGGCAGTACTTCGAGAACATCACGCCCGTCACCGGAAAACCGTTCTGCGAGGTGGGTCGCGGCACCGTCGAAGACATCGACCGCGCCGTCGATGTCGCCTGGCAGGCGTTCGCGTCGTGGAAGAAGACCACGCCGGCCGAGCGCGCCGTCATCCTGAACAAGATCGCCGACCGCATGGAGCAGCACCTCGAGAAGATCGCGGTGGCCGAGACATGGGAGAACGGCAAGCCCGTCCGCGAGACGCTCGCCGCCGACATCCCCCTCGCGATCGACCACTTCCGCTACTTCGCGGGGGTTCTGCGCGCCCAGGAGGGCTCGCTCAGCCAGATCGACGAAGACACCGTCGCCTATCACTTCCACGAGCCGCTCGGCGTGGTGGGGCAGATCATCCCGTGGAACTTCCCGATCCTCATGGCGACGTGGAAGCTCGCGCCCGCGCTCGCCGCCGGCAACTGCGTCGTGCTGAAGCCCGCCGAGCAGACGCCCGCGTCGATCCTGTTCCTCTTCGAACTGATCGGCGACCTGCTGCCCGCCGGCGTCGTGAACATCGTCAACGGTTTCGGCATCGAGGCGGGCGCGCCGCTCGCGCAGCACCGCCGCATCCGCAAGGTCGCGTTCACGGGCGAGACGACGACGGGGCGATTGATCATGCAGTACGCCTCGCAGAACCTCATCCCCGTCACGCTCGAACTCGGCGGCAAGAGCGCCAACGTGTTCTTCGAGGATGTCGCGCGCGAGCGCGACGACTACTACGACAAGGCCCTCGAGGGGTTCACGTTCTTCGCGCTCAACCAGGGCGAGGTGTGCACGTGCCCGTCGCGGGCGCTCATCCAGCGGTCGGTGTACGACTCGTTCCTCGGCGACGGCCTCGACCGCGTCGGCAAGATCGTGCAGGGCAACCCGCTCGACCCGGCGACGATGATCGGTGCGCAGGCATCCAATGATCAGCTCGAGAAGATCCTGTCGTACATCGACATCGGCAAGGCCGGGGGAGCGAAGCTGCTCGCCGGCGGCGATCGGGTCGACCTCGGCGGCGAGCTGAGCGGCGGGTACTACGTCGCCCCGACGGTCTTCGAGGGCACGAACGACATGCGCATCTTCCAGGAGGAGATCTTCGGCCCGGTCGTCTCGGTGACGAGCTTCGACGACTTCGACGACGCGATCGGCATCGCGAACGACACCCTCTACGGACTCGGCGCCGGCGTCTGGAGCCGCTCGGGCGACACCGCCTACCGGGCCGGCCGGGCGATCGAGGCGGGGCGCGTGTGGACGAACACCTACCACCAGTACCCCGCGCACGCCGCTTTCGGCGGGTACAAGCAGTCGGGCATCGGTCGCGAGAACCACCTCAAGATGCTCGACCACTACCAGCAGACGAAGAACCTCCTCGTGTCGTACGCCGAAGGCGCGATGGGCTTCTTCTGAGCCGCATCCACTCATCGACATGTCGAACGACACGTACAGCAGGGTCGCGGTGACCGACGCCGCCGCGGCCCTGCTGCGCGACCTCACCGCCCAGCACGGGCCGCTGATGTTCCATCAGTCGGGCGGATGCTGCGACGGCTCCGCCCCCATGTGCTATCCGGTCGGGATGTTCCTGACCGGCCCCGCCGATGTGAAGCTCGGTGAGCTGGATGTCGGCCTCGACGACCCGATCGAGGTGTTCATCTCGCTCGCGCAGTTCGAGTACTGGAAGTACACGCACATCACGATCGACGCGGTGCCGGGTCGCGGTGCCGGTTTCAGCGTGGAAGGGCCGACCGGGATGCGGTTCATCATCCGCTCCCGCATGCTCGACCACGCCGAGCTGGTGGCGTTCGGGCTGGCGCCGGCATCGCCGTCGTCGTAGGGCGGTGATTGCGCCTCAGGCCTGGCCTCGGATCGCGACGTCGAGCTCGGCCATGAGCCGCGAGAGCCGGGAAGACCCGCTTGGAGCCGCCGGGTACCGGCGGAGGATAGCCGGCACCGGCTCGCTGACCACACCAGCCAAAGAGCCGATGTCGGCTGCGCCGGTTCGCAACTCGGAAACTCGTGCGGCGCACGCGGCAGCTCGAAGGATGTGGCCGACCTGGGTTGCCGTCGCGATGGGGTGAAGATACGCGGCGGCATCGCCGCAGGCGAGCGCGGCGAGCTGTGCCGCCTCGCCTTCGACTTCTTTCGCGGCCCGGTGCGCTGCGAAAGCCGAGACCCGTTGCAGGTTCGACCGCGGGCTGCCCGCAATGAACACGTGCGCCGCGTCCAGAGCTTCCTGCGGACGAGAGTCATCAGGCGCGGCTGCTGCAAACTCCGGTAAAACGCGCGTAGCGCACGCAGCTGCGAATCCAACAACCGCTCGCAGCTCGTCCACCGTCAGATCGAAGTCGCCCACCGCCATGCAGCCCATCCTCTCGCTCCTCACGAAGGGCCTCAGAGAATGGATGCCGGCACGGTCTGACGATCAAGATTCTTGTGCGGCGGCGGCAGCGCGTCGACGGGTGTGCCGACAGCTCGACCGCGACAGCCGATCAATCTCGAGTCTGAAGCTCGCCGGAGTTATTGTTCTAAGCAGCTAGTACACTTTGTACGGCATGCCTAGTACACTGAAGCCATGGATTGGCTCATCTTCATCCGGCTCTGGCTCCCCTGGATCCTGGCGGCCCTGCTGGTGAGCGTGCTCGTAGCCGGATCCCGTCGATCTGGACCACACAAGCCCACGGCGGCGTCACGCGTAGATAGCGTCATCGCAGTGGCGGCGTTGGCACTGGTTGCGCTGTGGATGGGCGCGATGGCCGCGCATCGCGGATTGTCGGACGCACTATGGGAAGCACGATTCGGCTATCCGATCATGTGCGGAGTCGTCGCCGTAGTCGTCTTGCTTGTCTCCTACCGAGGCGCCTCACCTGGTGCAACCGTCGACCTCACTCCGAGGCATGTGTGGACCTTCGCCCCACGTAGTGCGTTCATCGGTCTTGGCGCAGCTCTCACGCTGATGGTCGTGCTTGCCCTTACCGCCGGCGGTGTCTCGGAGCCCGATGAGGCGGGCGCGTACCGCGTTTTCAATGTGTCGTTCGGCGAGGCGACGACGCGGGTTGAGATCTACGGTTGGCACTACTCGGTGCCAGCGCTTGCCCTTGCTCTTTTCATGGTCGCCGGACTATATGTCTACATGCGCCGCATCGCTCGACCAGCCTGGGGATCTGACCGAGACGCAGATCAAACCGCTAGATTCGGTCGGGGTCGGAACGCCGTTCTTATCGCCAGCGGCGCCCTGCTGCTACATCTTGGTTTCGTCTTCCAGTCGCTTAGCGCCACTTCATCTGTACGGGTCGAAATTGAGGGGGATACCAACCTCTCGACGGGGACTACGTTCGCTGCGCTGGCCGAAGCTCTCGCGTTCATGGGGCTGGCAGCTACCACAGCCGGGCTAGCTTGCTGGATGTACGTGGCCGTAAGGGGCATGTTAGTTACGAGCCGACCGGCCGCGCAGCCATGAGAATCGGGATCACCTCAGGCGAAGGATCGCCGTCCGAGCAGATTCGAAGTCAGATCCGTGGCCTCATCGTCTCAGGCCAGCTTGCAGCCGGAGAATCACTGCCCACGGTCCGTCAGCTGGCACGCGACCTTGCTGTATCACCAGCCACAGTCGCGAAGGCCTATCGCACTCTAGAGGGAGAGGGGCTCATCGAAACCCGTGTCGGTTCGGGGACTCGTGTCTCTGAAGCCGCACCCGCACCGCCGATCGTGGTAGTCAAAGCAGCTCGTAACCTCATCGCGGCAAGCAAAAGAAGCGATATTTCGTTGGACGACGCAATACGTATTGTTCGCGCTTCATGGTGACATAGACGAGGTTGCGGCGGTGCCCTGAAACGACACCGCCGCAACACAGGGTCGCTAATTCCGGAATGGTGCAATTGCGCCGCCCTGGACGATCTATAGAATTGCCCACGGCTGCGCGACGTACGTCGTCGGGTGGGATGCCGTAGGTGCGTTGAGCTCGCGCCGATCGCAGCTCCTCGCCGGTGGCCGCGCCCGACGACTCGCGCCGCATCGCCGTGCCGGCGAAGGTCACAATGTCCTCGGGGGCTTTGAACGGCCCACGATCAGGGCAGCGCCGCTTGCGAGCCGGCGACGGACTGAGTGGCAAGTCATAGTCCGAGGCCCGCCGACCGGGCAGTTTCGGACATCGATGCGGCGATATCGCCGGAGTCGCTGTTCGTCGATGTGGGCTGGGCGAACTCGTCGACGAACACCACATCGGGTGTCTTTGCCTCTGCGGGTGAGCCTCGCGCTCAGGTAACGACGGCGGTCGACGAGCATCAGGTCACCCACGGTGGCCTGGGTTCGGTCGGAGGTGCCGGCGATCGGCGGGTCGCCGTCGCTGCGACGCACCGATCGGGCCTGCCCGGTGATCATCGACTCGTCCATGCTGGCCGAGCCCTGCACGATGCGCCCATCCGCGGGAACGCGTCCGCCGGGGCGCACCACCACGACATCCCCGCGAGGATCAGTATGATCCGGAACGACTGCCGGAACTGGCCCACATGATCGCCGTGTCCGACGTGATCGTGGCTCATCGTCGCGTGGTCATGTGCCGTGGTGAGCGCATCGCCGTGGTCTCGTCCGCGGCGTGATGGCTGTGTTCGTCGCGCTGTCCTATCGGAACCGCCTGGCCGGATGCGCCCCAGCGTTCGCGTCATTCGGGCCGCGGTCAGTGCGAGCGGGCGTCGCGTGCCCCTCGGGTTACGTAGGACGCGTCGTCGTGGTCCCCGTATACCCCCCCAGGGCTATAGATCTCCGGGCTGTTCCCATCCCCGTGCCAGCGTTCTCTCCCGCGGCGCGAGCCGGCCGCGACCTCAGGCTCGGATCCAGGGTCTGATGGTCCGAATGCTTGACAGGCGAGGGTCGGGGGTGAGAACGTTTACAACGTCCAGCGTTGGAAACGTTTACAACCGCTCGAGGGAGAGCCATGGTCCGCGTCACGATCACGCAGGTCGCCGCCCGCGCCGGCGTCTCCGTCGCGAGTGCGTCGCGAGCGCTGAACGGACTCGTCGCGAGTCCCGAGACCGCGGCGAAGGTCCGGGATGCTGCGCGTGAACTCGGCTACGTCGCCGATGCCACGGCGCAATCGCTGAAGCGGGGCCGCACGTTGCAGCTGGGCTTCGCCGTCGCCGACATCGGCAACCCGGTCTACGTCGAGATGATGGCCGCGGTTGAACAGGTGGTCTCCGCATCCGGATACCGCCTGCTGCTGTCGTCGACCGGCACGTCGTCGTCTTCGGTGGATGTCGTCCGCGACCTCGGTCGCGGCTATGTCGACGGGCTGATCCTGTCGCCCCTGCGCGTCACCGATCAGCTGCTCACCGCACTCGCCGCCGCTCCGATCCCGTTCGTCGTCCTCGGCCGGCTGCCCGCCTCGGCCGACTTCGACACCGTGCGCGCCGACTCTCCGACGGCGATGCGGCTCGTCGTCGACCACCTCGTCGCCCACGGGCGTCGCGACATCGCGTTCATCAACGGCCCGACCGACACCACCCCGGGCGTCATGCGCCGCGACGGTTTCATCGCGGCGGTGGACCGGTACGACGACCTGCGGACGCGGCACGTCGACGCCGCCGACTTCACGATCGCCGCGGGCTACGACGGGGCGCTCCCGCTTCTCGACCGGCCCGACCGGCCGACAGCGGTGGTCGCGGCGAACGACCTGATCGGCGTCGGAGTCCTGCGTGCCGCCGAAGACCTCGGCCTGCGGGTCCCGGCCGATCTCGCCGTCACCGGCCTCGACAACACCGAGCTCGCCGAGGTCGTCCGCCCCGGGCTCACGAGCGTCGACCTCGGCGCCAAGGAGCGCGGTCGCGCCGCTGCCGAGATGCTCCTCGCCCGGATCGCCGACGACACCCGGCCGGCCCGCACCGTCACGGTTCCGCCCGCGCTGGTCGTGCGCGGGTCGACGTCGGCGTCCGTCCCCGCGGCGCTCCAGCGCCCCGAGCCCATCGATGAGGAGAGGGCACACGGATGACCGCGCTCGCAGAGACGAAGACGTCCTCGCGCCCACCCCGCGTCCGGCAGATCGGACCGCGCGCCCGCGCGCAGCGCAAAGAGGCGATCGCCCTCGTCGCCCCCGCGCTCCTGCCGATCATCATCTTCTCGGTCATCCCGCTCGTCAGCGGAGTGCTCCTCGGATTCACGGATGCCACGCTCGCGCGCAACGCCGAGATCTCGTTCATCGGGCTCGACAACTTCATCGAGCTCGCCGGCGACCGTCGGTTCTGGCAGTCGTTCGGCATCGGCATCGTGTGGGCGGGGTCGGTCGCCCTCCTCACCCTGGTGAGCGCGATGGGCCTTGCTCTGCTGCTCAACAGCAACCTGCGGCTGAAGGGCCTGACCCGCGTTCTCGCACTCATCCCCTGGGCGATGCCGCCGGTAGTCATCGCGATCGTCTGGCGGATGATCTACAACCCCAACTCGGGCCCGCTCAACGGCGTGCTCGGCTGGCTCGGCATCCCGGGAGTGAACTGGCTCGGCGACTTCTCGACCGCTCTCCCGGCCGTGATCGTCGTCGGCGTCTGGGCAGGCATCCCGCAGACGACCGTGCTGCTCCTCGCGGGCATGCAGTCGATCGCCCCCGAGCAGCACGAGGCTGCGGCCGTCGATGGCGCGGGAGTCGTCCGCCGGTTCTGGCACGTCACGCTGCCCGCCTTGCGGCCCGTCATCATCGCGGTCACCGCGCTCGACTTCATCTGGCAGTTCAACTCGTTCGGGCTGATCTACGTGCTGACCGAGGGCGGCCCGGGCGGCCGCACGATGATCCCGCCGCTGTTCACCTACCTCGAGGCGTTCCGCAACCGCGAGATCGGGTACGCGTCGGCGATGGGCAACGTCCTCGTCGTCGCGATCCTGGTGATCCTCTCGCTGTACCTGATCAACCAGTTCCGGCAGAACAAGGGGGCCCGCAAGTGACCACCAAGCGCCCCCTGTACGCGACCGTCCTGATGTACCTGGCGCTCGCGGGCTACCTGATCTTCCTGGGCTTTCCGCTGCTGTGGCTGCTGTCGGCGTCGTTCAAGTCGACACGCGAGCTGAACTCGCTCGCGGTGAACCTCATCCCGCAGCAGTGGGACTTCGGCAACTACATCGCCGCGCTCGAGCGGCAGAACCTCATCACCGCGGCCGGCAACTCGGTGCTCGTCTCGATCGTCACGATGATCGTCGCGGTGCTGCTGTCGATGCCGATGGCCTACGCGCTCGCCCGGCTGAAGGGCCGGCTGCGCGCGGCCGGCACGGTGTGGATCCTCGTGAGCCAGGTGTTCCCGACGATCCTCATCATCATCCCGCTGTTCCTCGTGCTGCGGAGCCTGCAGCTGAACGACACCCTCTTCGGCCTCATCCTCGTCTACGTCACCTTCACGATGCCGTTCACGCTCTGGATGCTGCAGGGGTACGTCGCGGCGATCCCACCGGAGCTCGAGGAAGCGGCCGAGATGGACGGCGCCGGCCGGTTCACGATCCTTCGCACCGTGATCCTGCCTCTGCTGATGCCGGGCCTGGTCGCCACGGCTATGTTCACCTTCGTCTCGGCCTGGAACGAGTTCTTCCTCGCGCTCGTACTCATCCAGAGCCCGGAGCTGTACACGCTGCCCATCGCGCTGCGCTCGTTCCTCGGCGCCGAGGGGCAGACCCAGCTGGGGCCGCTGGCCGCCGGCGCCATCCTCGCCACGATCCCGTCGCTCATCATCTTCGGGATCCTGCAGAAGAAGCTCACCGGCGGCATGCTCGCCGGTGCCGTCAAGGGCTGACCTCCCCGTGACGACGAAACCCGAAAACCAGAAAGGCCACACCATGAGAAGAATCCGCGGCATCGGCGCCGTCGCATTCGTGGGCATCGCAGCCGTCGCGCTCGCAGGATGCCAGCAGGGCAGCGCGAACGACAGCGGGGGAGACGGCGACGTCGTCACCCTCCAGTTCCAGTCGCTCTCGGACCAGCCCGCGACTCAGGCAGCCATCAGCGAGATCGTCGACGCCTGGAACGCCGAGCACGACGACGTCCAGGTCAAGATCATCCAGGCCGGCTGGGACGGCACCTACGACAAGCTGATCACCCAGTTCTCGGGCGGCACCGCGCCCGACATCATCCACTTCGAGGCGAGCTCGATCGTGTCGTTCGCGGCCGACGGCTACCTCGCCGACCTGACCGACCTCATCGACCCCGAGCTGAAGTCGGACATCTCCGACGGCATCTGGGAGTCGGTGACCCACGACGGTCAGATCGTCGCGTACCCCTCGACGCTCCAGTCGTACATGGCGTTCGCGAACGCCGACCTGCTGGCCGAGGCCGGGGTCGAGGTACCCACGGGCGACACGATGACCTGGGATCAGCTCCAGGAGATCGCGAAGGCGACGACGACGGCAGACCACTACGGCCTCGGCTGGGGTCTCGGTTCGCCCACCGCGACGATGATGAGCCTGTCGATGGGCTTCGACGGCGGCTACTTCGACGGCGAGGGCGACGACGTGACGATCGAGGTCGGCGACGACGAGCTCGCCGTGCCCGAGCGCATCCACGAGATGGCCTACACCGACCGGTCGATCGACCCGACCTCGCTCACGCAGTCGGGTTCGGACGTGCTCCCGTCGTTCTACGGCGGCAAGGTCGCGTTGACGGTGCAGGGCTCGTTCCAGGCGACCAACATCGCAGCGGACGCTCCCGAGGGCCTCAACTGGGTCGCGCTTCCGCCGCTCGAAGGATCGGCCGGTGCCATCCAGGCCGCGAACCCGCAGACGTACTCGGTGAACATCGACTCGGAGCACGTGGAGGAGTCGGCGGAGTTCCTGAACTTCTTCATGGACGGCGAGAACCTCGCGAAGATCGCCTACGCCGATGCGCTCATCCCCTCGTCGGGTGCCGCGCGCACGCAGGTCGCCGAGCTCGCCGGCGACGACGCTGCCTGGAAGCAGGTGCTGGCGTCGGGCGAGGGCCTGGAAGGTCCGCCGTTCCTGAAGGTGTCGAAGTACACCGAGTGGAAGGACACGATCGCGACGCCGGCGTTCCAGCAGTACCTGGCGAACCAGATCGACCGCGACCAGCTCGCCGCGCAGCTCAGCGACGGCTGGACCGACGTCGCCGGTTGACGATCCGCGGGGGCGGGTCGATCCGATCCGCCCCCGCCTCACACGCTCGAACGAAGAGAGGGACGTAATGGACGTGTTGCACGATCGGGTGGCAGCAGTACTGGCGGGAGCCGCCGTGGGCGATGCGCTCGGCGGTGCGACGGAGGGCTGGACCCCGGAGCAGATCGAGGAGCGGCACGGCGGACGTGTCGAGGGGATCGTCGGTCCCTTCCTGCCCGACTGGCGCACGGCTCGCCCCATCGCGCCGTACCACAAGGGCGACGGACACGTCACAGACGACACCCTCATGACCCACGCGCTCATCGAGGTGTACGCCAAGCAGCGCCGGCACCTCGACGCGTACGACGTCGCGAGCGACCTCGTGCCCCTCATGATGGGCGAGCGCCGCTGGATCCCTGAGCTCGAAGACGAAGCGCTCATCCTGCAGCGCGTGTTCCTCGCCGAGAAGTGGCTCGTCATGAAGCTGCACTACGGCCACGCCGACCCCCGTGAGGCGGGCGTCGGCAACGTCGTCAACTGCGGCGCGACGATGTACATGGCCCCCGTCGGCCTCGTGCACATCGGCGACCCGCGCGGCGCGTATGCCGAGGCCGTCGACATCACCGGCGCGCACCAATGGTCGTACGGTCGCGAGGCCGCTGGCGTGTTCGCGGCCGCCGTCGCCGCATCCGCCACTCCGGGAGCAACGGTCGACGATGTTCGACGGGCGGTGATGGATGTCGCGCACGACGGCACCGCCGCCGCCATCCGCGCCGTGTTCGAGGCCGTCGACGCCTTCCGCGCCGCCGGCGGATCCGACGATCCGCGTGAGCTCGGTCGCATCATCCGCGACGCGGTGCGGCCCTTCGACACCGTGGGCGAGGCCTACCGGTCACCGGCCATGGACGCGCGTCTTCCCTCGCGGACGAAGGCCATCGAGGAGCTCCCCGTCGCGCTCGGCTTCGTCGTCGCCCACGACGGCGACCTGCGTGCCGCCGTGCTGGACGCGGTGAACTACGGCCGCGACGCCGACTCGATCGCCACGATGGCGGGCGCGATCTGCGGTGGGCTCCACGGCAGCGCCGCCGTTCCCGAGGAGTGGGTGCGCGAGGTCGTGACCGCGAGCCGCCTCGACCTCGATGGCGTCGTCACCACGATGGTCGAGGTCGTGCGCGACGTCGCCCGTGCCGATGCCGAGCGGGCTGCCGCGCGTGCAGAGTCGCTGACGTCTTTGCTGTCGGTGGGGGCAGAGGCGTGAGACTGACGTGGGCTCAGCCCGAAGACCTGGTGCCGGCGGAACTCGCGGCGCTGCGCGAGCAGGGGGTGCCCGACGACGAGCTGTCGGCGATCGAACGGCGCTGGGCGGATGCCGGCGGAGCGACGGTCCTCGCTCCCTCCGGAGCCAGCGCGACACCGGCATCCGCCGAACTGCGCGCGGCGGCGCGTCGCGTGCTCGATGAGTTGCAGGCACTGCAGCGCCCGAGCGCTGACGAACCCGATGAGTGGGAAGCGATCGAAGCACTGCTTCCCGCACAACCCGAGCCGAGCGCTGACCGCGGCGCTGCGTTCGACCGCGTACACGGCGCGTGGCTGGGCCGATCGGCGGGGTGCCTGCTCGGCAAGCCGGTCGAGAAGATCCCGCGCGAAGGCATCGAGCAGATCGCGCGTGCCACGGGGAACTGGCCGATCAGCGGCTACTTCACCGCGCGCGGCCTGCCCGCCGATGTCGCGGAGCGCTGGCCCTGGAACCGCCGCTCCGCCCCGACCTCGCTCGTCGAGAACATCGCCGGGATGCCCGAGGACGATGACCTGAACTTCCCGCTCCTCGCCCTCGACCTGCTCGAGCGGCACGGCTCCGCGCTGACGACCGATGATGTCGCCGAGGCCTGGCTCGCGGCCCTGCCGGCGGGGCGGGTGTTCACCGCCGAACGCGCTGCGTACCGCAACATCCTCGACGCCCGGCCGGTGCCCGAGACCGCGACCCACCGCAACCCGTTCCGCGAGTGGATCGGCGCCCTCATCCGCGCCGACGTGCACGGGTGGGCGCACCCCGGCGATGTCCGGGCCGCGGCCCACTCGGCGTGGATCGATGCGCGGCTCAGCCACACCCGCAACGGCCTGTACGGCGCCATGTGGGCGGCCGCTCTCTGCGCGGCATCCCTCGTCGCCGACTCGACGGATGCCGTGCTGGATGCCGCCGACACCGTCGTGCCGCCCGCCTCCCGCCTGGCCGCGGCCGTACGGTTCGGACGCGAGACCGGCCGAGCGCTCGCCACGCGCGAGCTCACGACGGCGGGTGCGCTCGACGCCCTGCACGGCGAGTTCGCCGGGATGCACTGGGTGCACACGCTGAACAACGCCGCGCTCACCGCCTGTGCGCTGCAGGCCCACGATCGCGACTTCGGTGCCGCCGTCGCGCTCGCCGTCGCCGGCGGCTGGGACACCGACTCGGTCGGCGCCACGGTCGGCTCGGTGCTCGGCGGCCTGCTCGGAGCGGACGGCGTCGGGCCTGCCTGGACCGCGCCGCTGAACGACAGCATCGCGACCTCGATGCCCGGCGGACCGCAGCGATCGATCCGCGAGCTCGCCGAGCGGACGGTCGCGCTCGCGGAGGGAACCTCGTGAGCGTCGTCGTCGTCGGCAGCATCAACCAGGACGTCGTCGCCCGCGTCGCCCGCATCCCCGCTCCCGGCGAGACGCTGCTCGCATCGTCGCTCGTCCGGACCGGCGGGGGGAAGGGTGCGAACCAGGCCGTCGCCGCCCGGCGTGCCGGGGGAGCGGAGGTCGCCTTCGTGGGCGCGGTGGGAACGGATGCCGTGGGCGAGGCGCTGCGCACGGCGCTCGAGGCCGACGGCATCGACGTCTCGGGAGTGGTGCAGGTCGACGAGGTGACCGGAACAGCGCTCATCTCGGTCGATGCATCGGGCGAGAACGCCATCGTCGTCGCCGCCGGCGCCAACGCCGCGCGCGATTCCCTGAGCGACGCGCAACGCGCCGTCGTCGCCTCAGCCTCGGTTCTGCTCACGCAGCTCGAGATTCCGGTGGCTCTGGTACGCGACGCCGCAGCGACCCGGGGCGAGGGAGCCTGGCACGTGCTGAACGCTGCGCCGTCCGCACCCTTCGCCGCCCGCCGCGACGAACTGCTCGCGGCCACCGACGTGCTGGTCGTGAACGAGCACGAGGCCCTCGAGGCGGCGGGCGTCGGAGACCTCGACGAGGCCATCGCCGACCTCGCCCGCACGGTGCGCGGACTCGTCGTCACGCTCGGTTCTCGCGGCTGCCTGGTCGTCTGCGGTGACGAGCGCACCGAGGTGCCGGCCCATGTCGTGACGCCGGTCGACACGACGGGCGCCGGCGACACCTTCTGCGGTGTGCTGGCCGCCGCGCTCGCCGCCTCCGGACGCCGCCCCGACGCCGTCGATCTCCGTCTGCTCGCGGATGCCGCGCGCGCCGGTGCTGCGGCATCCGCCCTTGCCGTCACGCGCCCCGGTGCGCAGGACGCGGTGCCCACAGCCGACGAGGTCGCCGCCTTCCGGAAGGAGAACCGACCGTGAGCGGTGGATTCGATCCCCTGGTCCCGCGCGAGATCGACCGCCCGACGCCGGTGCCGCTCGATGCCGACGTGCGCTCGGGCGACGCCGCGGTCGTGCTCGACGACGCGAAGATCTTCGTCGCGCCGACGGATCCGGCCGACCTCGGTGCATGGCGTGCCCAGCTGACGACGTGGCGCGAAGGCGCTCGCGAACGGCACGGCGTGCCGACCCGCTACGAACAGCCCGAGTCCGCGTGGGCGAGCCGGTGCTTCACGGTCGCCCAGGTCTGGCTCTGGGACGAGCTGTTCTTCGACTTCGACGAGCAGCGCTTCACGCCGGAACGCTTCATCGCCGACGCGCAGCGCCGGTTCGGCGGTCTCGACGGGATCGTGCTGTGGCACGCCTACCCCGTCATCGGCATCGACGACCGCAACCAGTGGGACTTCTACGCCGTGCCGGGGCTCGTCGAAGCCGCCGAGGCGCTGCGCGCTGCCGGTGTGGCCGTGTTCGTCGACTACAACCCGTGGGACGTCGGCACGCGGCGCTCGGGAGGCGACGCCGCGGAGCTCGCCGCGACGGTGCGGCGCCTCGGCGCAGACGGCGTCTTCCTCGACACGCTGCGGAAGGCCGACCCCGATCTCGTCGCGGCCCTGGACGCTGCGCGCCCGGGCATCGGCTTGGAGGGCGAGTCGAAGCTCGCGACCGAGCGCATCGCCGACCACACCCTGTCGTGGGCGCAGTGGTTCGCCGACTCGGAGGTGCCCGGCGTGCTGCGCGCCCGGTGGTTCGAGCGCCGACACATGCAGCACCACATCCGCCGGTGGCACCGCGACCACGCAGAAGAGCTGCGCTCGGCATGGCTCAACGGCGTCGGCGTGATGGTGTGGGAGGTCGTCTTCGGCGTCTGGGTCGGGTGGAGCGACCGCGACGCCGCGACCCTTCGACGGATGCTGCCCGTGCAGCGCGGCATGCACCGCTGGCTGGTCGAGGGGGAGTGGACGCCTCTTGCCGTGCACGACGCGCCGGTATTCGGGTCGGCGTTCGAGCTCGACGGGGTGACGCTGCTGTGCCTCGTCAACACGTCGGGCGCCGACGTCGAGTTCGAGCTCGAGTCGGGGGGCCGGTGGGTGCCGCTGCACGAGCCCGGCGATCGGGTGTCGTCGGTGACGGTGCCGGCCGGTGGCGTCGCCGCCGCAGTCCGAATGGCCGGGGATGCCGCGGACACGGCGGACGCCGACGTGCCGCCGGTCGTCGCGGAGGTAAAGGCCGCGCTGCGCGATGAGCCGCCGGTGGCGGACGGGTCGTTCCCGCACCGCCGAGCTCGGCGCCTCACCGCTCCGGCGTGGGCCGGGCCGATGCGCGACACCGGCGTGCGGGATGAGGTCCAGACAGTGACCGTGACGCCCGGAACGCACCTGCTCACGGTGCGGTTCCGTGCGCGCGAGACCGGGATGTACGAGGGCGCACCCTACGTCGACGAGTGGAAGCCGCTGCCGCCCCGCCTGCACGATCAGCGGACGCTCGAACGCATCGTCGAGGTGCGGCATCCCGTGCGCGTCGGGGCGGCCGAGGTGACCGAGGCCGAGTACGCGCGGTTCCTCGACGCGATCGGCGAAGACGCGGAGGCCCGTGACCCCGAGCGTCCGGCGACGCGGGTGACCTTCGCGCGGGCCCGGGAGTACGCCGCATGGGTCGGCGGACGTCTCCCCACCGAGGACGAGTGGCAGCTCGCGGCATCCGATCCGTCGTTCCGGCGGCGCACGCCGGAGGTGTGGAACTGGACCGAGTCGGAGCACTCCGACGGCCGCACCCGCTTCGTCATGCTCAAGGGCGGCAGCGCCCACCGCAGCGAGGGCTCGGACTGGTACTTCGACGGCGGCGTGCAGACGCCGGAGTTCTCGGCCAAGCTTCTCCTGCCGGGACTCGGCCAGGACGCGTCGCCCTCGATCGGATTCCGCGTCTGCTGGGAGGACCGCTCGTGACCCCGCTCGACGGACTGCGCGTCATCGACGCCTCGACCCTCTTCGCCGGCCCGATGGCGGCGATGCACCTCGGCGACATGGGAGCCGAGGTCGTCAAGGTCGAGCATCCGACCAAGCCCGACCCGGCACGTGGTCACGGTCCGAGCAAGGACGGCCAGAACCTGTGGTGGAAGACGCTCGGCCGCAACAAACGGACCGTCGCGATCGACCTGCACACCGCCGACGGGCGCGAGGCGTTCCTGCGCCTGGCCCGCACCGCGGACGTCGTCGTCGAGAACTTCCGCCCCGGAACCCTCGAGCGCTGGGGACTCGGGTACGACGAGCTGTCTGCCGAGAATCCCGGCCTCGTACTCGCCCGCGTCACCGGATTCGGGCAGATCGGGCCGTACCGCAGTCGCCCCGGATTCGGCACGCTCGCCGAGGCGATGAGCGGGTTCGCCGCCGCGACGGGCGAGCCCGACGGGCCGCCGACCCTTCCGCCGTTCGGCCTCGCCGACGGCATCGCTTCACTCGCGACCGCCTACGCGATCATGACCGCGCTGCACGCCCGCGACCGCGACGGCCGCGGGCAGGAGGTGGATGTCGCGATCATCGAGCCGATCCTCGCGATGCTCGGCCCGCAGATCACGCGCTGGGATCAGCTCGCGACCGTGCAGCCCCGCACCGGCAATCGATCGGCGAACAACGCGCCGCGCAATACGTATCGCACGGCCGACGGTTCGTGGGTCGCCGTGTCGACGAGCGCGCAGTCGATCGCCGAACGGGTCGTGACCCTCGTCGGCCGTCCCGACCTCGCCGCCGAGCCGTGGTTCGCCAGCGGGTCGAGCCGGGCCCAGCACGCCGACGAGCTCGACGAGGCCGTCGGCAGCTGGATCGCGCAGCGCACGCGCGACGAGGTGATCGGGGCGTTCGAAGCGGCGCAGGCCGCCGTCGCCCCGGTGTACGACCCCTCCGACATCGTCGCGGACCCGCAGTTCCAGGCGTTGGGCACGGTCCACCGCATCCACGACCCCGATCTCGGCGAGATGGCGATGCAGGGACCGCTGTTCCGGATGTCGCGCGACGAGTCGACGATCGCGTTCACCGGTCGGGCTCACGGCGCCGACACCGCCGAGGTGCTCGCCTCGCTCGGCTACACCGACGACGACATCGCCCGCATGCGTGCCGAGGGATCGGTCGCATGACCCGCCCGATCGTGGTCGCGTTGTATGCGCCCGCCGACCGCCCCGAGCGCTTCGAGAAGGCGCTGGATGCCGGAGCGGATGCCGTCATCGTCGACCTCGAGGACGCCGTGGCACCCTCGCGCAAGGCATCGGCGCGGGCTGCGCTCGCCGACTTCACCGCGGCGTGGGCGTCGCGAGGGGCTGCCGCGCCGGCAGTGCAGGTCAGGGTGAACGCTCGGGGCGCACGGACGCACGACGAGGACGTCGCTGCTGTCGCGGATCTGCCCGCGGTGTTCGGCATCCGCCTTCCGAAGACGCAGTCGGCGGATGACGTCGCGGCGGTCCGAGCCGCCGCACCCGGGCGCGAGATCCATGCCCTGCTCGAGTCGGCGCTCGCGATCGAGCGGGCGTTCGAGATCACGCAGGCCGGGGTCGCGTCGGTCGCGGTGGGCGAGGCCGACCTGCGCGCGGAGATCGGCGTGCCCGCCGGGCGTGAGGGGGAGCCCGGGCTCGCGTGGTCGCGCGCGCGGGTCGTGAACGCCGTGGCGGCGGCCGGTCTGCCGCTGCCGCTCATGGCGGTGTGGGCGGACGTCGCCGACCTCGAGGGCCTGGAGGCGAGCTGCCGGGTCGGTCGTGCGCTCGGCTACGCGGGGCGGACGGCCATCCATCCGCGGCAGATCGAGGTGATCCGGCGGGTCTTCACCCCCGACGCCGACGAGGTGGAGCGCGCGCGGCGCATCGTCGAGCGGGTGCGCACGGCGGCCGCCGACGGCACGGGCGCGTTCGTGCTCGACGACGGCACCTTCATCGACATCGCGATGGTCAAGGCTGCGCAACGCATCCTCGCCGCCGCGCCCTGACCCTCGCTGCATCCGCCGGGCCCCCTGCATCCTTCGCATCCGAGGTCCCGGTTGGGCCGGTTACCGAGCCGGAATTCCCGGCCGAAGTGGGACCTCGGTGGGGGATCAGCGGGTGATCACGCGGTACGGCACTTGATGGTGCACGCCGGCCTGCGTGGTCGCGTCGCTCAGGATGTCGAGGATCGACGCCGCCGCCTGCTCGACACCGTGGTCGACGGTCGAGAACGCGGGGATGTGGAAGCGCCCCTCTTCGATGTCGTCGAAGCCCATGACCTGCACGCGGTCCGGCACGGAGATGCCGTGGGTGCCGAGGGTGTACAGCGCGCCGAGGGCGAGGCTGTCGCTGAAGCAGAACAACGCATCGACATCGGTTCCGCTCGCGAGAAGGCGTGCGACTGCCGTCGATCCTTCGGCGCGGTTGAACTGATCGACCGAGGCGTACAGCGCCGGGTCGTCGGCGATGCCCGCTGCGGCCAGCGCTCGCCGGTACCCCTCGAATCGGAGTCGAGAGGTGGCAGTGGGCCCGGCTTCCTGCACGCCTACCGCGGCGATGCGACGTCGCCCCTGCTCGATGAGCTGCGTGGTGGCTGCTGCCGCCGCCGAGACGTTGTCGATGCCGACGTGATGCACCGAAGGGTTCACGAGCTCTTCGGCCTGCTCTCCGATCAGCACGAGCGGAGGAACGCTCGGCCGGTCGCGCACATCGTCGGCGGTCAGGGCTAGCGGACTCATCACGATCCCGTCGAGCGCGGGGAAGCCCTCGCCGGCCATCATCGCCAGCTCCGCGGCACGGGCGCCGCCCGTCTGCGCGATGAGAACCGTCAATGACCGGGTCTGCGCGGTGGTGACGAACTGCGACGCGAACTCGGCGAAGTAGGGCTCTCGCAGATCGGGGAGGACGAGCGCGATCAGTCCGCTGCGCCCGTTCCGCAGTTGCCGTGCGGCGAGGTTCGGTCGGTACCCCAGCTCGTCGATCGCAGCGAGGATGCGCCGTCGCATCTCGTCGCCGACCCATCCCGTTCCGTTCACGACGTTGGAGACGGACTTCGCGCTCACGCCGACACGAGCGGCGACGTCGGCGAGTGTGACGCGGGTCATGCAGGCTCCTGTCGAGCAGTTCCTAGGGTCGCTGTTGACTCTAGTTCAGCGTGGAACTATCGTGTAGTTCAACGTGGGACGGAAAGCGGTTTCCATCCCGTCTGCGGGCGGGTCAGTGACAACGCCGGCATCGATGCCGGCAGAGGGAGTCAATGCAGTGGAGCAGGATGCCGGTCGAGAGCCCGACACGGTGCGTGCGAGCACGCTCGAACCGGCGCGGCCGCGTCCGCAGCTCGTGCGCGACTCGTTCCTCCTGCTCGACGGGGAGTGGGGGTTCGCTCACGACGATGACGACCGAGGCGTCGCCGAGCGGTGGTTCGACGGCCGTGACCTGGCCGGCAGCATCCTCGTGCCTTTCCCGCCCGAGTCGCCGGCCTCGGGCGTCGGCGAGACGGGGTTCCATCCGATCGTCTGGTACCGCCGGACGCTGACCGACGCCGACCTCGCCGCCGCCGGACACCGGTCGGAGCAGCGTGCGATTGTGCGCTTCGGTGCCGTCGACTATCGGGCCACCGTCTGGGTGGACGGGCAGATGGTCGGCAGCCACGAGGGCGGCCACACCCCCTTCGCCGTCGACATCACCGACGCGCTCGACGGTGACGCTCGCGAGCATGTCATCGTCGTGCGCGCCGAGGACGACCCGCACGACCTCGCGCAGCCTCGAGGGAAGCAGGACTGGGAGGAACAGCCCCACTCGATCTGGTACCACCGCACGACGGGGATCTGGCAGTCGGTGTGGCTCGAGTCCGTCGCGCCGCAGCACATCACCGCGCTCAACTGGACCAACGACCTCACCGACGGCACGGTGACCCTCGAGCTCCGACTGAGCCGGCCCGGTCGCGCGAGCGCGAGCGTCCGCATCGCGCACGAAGGTCGGGAGCTCGCCGCCGCGACCATGCGGACGAGCGGCACGAGGGCGACGTTGACGATCGCCCTGGACGGACAGCGAAACGGTCAGAACTACGAACGCCTGCTCTGGAGCCCAGACCGGCCCACCCTGCTCGACGCCTGGATCGAACTGACGGATGACGGTGGCCGAACGGATGCCGTCGCGAGCTACCTCGGTCTGCGCAGCGTCTCCTGGAGCGACGGCGCGCTGCTGCTCAACGACCGCCCGGTGACGCTGCGGTCGGTTCTCAGTCAGGGGTACTGGCCCGAGTCTCACCTCGCGGCCCCCTCGCCCGACGCACTGCGACGCGAGGCCGAGTTGATCGCCGAGCTCGGCTTCAACTCGGTGCGCGTGCACCAGAAGGTCGAGGACGACCGGTTCCTGTACTGGGCGGACCGGCTCGGACTCCTGGTGTGGGGCGAGATGGCCGCGACGTACACGTTCGACGAGCGAGCCGTGCAGCGGACGACCGCGGAGTGGACGGAAGCCGTGCTCCGCGACCGGGCGCACCCCAGCATCATCACGTGGGTGCCGCTCAACGAGAGCTGGGGCGTGCAGCACATCGCCTCGCGCTCGGATCAGCGGGCTTTCGCCGAAGCGCTGTTCCACCTGACGAAGGCGCTCGACCCCACCAGGCCCGTCATCTCCAACGACGGGTGGGAGCTCGGTACCTCCGACCTGTGGACCCTGCACGACTACGAGGCGGACGGCGGCATCCTCGCCCGCCGCTACGACGTCGACGCGGTCGAGCTGCGCAAGCTCGTCTCGGGCATCGGCCCGGCCGGTCGCCGCGTGCGTCTGCCCGGAACGGCCGACAGCGGACAGCCGGTCATGCTGACCGAGTTCGGCGGGGTGAAGTGGGCGGCTGATGCGAGCCCGGATGATTCCTGGGGCTACTCCGAAGCGCGCGGCGCCGAGGAGTACGGCCGGATGGTCGCGGCGATCCTCCGCGCGGTGCAGTCGGGCACGCGAGGCTTCACCGGCCGACCCGACGGGCTCGCCGGCTGGTGCTGGACGCAGCTCACCGACACCATGCAGGAGCGGAACGGCCTGCTCACCGAAGCCCGGAAACCCAAGCTGCCCGTCGAGACGATCCGCTCACTCGTCCAGGGAACCGACACCGACTGACCTCGGCCGGCTCTCGACCGGCCACCGCCATCGACACCCCGGGCCCATGCCCGCTCAATGAGGAGGAATCATGATCAAGAGACTGCCCGCATCGCTCGCCTTCGTCGGAGCCGCAGCACTTCTGCTCGCCGGCTGCGGCACGGGAAGCGGCTCGAACGCCGCCCCCGAGGAGATCACCTTCGACGACCAGACCGCAGCGAAGATCAGCTTCTCGTGGTGGGGGAACGAAGACCGTGCCGCCCGTTTCGAAGAGGTCGTGGCGCTCTTCAACGAGCAGTACCCGAACGTCGAGGTGGTGCGCAACTTCAACGCCTGGGGCGACTACTGGACTGCGCGCAACACCGAGGCGGCGGGAAAGTCGCTTCCCGACGTGGTGATGATGGATGCCGGCTACCTCGGCGAATACGCCAGCAAGGGTCTGCTCGCCGATCTCTCGCCCTACCGCGACTCACTGCTCCCGCTCGACGGCGTCAACGATCAGGTGCTGGGATCGGGAACCGTCGACGACGAACTCGTCGGCGTCCCGCTGGGCACGAACGCCTGGTCGATGATGTACAACAAGGACATCCTCGACTCGTTCGGCATCGACTATCCGACCGACGACATGACCTGGGACGAGTTCAACGACTTCGTCCTCGAGGTCAACGCGGCGGGAGCGTCATCCGAACCCCGGATCTACGGGGCGGAGGACTACACGGGCGGCCTCCCGAACTTCATCTACCACCTCATGCAGGACGGCAACCCGGTCTTCGAGGAGAACGGTGCGCCCGCGTTCGACGAGAACGATGTGATCGAGTACCTCGACTCTGCCGCCGACCTCCGCGACGACGGCGACTTCTACCCCGTCGAGCGCAGCGTCGCCCTCTCGCCCAGCGGGGGCTTCCTCGCCGGTGAGACGGCGATCTGGTTCAACTTCTCGACGACGGTGCTGCAGGGCATGACGGATGCCGGCACCGAGAACATCGGCATGGTGCAGCCGCCGCTCGAGAAGGGCCAGGACGAGCATGTGCTCGCGCCCAAGCCGAGCATGCTGCTGAGCGTGGCGAAGAACTCCGACCAGCAGCAGGCCGCTGCTGCCTTCGTGAACTTCCTCACCACCTCGCCCGAGGTCGCGACGATCTTCGGTACGTCGCTCGGCACACCGCCGACGGAGGCTGGACGTGATGCGATCGATCAGACCGCAGCCGACACCGTCAACCTCGACTACCTCGCATCCATCGACGATGAGCTGACGGCGAGCTACCCGATCCTCCCCGCGGGCTACGGCACCATCGAGGCCAAGTGGGGAGAGCTGCACGAGCAGCTGAGGTACGGCGACCTGACCACGAAGCAGTTCGCGCAGGAGCTGTTCTCGGAGATCTCGTTGGTGCTCGGCTCCTGACCGCTCCGCACGACCCTGCCGTACGGCCGAGACGCCGGTTCGCAGGAGAAAGGAACAAGCCATGACTGCTGCAGCCGTCGTCCCGGTTCGTGCGGGCTCGACCGTGCGGGCTCGACGCGAGACGCGTGCCGGCTATCTCTTCCTGAGCCCGTGGCTCATCGGGTTCTTCGCCCTGACCGCGGGGCCGATGGTCGCCTCGCTCGTGCTGTCGTTCACCGACTACAACCTGTTCAACGATCCCGAGTTCATCGGCGTGGACAACTACACGCGCATGTTCTCCGACCCGAACTTCCTGCAGGCGGTCAAGGTCACCGGGATCTACGTGCTGGTCGGTACGCCGCTGAAGCTCGTTGCCGCGCTCGGTGTGGCGCTGCTGCTGAACGCACCGCGCCGGGGCCAGGGGTTCTACCGGTCGGCGTTCTACCTGCCCTCGCTGATCGGCGGCAGCGTCTCGATCGCGATCGTGTGGAAGGCGATGTTCATCGACGACGGCATCGTCGCGCAGATCGGCTCGTTCTTCGGCGGGCCACCCGCCTCGGAGGGCGGATGGGTGGGCGACCCGGCGCGCACGCTGCCGCTGCTCATCCTGCTGACGGTGTGGCAGTTCGGCGCGCCGATGGTGATCTTCCTCGCGGGGTTGAAGCAGGTGCCGCCCGAGCTGTACGAGGCGGCCTCCGTCGACGGCGCCGGACCGGTGCGCCGGTTCCTCTCGATCACGATCCCGATGCTGTCGCCCGTGCTCTTCTTCAATCTGCTCCTCGAGACGATCCACGCCTTCCAGGTGTTCAACTCGGCCTACATCATCTCCAACGGCAGCGGTGGGCCGGCCGGGTCGACGCTCTTCTACACGCTCTACCTCTACCTGCGGGGATTCCGAGATTTCCAGATGGGCTACGCCTCGGCGATGGCCTGGGTGCTCGTGATCGCCGTCGGGCTGGTCACGCTCATGCTGTTCCGCACATCGCGGGCGTGGGTTCACTATGCGGGGGACGAACGATGACGAACACGATCACCCAGACCGAGCTCATCACGACCGACTCGTCGTCGCGGCGACGCGGCCGCGAGCACGCGGGAGGGCGGGGCTGGCGCACGCGGGGGAGCGCAGCGGTCTTCCACGTGCTCGCGATCGCCGTGCTCGTCGTCATCCTCTATCCGGCGGCGTGGATGGTGATGTCGTCGTTCAAGCCGGGCAACGAGATCATCGGCTCGGTGAGTCTCGTGCCGGAGAGCTTCTCCCTCGAGAACTACGCGACCGCCTTCGCCGGCATCGGGGGAGTCTCGTTCTGGACGTTCGTCGTGAACTCCCTCATCCTCGCGGTCGCCTCGGTCGTCGGGGTCGTGCTCTCGTGCTCGGTCACGGCGTACGCGTTCGCCCGCATCCGGTTCCGCGGCAGCAAGGTCTTCTTCCTGTGCATGATCGCGACGATGCTCCTGCCGTTCCACGTCGTGATCATTCCGCAGTACATCGTGTTCAATCAGCTCGACATGATCAACACCTACTGGCCGCTGCTGCTGGGGAAGTTCCTCGCGGCCGACGCCTTCTTCGTGTTCCTCATGATCCAGTTCATCCGGGGTCTGCCGCGCGATCTCGACGAGGCCGCGCGCATCGACGGCGCCGGCCATGCGCGCACCTTCACCGCCGTCATCCTGCCCCTCATGCGACCCGCGCTCGTCACGAGCTCGATCTTCGCGTTCATCTGGTCGTGGAACGACTTCTTCGGGCCGCTCCTGTACCTCAAGGATCCGGGCATGTACACGATGCCGCTGGCTCTGCGCCTTTACGTCGACCAGACCTCGACCAGCGACTACGGCGCACAGATGGCTATGGCGATCCTCGCCCTGGTGCCCGTGGTGCTGTTCTTCCTCGCCTTCCAGCGGTACCTGGTGGCGGGCGTCGCGACGGAGGGGCTCAAGGGATGACCTCCGCGCGCAGGACAGACGGATCGCCCGAGAGCCGCGCGGTCTTCGGCGGCTCGGGCGTCGCCGGGTTCGGCGAGATGTTCGTGGTCGGCATCGGGGTGACGCTCCTGTCGCTGCCGCTCGTGACCCTGGCTCCGGCCTTCGGCGCAGGGGTGCAGCACTTCCGCGCACACCTCGACGACGAGCCCGACTCGATCCGACTCTTCGCTCTGCGCGGCCTCCAGGCAGTGCGTTCGGGCTGGTGGTTCGGTGCGGCCTGCGCCGTGGTCATCGCGCTCCTCGCCCTGAACGCGGTCGGGGCGGCACAGGGGGCGCTTCCCGGCGGGACGGTCTTCGCGATCATCAGCGGCGGACTGGCGGTCGTGGTCGCCGTCGCGATGCTGCGAACCGCGGCGCTCTGGACGCCGGGTGCGCGGTGGATCGACCTCTGGCGGGAGGGGCGCGGCATTGTCGTCGACGACCCGATCGGAACATCGCTGGTGCTGGTGGGCCTCGGGGTGAGCGCGACCGTCGTATGGATGCTGCCGCCCCTCATCGTGATCGCGCCCGGGCTCGTCGTCGTGTCGCTCGTCGGTGCCGAACGCCGCCGCGCTGCGACATCATCGAGGAGAGCCGCGTAGGCGCGGCCCCGATCGGAGGAGAGCACGATGCAGTGGGATCTCGACGGCAAGGTCGTCGTCGTCACCGGAGCGGGTCGCGGCATCGGCCGCGCCATCGCCGAGACGTTCATGCGCGAGCGCGCCGTCGTCGTCGCGACGGACATCGCCGAAGATGCGGTGGCCTGGGCCGACGACGCACGCCGCGACGCGGAACTCGACGGTGCCTCGCTGGCGTGCGACGTGCGGTCGTCCGCTTCGGTGCGGCAGGCCGTGGATGCTGCGCTGAGCCGGTTCGGACGCGTCGACGTGCTGGTGAACAACGCCGGCATCCTGGGTGACGGGCTCATCGAGGACGCCGATGCCGAGACCTGGAACCGCGTCTTCGACGTCAACGTCACCGGCACGTTCCGCACCTGCCATGCGGTCATCCCCGCGATGAAGCGGCAGGGCGGGGGCCGCATCGTCAACGCGGCCTCGTTCGCGGCCATCGTCCCCAGTGTCGGCGGTGCGGCCTATGCGGCATCCAAGGCCGCTGTCGTCCAGTTCACCAGAACACTCGCGGGAGAACTGGGCCCCTGGGGGATCACCGCGAACGCGTACGCTCCGGGCATGATCCCCACCGACATGAACGGCTTCGCCGACAAGCCGCACGACGAGCAGCGTCGCCTGCTCGACACGCTCACGCTGCGGCGCTGGGGTGACCCGCGCGAGGTGGCGGACGCCGTCTGCTTCCTCGCGAGCGATGCCTCGCGCTACGTCACGGGCACGCTGCTCGATGTGAGCGGCGGCAAGTTCGCGACCCAGTTCCCCCAGCGCGCGTACGAGATGGCGGCCCGGGCATGACCTCCACCATCGCCTCCCAGCGACGCGTCGCATGGATCACCGGAGCCGGCAGCGGGATGGGCCGCGCCGCCGCGCTGGCCCTGGCCCCCGACCGGCGCCTCGCGCTCAGCGGACGGCGCCACGACGTGCTCGCCCAGACGGCGCGCGAGGTCGCGGATGCGGGCGGCGAGGCGATCGTGCTGCCGTTCGACGCCCGGGACACGGGCGCGGTGAGTGCGGCGCGTGACGAGATCCGTCATCGGTGGGGCCGCATCGACGAGCTCGTCCTCGCCGCCGGCCTCAACTCGCCGCGGCGGACGTGGGAGAACCAGTCGGTCAGCGAGGTCGAACAGGTCATCGACACGAACCTCCACGGCGTCATCCACGTGATCGACGCAGCGCTCCCGGACCTCCGGGCATCCGGTTCGGCCGTCGTCGTCGTGGTGTCGTCGATCGCAGCCTGGCGCTTCTCGCCCGTCGCGGGTGTCGCCTACAGCGCCAGCAAGCGCGCGCTCGCCGCTGTCTGCGAGACCTTGAACGCGCAGGAGGCTGCCGCCGGCATCCGCGCGTGCCACCTGTGCCCGGGCGACGTCGACACGGAGTTCTTGAGCCTCCGGCCCGAAGTGCCGGATGCGGACGCCCGCGAGCGGATGTTGACTCCCGACGACATCGGGCGAACGGTGCGCTTCATCATCGATGCGCCCCCGCACGTGCGTATCGACGAGCTGGTGATCAGCCCGGTCGCGCGGCCCTGAAGGCGCGAGGGTGCACGTCTGCACGGTGTCGGGGGCTCCGGACCGTGCAGGTGCGCGTCCTCGCTGCTGTATGTGGCGCCGGGAACTCGGTTACACACACGAAACACATCAGCAATTTCCGACGCGCTCGCCCGGTATACGCTCTGCTTACTGACACCGATCAGTGTGATTACCGACACCCCAGGAGAGCGATGGACGACGCGAATCTCGGCCCCCGCGTGCGGGAACTGCGCGCCCTGCGCAAGATGTCGACGCGCGAGCTCGCACGACGCGCATCGATCAGCGCCGGCTACGTGAGCCAGATCGAGAACGGCCAGGCCAACACGAGCCTGGACGTCGTCCGCCGGATCGCCGGGGCGTTCAGCATCCCGTGGACCGAGCTCTTCAGCGCTCAGCCCACCCTCGGCACGATGCTCCGCAAGGAGGAGCGCCCCATGCTGGCCGCGGGCAACGACGTGCGGCACTTCCGCATCACGCAGCCCCCGCTCGGCAACGTCGAGGTGCTCGTCTCGGAGTACGAGCCCGGCCACGGTGAGGGAAGCGACAGCTACACGCACGGCGATTCGCAGGAGGTGTGCGTCATCCTCCGCGGCGACTTCCGGTTCCGGCTCGGCGATCAGGAGTTCGAGCTCACCGCCGGCGACAGCATCGACTACCGCACCTCCACGCCGCACAGCATCGTCAACATCGGCGATGCGGTGGGCGAGGCCCTCTGGGTCGTGACGCCACCCTCGGAGAATCCGCCCCGGACGGACTGACCCCGTCCCTCAGCTCCCGGTGCCGTCCTGCTCCCGACGGACGGCACCGGTGTTCGGCCATGCCGAAAACGCCTGCGCGCAGGCATCGCACCACTGTCCCTGAGCTCCACCCACATCGCCGGATCGACCCGATCCGCGAACCACCCGCGCTAGGAGACACCATGAAGTTCACCCGTACCGCTGCGGTCACCGTGACCGCCGCCCTCGCTCTCACCATCGCCGGCTGCGCCGGTGAAGACTCCGGATCCGCCGACGGCACGACCACCGTCGAGTTCGGCATCCCCACGAACATGGGCGCGAACAACTCGCCGATGGCCGTCGCCCAGGCGATGGGGTATTTCGAGGACGAGGGGCTGAAGGTCGACATCGTCGTGACGGGCGATTCCACCTCGATCGTCCAGGGCATCGACTCCGGCTCGCTCGACATCGGGAGCACCCCGCCCGAGCCGATCTGGCAGGCGATGACGAAGGGCAGCCAGCTGCAGCTGGTCTACAACTACATCCGCAAGCAGACCGGATCGCTCGCCGTCCTCGACGACAGCCCCATCACCTCGCTCGGCGACTTCGAGGGTGCCGTCATCGGCCAGAGCAGCCTGGGCACGTCGAACATGCTGCTGTCCGAGGGCATCCTCGCGTCGGTCGACCTCACGCCCGACGTGGACTACAGCCACCTCGCGGTCGGGACGGGTGCCGCAGCGCTGCAGGCGCTCGCGACCGGTCAGGTCGACGCCCTGTCGCTGTGGGACACCGAGTACGCCGCGTTCGAGGCTCAGGGCACCCCGCTGCGCTACTTCACCACCGACGAAGCCGCATCGCTCTTCTCGACGACCTATTTCACGAGCAGCGACTACGCGGCCGACAACGCCGAGACGATCGAGGCCTTCGGCCGGGCGATGGCGAAGGCCACCCTCTTCACCGCGACGAACCCCGAGGCCGCCCTGCGGATCATGTACGAGGAGTACCCCGACACGCTCGTCGCCGGCAACTCGATCGACGACCAGCTGGCGATCGACCTCGTCGCGCTCAACCGCCGCCTCGAGCTGCTCACCGCCGACGACCCGCAGGACACCGCGTCGTGGGGTGCGTACAGCGAGTCGGCTCTCGCCGCGTGGGGCACCTTCGCGCTCGACTCGGGAATCATCGACTCCGAGGTCGACACGGTCGCGGCCGCCCCGAACACCTTCGTCGAGGCGTACAACGACTTCGACGCGGATGCCGTCGTCGCCGAGGCTCAGAACTGGAGCGCCGAATGACCTCCCTCACCTACACCGACGGCGTCCCGGCGATCGACCACCACTCCCACGCCGGCTACGTCCGGCCCGGCGAGGAGCTCGAAGGCATCGATGCGCTCGAACGCGAGAACGCGGCCGGCCATGTCGAGGCCAACCTCCCCGTCGGTGTGTTCGACGAGTTCGTCGCCGCCCGCGGCCGCGGCGACCGCGACGAGCTCGCCCGGCTCGACGCGGCCCACGGCATCGAGAAGCTCTTCGACGAGAGCATCCGGTTCCAGTCGACGAGCGTGCACGGCGTATCGCTCGTCGAGGGCAGTCGCGCGCTCTACGGCGACCTGGGTCACGACGAGATCGTGCGGATGAGCCGCGACCGCAGACGTGCCGACTTCGCGGGTCTGTACGGCGAGGCGCTCGACATCTCGGGCACGGCGGCGGTGCTGACCGACCTGCCGTGGATCGACGCGGACGCCTGGACGCCCGAGCGCTACAAGCCGATCGGCCGCATCGACCCCTACCTCTACCCGTTCGGTCACCCCGCCTTCCGCCGCCGCGGCTCCGACACGCCCCGCTTCCGGCGCGTGTTCGCCACGGTGCTCGAGGGTCTGCTGAAGACCGCCGGCCTCGACGCCCCGCCGGCGACGCTGGGCGAGTACGTCGCGTTCGTGCGGGACTCGATCATCCGCCGTCAGGAGTCGGGCTTCGTCGGCCTCAAGATCGCGTCGGCCTACGTGCGCGCGCTCGACTTCCGGCGACGCCCGCGCGACGAGGCCGAGGCGGCCTATACGACGCTGCGCTCCGATGCGGCGTCGCTCGAGACGCCCGCGTACACCGCTCTCGCCGACTACCTCGTGTTCGCGATCGCCGAGCTCGCGGTGGAGCGCGAGCTGCCGGTGCAGATCCACACCGGTATGGGCCACGCCGAGCCCGGCCTGCTGCTCAGCGGCGCCGATCCGCGCAACCTCGAGCCCCTGCTGTCGGATCCGGCGCTGAACCGGCTGCGCATCATCCTCATCCACGGCGGCTACCCGTACACGTCGCTGCTCCCGGCGCTCAGTCAGGCGCACGGCAACGTCTTCCTCGACTACTCGTGGATGCCGTACCTCCACCACCACGCCCTCGAACGGATGCTGCAGGAGTGGCTCGAGCTGCTCCCTGCGGACCGCGTGATGTTCGGCACCGACACGGGGCAGCCCGAGTTCCACGTCGCCTCGACGGCCCGCGGCCGGCTCGCGCTCGACCGCGCGCTCACTGCCGGGGTCGCCGATCGCCTGTGGACGACATCTCAGGCCGAGTGGCTCGCCGCGCGCGTGCTCAACGAGAACCTCTGCCGCGTCTACGGACTGGAGAAGCCATGAGCCTGATCGAGATCTCCGACCTCTCGAAGACCTATCAGACCCGCACGGGCGACGTCACGGCGCTCTCGCACGTCGACCTCGGGATCGCGGAGGGCGAGTTCGTCTCGGTTCTGGGGCCGAGCGGATGCGGCAAGACGACCCTGCTGCGCATCCTCGCGGGTCTCGAGGGACACACCGCCGGCACGGCCACGATCGCCGATGTGCCGATCGGCGCCCCGCGGGGCGAGGCCGGCATGGTGTTCCAGAAGGCGACCCTGCTGCCGTGGCTGAACATCCTCGACAACGTCCTGCTACCCCTCAGCCTGCGCCGACGGGTGACCGGCGCCGATCGCACCCACGCGCGGACGCTGCTGACGATGGTGGGTCTCGAGGACTTCACCACCAAGCACCCGCACGAGCTGTCAGGCGGGATGCAGCAGCGCGCCGCGATCTGCCGGGCGCTGGTGCACGATCCCGCCGTGCTGCTGATGGACGAGCCCTTCGGGGCGTTGGACGCGATGACTCGCGACGCCCTGAACGTCGAGGTCAACCGCATCTGGCGCGAGACCGGCACCACCGCCGTCCTCATCACGCACAGCATCAGCGAAGCAGTCTTCCTCGCCGAGCGCGTGGTCGTCATGACCCCGCGCCCCGGACGCATCGCCGAGATCATCGACATCCCGTTCGGAAAGACGCGCACCCCCGAGCTCCTCGGCGATCCCGAGTTCGCGGCCCTCACCGCCCACATCCGTCGTCACTTCGAGGTGAACGCATGAGCACTTCCGTCCGGACCCGCCCCGTCACGACCCGGCTCGTCACGCGACGCGTCGTGAACACGCCCGCCAAGCGGGTCATCGCCTCGCTGGCTCTGCTGGGCCTGCTGCTGCTGGGCTGGCAGTTCGTCCCCGGCTGGACGAACACCCCCGTCTACGTCGTGCCGCCGCTCAGCGATGTGCTGAAGGCGCTGTTCGACCCGAACGCGTTCCCGCGTTACCTCGAGAACACGGCATCCACCATGTCGATCGTGCTCACGGGCCTCGGCATCGGAGTCGTCGCGGGCCTCGTGCTCGCGATCGTGCTCGCGCAGTTCCCGACCGTCTACGCCGTGGTGTTTCCCTACATCGTCGCGATCGAGTCGATCCCGAAGGTGGCTGTCGCGCCGCTGTTCATCATCTGGTTCGGGTTCGGGATGCCCTCGAAGGTCGTCGTGGTCGTGCTGCTGGCGTTCTTCCCGATGCTCGTCAACGCGCTGCACGGGTTCCGCGGCGTCGACCGCGACCAAGTCGACCTGTTCCGGGTCAACGGCGCGAAGCCGCTGCAGATCCAGACGCGCCTGATGCTGCCCGCGGCGCTCCCGCAGATCTTCTCCGGGCTCGAGCTCGCCGTCGCCAACTCGATGATCGGCGCGATCGTCGCGGAGTTCGTCGGGGCGCAGAAGGGCCTCGGCGTGCTGATCCTGCAGGCGCAGGGCCGGATGGAGACGGCGGCGGTCTTCGCGCTGCTCATCATCCTCTCGGTGCTCGGCATCGTCCTCAACCTCGTCGTGCGGGTTCTCCGCCGCGTGGTCATCCGCTGGGAAATGACGGCGCGCTGAGCGCGCCCGGAAGGAGAACACGATGACGTTCAGCATCATCGCCACCGACCCGAGCACGGGTGCGGTCGGGGTCTGCCAGGGCACGGGGTCGATCGCGCTCGCCTCGCGATGCCCCCATGTTGCGGGAGGGGTCGCGGTGACGAGCCAGTGGCACTCCGACTGGCGGCTCGGCCAGCGCGCCCTCGACCTCGGGACGACGGGTCTGGCGCCCGAGACGATCATCGCGGCGCTCGCCGAGACCGACGAGTCGTTCCGGTACCGGCAACTCGGCATCGTCCTCGACGACGGCCGCGTCGCGGCCCACACCGGTGACGTCGTGATCGAGTCGCAGTACGCCGGTCACCTCGTCGGCGACGGCTTCGCCGTGCTCGGGAACACCCTCATCGGCCCGCGCGTGCTCGAGGCGATGGCTGCGTCGTACGAGAACGACACCGCCGGGCTCTTCGAGGAGCGTCTCATGCGGGCGCTCGAGGCCGGCCTCGCCGCCGGTGGTGAGGGGCGCCGGCACCTGTCGTCGTCGATCATCACGACGGCACGCGGTCAACGGCGCGCGCACGTCGACCTGCGCGTCGACATCGCTCCCGAGGGGCTCGATGCGATTTCGGAGCTGCGCCGCATCCTCGACGAATACCTGCCCTTCGCCGACTACTACGGCGACCACTGGCTCGACCACCCCGAGACGAGCATGGACGACTGGATCGCCCGCCAGCCCGCCGTCTCGCCCTCTCGCTGACGCCGAGAACGCGCATCTGCACGGTGCGGGCCGCCCCGGACCGTGCAGATGCGCACCCTCGCCGCCGCGAACAGGCGGGGGGTTACTGGAGTCTGGCGGTCGCGTCGCGGGCGGCGGCCAGCACGAGCTGCGCGAGGTCGTGGTGCTGGGTGTCGCCGAGTCGGTCGACGAGGTAGGCGACCGAGAGAGAACCGGCCGGGCTGCCATCACGGTCGAAGATCGGGGCCGCGACGCTGCTCGACATCCGCACGCGCTCGCCCGCGGTATGCGCCCACCCGCGCTCGCGGGTCTCGGCCAGACGGTCTCGGATCATCGTCTCGTCGATGACGGTCGCCTCGGTGTACGCGTGCCGCTCCTGGCTCAGGACGTAGTCGACGTCGACCGGGTCCATGAACGCCAGGATGCTGATGCCGCTCGCTCCCGACCACAGCGGAACATGGTCTCTCATGCGCACGCTGATGCGGATCGGGTTGATGCTCTCCACGAGGCCGATGTAGTGCCGTCCATGTCCGTGGCGGGCCGTCAGCGTCGTGGTCTCGCCGGTCTGATTGGCCAGGTGCGAGATCGCCGGCATCCCCGCGGAGTACAGCCGGCTGCCCGCGGCTGCCGTCTGACCCAGGGCGATCGCCGCCGGGCCGAGGCAGTAGCGGCGAGTGTCGGGCAGATAGTCGACGAGTCCCGATGCGACGAGGGACTGCAGGATGCGGTGAACCACCGCTTTGCTCAGGTCGCACGACCTCGCGATCTGCGAGACACCCAGCGGCGCGGTCGCGTCGGTGAACGACATCAGCACCTCGGCGACCCGGGATGTCGTCGACGGGGCAGTATCGGCCATGGCGCACTCTCCTCGCGTGGATGAGCGTCCGGCACGCTCTGCGCAGAAGCGTACGGCCACGTTTCACTGAACGGAACGCCAGATGCCCGATTCGGGCGAGACGAAACATTCCGGATACACGCGGGCAACTGGCGCCGCATATCCGAGGCATACCGTCGCATACATCCCAGTCAGGGACTAACCCGAACGTTCCGGTCACCGAAACAGCTCCATCAGACGGAACACCACCCTCCAAGGAGTCGAGTTGAAAACCACGAGTCGCTTCACGCTCGCCGTGACCGCTCTCGCCGTCGGCAGCGTCACGCTCGCGGCCTGTGCCGGATCCGCCGTCGGAGCAAGCCAGGCAGCATCCTCGGGCGAGGCACCCGAGGAGATCGTCATCGGAGCCCTCCACCCGCTCAGCGGTTCGAACGCGGTCGACGGCCAGCAGATGAGCAACGCCGCACAGATGGCCGTCGACGCGATCAACGACGCCGGCGGCATCGAATCCCTCGGCGGCGCGAAGCTCGTCCTCGAGGCGGCCGACACCCGCGGCGAGCCGGAGACCGGGCAGAGCGAGGCGACGCGTCTCATCCAGGAGGGCGCCGCGGCGCTCGTCGGTTCGTACCAGAGCGCGACGAGCGCGAACATCGCCTCGGTCGCCGAGCGCAACGGCGTGCCGTTCGTCATGGACGTGTCGGCACTCGACTCGATCCTGGAGCAGGGTTACACCAACTCGTTTCGCATCCAGCCGTCGGCGAGCATGATGGGCGAGCAGAGCGCGACCTATCTGTCCGAGATCGCCGAGGCCGCGGGCACCCCGGTGACCAAGGTCGGCTACCTCTACGAGCAGGGGAACTTCGGCGCCTCGGCTTACGAGGCGTTCGCTGCGAAGGCCCAGGAGTACGGCATCACGGTCGAACCGGCGATCAGCTACGACCCCTCGTCGAGCGACCTGTCGACCCAGGTGCAGCAGGTGGCAGCCGCCGGCGCCGACGTGCTCGCCGTCTCGGGCTACTACAACGACAGCCTCGCGATCGCTCGCGCTGTCAGCTCCATCGCCCCCGATCTCGACGCCGTGTTCGGTGTCGCCAACGGCGGATACGACCAGGTGCAGTTCACCGCCGACGCCCCCAACGGGGGTGAGAACTACTTCGACGCGAACTACCGGTGGGATGCCACCAACGATGAGGCGGTCGCGGTCGCCGAGGCGTTCGAAGCCGAGTTCGGCGAGCCGATGCGGACGAGCGCGATGCTCACCTACGACGCCGTGACGCTCATCGCCGAAGCGATCGACGCCGCCGGGAGCGCCGACCCCGCCGACATCCGTGATGCAATCGCCGCGACGACGTACGAGCCGCACGTCGTCAACGACGGTCCCGTCTCGTTCGATGAGACGGGACAGAACGTCAACGCCTCGGTCGTCACGATGCAGGTGCTCGGCGGCGCAGTCACCCAGGTCTACCCGGCGGCCCTGGCTCAGCAGCCGCTCGTCTACCCGGCCCCCGTCCGCTGACAGCGAGGAGTGAGTCTCATGACGATCCAGGCGTCCCCGCCCACCGCCCCGGCCGGCGAGAAGCCCGTCCGCAACCGCCGCTACAACGGCCCCTCGCCGCGCGCTCTGGTCGTGACCCTCGGGGTGCTCGCCCTCGCGCCCGTGGTGGCCGGGTTCATCTCGGGCAGCCCGACCGTGCTGGCGCAGGCGCTCGTGACGGGACTGCTGACCGGAGGCATCTACAGCCTGGTCGCCATGGGACTCACCCTCGTCTACGGGGTGCTCCACATCATCAACTTCGCCAACGGGGCCATGGTCGCTCTGGCGATGTACCTCACGTACGTGCTGGTGAACCTCACCGGGATGCACCCCTACGCGACGCTGCTGATCACCGTTCCGACGATGTTCCTGCTCGGCGCGGCGACGCAGGCGGGTCTGCTGAACCCGATCATGCGCGCCCCCATCCACACCCAGCTGCTCATCACGATCGGCTTGGCGCTGGCGATCGAGAACATCCTGTTGCTCGTGTTCGGCCCCAACCCGCTCTCGGTCCAGCTGCCCGGCAACACCGGTGTTCCGATCCTCGGCGCGACGGTCGACCTGAGCCGCATCTACGCCTTCGTCGGTGCGCTGGTCCTCGTCGCGGCCCTGTGGCTCATCCTGCAGCGCACCCCGGTCGGCACGGCGGTCCGATCGGTCGCCGCGAACCCCGAGGGCGCCCGCCTGGTGGGCATCGACATCAAGGGGATCTACATCCTCACATTCGCGCTCGGCGCCGCCGCAGCCGGAGCCGCCGGCACGCTGGTTGCTCCCTTCACCACGATCGAACCGACAGCCGGGTCGGTGTTCAACCTGACGGCGTTCGTCGTCGTGGTCCTCGGCGGCATGGGTAACGTCCCCGGTGCGCTCGTCGGCGGGCTGATCGTCGGCCTCACCGAGCAGCTGGGCGGGCTGATCCTGCCCGGCCAGTCACCGCTGCTGGCCGTGTTCGTCGTCTTCCTCATCGTGCTCTTCGCCAAGCCCCGCGGAATCTTCGGGAGGACCGCATGACCGTCGCCACCCCCGCGCGCCCGACGGCGCCCGACTTCACCACGGGTGCTCACCTGCTCGCACCGCGTATCCCTCTGCACCGTCGCACGACCTTCCGTCACTACGTCGCCCTCGGGGTGCTGGCGGTCGTCGGGGTCGCCCTGCCCTTCGTCCTTCCCGCTGCGGAGCTCGCCGTCGCCATGCGCGTGCTGATCTTCGCCCTCATGGGGATCGGCTGGAACATGATGAGCGGCTTCGGCGGAATGTTCAGCTTCGGTCACGCCGCCTACTTCGGCATCGGCTCGTACGTCACGGCCGTGCTGCTCGTCGACTTCGGTGTGAGTCCGTGGATCGGCCTGATCGCCGGGATGGCCCTGGCAGCAGCGGCAGCCGTGGGCATCAGCTTCCTCGCCCTGCGCTACAAGCTGACCGGTGCCTATTACGCGCTGTCGACGTTCGCCTTCGCCGAGATGCTGCGACTGTTCGTCGTCGGCAATGACGCGCTCAACCGCACGGTCGGCTTCACCGTCCCCGTGCTGCGCGGCGACGACTGGGCGATGTTCCAGTTCCCCGTCGGCTCGCCGAACTACTGGTGGATCGGCGTGGGCATGGTCGTGCTGGCACTCGTCGTCGTCATCGAGTTCCTGCGTCGCCGCACGGGTCGTTTCACCCTGGCATCGCGCGACGACGACCTGGCGGCGGCGGCCATCGGCGTCAACGTGCTGCGGTACAAGCTGACCACCGTCGCTCTCTCCGCCGCCATCACGGCCGCGGCGGGCACGCTCTACCTGCAGTACTACATGTTCATCGATCCCGAGCTCGCGTTCGGCGCCCACGTCTCGAACAACGCGATCATCACGGCCGTCGTGGGCGGGGTCGCGACCGTCTGGGGTCCCGTCATCGGAGCCGTCGTCATGGCGCCGCTCTCGGATGCCGTCGCCGCTTTCCTCCGTCACCCTCCCGAGGCGCTGTCGTTCCTCCAGGGCCACGGCGGTCTCGACATCCTCATCTACGCCGTCATCCTCATCGCCTGCGTCCTGCTCCTCCCCAAGGGCGTCTACGGCACCGTCAAGAACTGGGTGGTGAAGAAGAAGTGACCCTTCTCGAGATTCAGGGCATCAACAAGTCGTTCCGCGGCCTGCACGCGCTGCGCGACGTCGACATCTCCGTCGACGAGGGCGAGATCGTCGGGATCATCGGCGCGAACGGCGCCGGCAAGACGACGCTGTTCAACTGCGTGACGGGCGCCTTCCCGCCCGACTCGGGGCGGGTCACGCTCGACGGGCGCGACATCACCGGCGCGAAGATGCACGTGCTCGCACGCTCGGGGCTCGTGCGGACGTTCCAGCTGATGCGGCCCTTCCACACGATGACCACCCTCGAGAACGTCACGATCGCGGTGCAGAGCCGCGGCGTGCGGCCCGAGCGCGCGGCGCGTGACGAGGCGGCGACGCTCCTCGATCGCACCGGCCTGTGGTCATGGGCGGATGCCGAGTCGGGCTCGCTCCCGACGGCGGTCCAGAAGCGTCTCGAGCTCACCCGCGCCCTCGCGATGCGTCCGCGAGTGCTGCTGCTCGACGAGGTGCTGGCTGGTCTGGTGCCGTCCGAGCGCACTCCCGTGCTCGACCTGCTCGACGAGCTGCGGCGCGAGGAGGGCGTGACGATGCTCTTCATCGAGCACATCATGACCGCCGTCCGCCGACTCAGCGACCGCGTCGTGATGATGGACCAGGGAGCCGTCATCGCGCGGGGCTCGGTCGACGACGTTCTGCAAGATCCCCGAGTCATCGAGGCCTACCTCGGTAAGGAGTACGGCGATGCTGCTTGAGATCGACGACCTGCGTGCGGGTTACCACGGACTGGAGATCCTCCACGGGATCTCGCTCTCGGTCGACGCCGGAGAGGTCGTCGCGATCGTCGGGGCGAACGGCGCCGGCAAGTCGACGACGCTGAAGACCATCGCTGGCGAGGTGAAGCAGCAGGGCGGCTCGGTCCGCTTCGACGGCGGCGCCGTCGGCTACGGACGCAGCCACCTGGTCGCGCAGCGCGGCCTGATGCTCGTGCCCGAGCACCGCGCGCTCTTCGGCTCGCTCACCGTCGAGGACAACCTGCGCATGGGCGCTTGGGGCAAGAAGGGGCGCACGGGGTTCTCGGAGGACGAGATCCTCGACCTGTTCCCGATCCTGCGCGAGCGACGCCAGCAGCTCGCCGAGACGATGTCGGGCGGTCAGCAGCAGATGCTCGCCATCGCCCGCGCTCTCATGGGAGCGCCACGTCTGCTCATGCTCGACGAACCCTCGACCGGGCTCTCGCCGAAGCTCACCTGGGACGTCTTCCACGCCGTCAACGCCATCCGCGATCGCGGTGTGGGCGTGCTGATCGTCGAGCAGAACGCCCACCAGGTGCTGCAGCTCGCCGACCGCGCCTACGTTCTCGAATCGGGCAGCGTCGCGCTCGACGGCACCGCCTCGGCGCTCGCCTCGGACGAGCGCGTCCAGGCCGCCTACCTGGGCCACTGAGCATGACGACTCACCGCGAAGCGTCTCGGATTCTCGGCGAGTGGGTCGCGTCGGCGCCGTTCGCAACGGCCTCGGATGATGCGAAGCGTTCGCTCGTCCGCGCCGTCGAGAACCTGCTCGCGGTCACCGTCGGAGCCGCCGCGATGCCCGAGATGCAGCGGCTGCGGCGTGCCTGGACGCCGAGCCCCGGGCCCGCGACCCTCGTCGGATCCCCGCGCCGCGTCGCCGTCGAATCAGCTGTGTGGCTTAACGGAGTGGCCGGGGTCTCGACCGAGCGCGACGAAGGCAACCGGTACAGCAAGGGGCACCCCGCGGCGCAGACCGTGCCGGCCGTGCTCGCGCTCGCGGAGGCGCAGGACATCGCGGGCGAGCGGCTGTGGGACGCCCTCTACGTCGGTTACGAGGTCGCCGCGCGCGTCGGGCGGGCGACGACCTTCCGGCCCGACGTGCACACCCACGGACCCCTCGGCGCCGTCGGTGCGGCGGCGGCGTGCGCGGTGCTCCTGGGTGCGGATGCCGACGGCGTCGCGCGCGCCGTCGGCACCGGCGCCGCGATGGCTCCCGCGACGTCGTGGCAGCCCGTGCTGCGCGGTTCGGCGGCGCGCGATCAGTGGGTCGGCCAGGGGGCCCTGGCCGGACTCGCGGCGGCGCGCTTCTCAGCCGCCGGGCTCGCCGCCGACCCCGACGGGCTCGCCGCCGATCTCGGCGGTCTCGGGACGATCGACCCGGATGCCGTGATCCGCGGCCTCGGTGACGAGAGCCTCGTCACCACCAGCTACCTCAAGCAGCACTCCGCATGCGCCTACACGCACGGTCCCGCCGACGCGGCGCTCCTCGTTCGCGCTCGCATGGTCGCGGCGGGCGTCGACCTCGCCGACATCGTCTCGGTGCGCGTCGAGGGGGTGGCCTCGGCGGCATCCTTGCCCGCCACATCGTGGGGTTCGCGGCACGGCGCGTACTTCTCCGTCCCGTTCGCCGTCGCCAGCGCACTGTGGTTCGGTGACGTGTCGGCCGAGCGGGCCGATGTGCCTCCGCACCCGCAACTGGCGCGCATCGCCGCCGTGGTGGCGGTAACGGATGCCACGGCCGACCTGCGGCCCGATACCGCGACCTCGCGTCCCGCGCGGGTCACCGTGCACCTCGCCGACGGCACCGCCCACACGGCATCCGTCAGGCACCCGCAGGGCGACGCCGTCGATACTCCTTTCTCGGATGCGCGGATCGACGCGCTGCTCACCGAGGCGCTGCGCCCGACGGGCTTGGGCGCCCCCGACATCCATCGCGCCGTCCACGACTTCCACGACCCCGACCCCGGAGCGCTCACTCGCGCTCTCGGCCGACTCGCCCCACCCTCCGAAGGAGACCTCGCATGAACGACACGATCGACTGGAACGTCGAGATCGACACGATCCGAGACCTGCGCGCCCGGCGCACGAAGGTCGGACCGGGAACGTCACCCGCCGTGATCGTCATCGACTTCCAGCGCGCGTTCACCGAGCACGAGAAGATCGGCCCCGGGACGGCGGTGGCGCTCGCGCACACGAACGAGCTGCTCGAGGCGGCGCGGGCCGCGGGCGTTCCCGTCATCTACGCGGTGATGATCCTCGACTCGCTCGACGACCGGATGCTGGCACAGCGGGTGCGCTCGAGCCTGACCGAGCGCTGCGAACGCGGCAACCCGTGGACCGAGATCAGCGCTGCCGTTCCGCCGGCTCCGACCGACCACATCGTCGAGAAGACCGTCGCGTCGGCGTTCTACCGCACCCGCCTCGACGACCTGCTCGCCGAGCTCGGCGTCGACGAGCTGATCTTCACGGGCACCTCCACCAGCGGATGCGTCCGGGCGAGCGTCGTGGATGCCGCCTACCGCAGCTTCCACATCAGCATCGTCGAGGAGTGCTGCGACGACTTCCGCACGGTGTCGGGCGAGGTGTCGCTGTGGGACATGCAGGACCGCTTCGGCGACGTCGTGACCAAGCAGTGGGTCCTCGACCGATTCGAGGCGATGCAGGGTGCCGATGCCGAGGCGCTGGCCGAGGCCACCGCGGAGCTCGCATGACGATCCGCAACAACGAGCGCCTCTGGTACGCCCCGATGGCGACCCGGCCACGCGTGGAGTGGCCGGGCGGCAAGCTGCTCGCGTTCTGGCACGCGCCGAACGTCGAGCACTACGACTGGATCGCGCCCGGGGGCGGCTCACCGCAGGGCCGGATCGCCTTCCCCGACGCGCAGCACTACATGCACCGCGACAGCGGCAACCGTGTCGGCCTGTGGCGGATGCTGCGCATCGTCGATGAGTTCGAGATGCCGTCGACCGTGTCGCTCAGCCTGTCGCTGCTCGAGGAGCAGCCCGAGGTTCGCGACGCCATGTTCGAGCGGGGGTGGGAGATCATGAGCCACGGCATCTCGAACCTGCGGCCGATCTACGACATGCCCTACGACGAAGAGGACGCGTTCTACGCGCTCTCGCAACGGCTGAGCGAGACCTATTACGGCGGCCGGCGCATCAAGGGGATGCTGGGCCCGAAGATCTCGGGAACCGACAACACCGTCGACCTCATGGCCGCGCACGGCATGCAGTACTTCGCCGACTTCATCCACGACGAGCAGCCCCGCCCGCTGCGAACGGTCGGTGACGCCCCGATCGTGTCGATGCCGTACAGCTTCATGCTCAACGACGTCCCCATGGTGCACGTGCGGAGCCTCTCCGCATCCGACTTCATCGCCCTGGCGAAAGCGCAGATCGACCGCTCGCTGGCCGACAGCGAACGCGACGGGCAGGGGCGGGTGGTCTGCCTCGCGACGCACCCCTTCCTCGCCGGGCAGCCGTGGTTCGCCGGGGCTCTCCGAGAGCTGTTCGCGCACGTTCGCGCCGACGAGCGCATCTGGGCCACGACGGCCGGCGCGATCAGCGACCACTACCTCGCCCACCACTACGACGCGCAGGTCGACTTCGCTCGCACGCTCGCCGACGAACACGCGGCTCTTCTGACGGAGGTCGGCGCATGAGCCTCATCTCCCACCCCGCAGACGCGACCGTGTTCGCCCCCGACCTGCCGCGCGCCTACGACGCGCACCGTCCGGCGTGGACGCTGCCGGGCGCGAAGAAGCTCGTGGTCTCGGTGCTGCTGCACGCTCCCTCGTACCAGGACGACCTTCCCGCGGGAGCGTTCTCGCCGACGTCGATGCAGGGCGGTGTGGGCCGCGACACCTCCGAGCCCCGGCACGGACAGGTCGCCCGACTGTCGCAGTGGGACTTCGGCCTGACGACCGGCATCTGGCGGCTGCTCGACATCGCCGACCGTGCGGGCGTTCCCGTCGCCGTCGCGCTCGACGAGTTCGGTGCCCGTACTGTGCCGGGGCTCGCCCGCGGCGTCGCGGCACGTGCCGACGAGATCGTCGTGCGAGGTGCCGGCGCGAACGTCATCCTGTCTCCTGAGATGGATGCCGCCACCGAGCGCTCGTACATCGAGAGCGCACGCGACACCGTCCAGCGTCTGACCGGGCGCGAGGCCACCGGATGGTTCGGCCCCGAACGCGCCGGCACCTCGCGGACCACCGCCCTGCTGCGCGAGGCGGGGTTCGGCTGGTTCGGGGACTGGCCGATCGACGAGCGCCCCGTGACGCTGGTCGGCGCCTCAGACGGCCTTGTCGCCGTGCCGCATCCGCTGGAGACGGAGGACATGTTCGAGCTCTACGCCCGGGGGATCGTCGCCGACGACTACGAGGAGCTGCTCACCGCGACGGTCGACCAGCTGATCGCCGACGCGGACATCGTCGGCGCCCGCCACCTCGGACTCAGCCTGTTCGGCTGGGTCTCGGGTCAGGCGTGCTTCGCCGACGTCGTCGAGCGCACCTTCCGGATGCTCGCCGCCCACCCCGATGTGCTCCTCGCGACACCGGGCGGGGTGGCGGAGCTCGCCGAGTGACGCCGGAACCCGCGGCTGCGGGCGGCCCGGACGGCCGCCGTTCGCTGCCGCTGCGGCTGCCGTGGTCGCTCGGCAGCGGCACGATCCTCCTCGGGCTGAACTCGTCGATCATCGCGGTCGCGCTCGTTCCGATGGTGGCGTCGTTCGGGGGAGACGCGGCCGTCGCCACGAGCGCGACCGCATGGATCATCAGCGCGCTCTACATCGCTGCTGCGGTCGGGTCGCCCACGGCAGGACGCCTCGCCGACCTGTACGGACCGCGACGCGTCTACCTCCTGGGCCTGGCGCTCATCCTGGTGGCCTCGGTCGCCGGTCCGTTCATCGCCGACAGCGGCTGGATGATCGTCGACCGGGTCGTGCTCGGGCTGGGAGCCGCCGCGCAGTTCCCCGCGGCGATGGCGATCATCCGCCGCCAGGCCGACCTCGCGCGCGCCACGCCCACCGGCGCGATCGGCATCATCGCGCTGTGCGGGCAGACGACGGCAGCTCTCGGCCCGACCGTCGGCGGTCTCGTGGTGGTGGCGTGGGGGTGGCCGGGCATTTTCTGGGTCAACATCCCGATGGTGATCCTCTGCGCGACGCTCGTGCTGGCCTTCGTCCCCGCCGACGCCCGCGGCCCTCGGGCGAGCGCAGCGCAGACCTGGCGGGCGCTCGACCCCGCCGGCATGGTCCTCATGATCGGCACGCTGGTCGCGCTCATGGTGGCGCTGCTCAGCATCGACTCGGCGCCGACGGTCGCGGTGGTCTCGGCGGCGGTGACGGTCCCGTTGGCCTCCGGGTTCGTCTGGCGTGAACTGCGGGCGGAGCGGCCCTTCGTCGACGTGCGCCTGCTGGGCCGGTACCCGCAGTTCGGCCTCACCTGCCTGCGGGCGATCGCGACGTTCATCTCGTTCTACGTCATCTTCTACGGACTCCCGCAGTGGATGCAGGCGACCCGCGACCTCGGACCGGCCGTGACGGGACTGCTCATGCTGCCGGTGTTCGGGGTCGGGGCCCTCTCGACCGTCGTCGCCACGCGCCTCGGGCGCACCTGGCACCCGCGTGCCCTGCTCGCCGTCGGCACCTCGGCGATGGTCCTGGCCGGCACGCTCCTCGCACTCACCGGTGCGGCCGACATGCCGCTCTGGGTGCTCGCGATCGTCTGCGCCCTGCTCGGCGTGCCCAACGGCTTCAACAACCTGGGCAACCAGCTCCTGCTCCATCACGCGGTGCCCGCCGGGGCTGCCGGTGCCTCCACCGGGATCTACCGCACCGCGCAGTATGTCGGCGCCGCGCTCGCCGCCGTCGTCGTGGCGCACCTGCTCGACGCGGGCGCCGTCGCCGGCGGCATCCGCGACGTCGGGCTGACGATCGCCGGGCTGGGGCTCGCCCTGCTGCTCGCGACCGTCGTCGCCGTCATCCGTCTCCGCCGAAAGGAAGCAGGAGCATGACCCTGACCTCCCCGCCCCCCGCTGCGAACGGTGCTGCCGACGAGGCGGACGGCCCGGCCCTGCTGCGACCGTTGCGACTGCGCGACGTGACTCTGCGCAATCGCATCGGGGTCTCGCCGATGTGCATGTACGCGGCGCCGCTTCCCGACGGCGTCGTCGACGACTGGCACGTCGTCCACTACGGCCAGTTCGCTCTCGGGGGCGCGGGACTCATCATCACCGAGGCGACGGCGGTGTCGCCGTCGGGCCGGGTGACCCCCGACGACGCCGGCATGTGGGACGACCGGCACGTCGCCGCCTGGCGACGGGTCACCGATGCCGTGCACCGCACCGGCGGCCGCATCGCGGTACAGCTCGCGCACGCCGGACGCAAGGGCAGCAAGTACGCCGGGTTGCCGGGCGACCCGCCGGAGCACCGTGGATCGGTTCCCGAGAGCGCCGGCGGATGGCGCACGCTCGGCGCATCGGGCGAGCCTTTCGGGCGCTTCGCAGAACCCGCGCGCCTCGATGCCGACCAGGTGGACGCCGTCGTCGCGGAGTTCGCCGCAGCCGCGCGTCGCTCGGTCCGTCAACGACGCCCTCTACGGCCGCATCGTGGAGCTCTACCCCGACCCCACCCAGGACGACGTCGACCGGTACGGGCGACTCCTGCGACACGTTCTCGTCGACGGCCGCAGCATCGCAGAGAGCGCCCTTGCCGCGGGCATGGGGTACGAGTACACCTACGACGCACCCTACGCGGGCCAGGACGTCCACAAAGCGGCTCAGGAGGCGGCTGCAGCTGCAGGGGCGGGCCTGTGGTCCGCGTGCGAGTGAGCGAATCAGGTCACAGCGACGGGGGAGTGGCCACTGGGGTCACCGCCGACGCCCACACCCAGGCGCGGTGCTCGACCTCGCCGACGAGGAACCGGACCGCCACGGCATCCGCCGTCCACCGGCATGCCTGCCCATCGACCCACACCGGAGTCGCGCCGAACCGCACCCACGCACGCACGGGCTTGGGCTTCGGGTCGATCGTGACCGGCTCGGTATCCAAGCCGATCTCCTCGCGGGATAGGGACTGGAGGGGGCCGGCGTCTCGCGCGATGCGCTCGAGGATCGTCGCATCCATCCGGCGATCGACCGCCGCGGCGTAGCGCCTGTTCGTTCCCATCCCGACTCCCTGCACACAGGGTAGCCCGATGCGAACATATGTTCGATACGCGCAATGCGCGACCCGGCAGGACGCGCCGCCGCCGGCTGCGTCAGTTCGCGGCGTTGTACGCGTCCAGGACGGCCTGGGGGACGCGGCCCCGCGTGTTGATCTCGTAGCCGTGCTCAGCGGCCCAGCTGCGGATCGCGGAGAGGTCGCTGGCACCGCGGCTGCGCCGCGCCCCGCTGCGGGCCGCTCGTCCGCCCGCGGCCTTCCGGCCGGCGGCGATGTACGGCTGCAGAAGCTGTTCGAGCTTCTCCCGGTTGCCCTCGGAGAGGTCAATCTCGAAGTTCTGCCCCTGATAGGCGAACGTGACCGTTTCGGCGTCCTCGGTGCCGTCAAGGTCATCGGTGATGTAAACGATGCTGCGCTGTGCCACGCGCCCGACGCTATCGCAGTGATATCGGCGACAACACCGCACAACAGGCCGTTTGCGCTCATCTGAGTGGACGATCCGCGTTCCGCGGATCGCGGTGCCCGCACCCCTGCGGGGCGCTCGTTTTTTCGCCTGGAAGCCTGCGGCATCGTACGGCTCCGACGGGGGAGTGCAAGCAGCTGCGCTGCCGGCTCCTCCGAGACTTTCGGCACGCGGTCGCTGCGCTCCCTTATCTCGCGCCGAAACTCTCTCCTCCACCGCCCCTGCGGGGTTGCATTCCCCCCCCTCTCCGCCTGCTCGGCACTTCGTGCCTTCCAGGCGAAAACGAGAGGGAGAGAGGGACATGCAAACACCAGCCGACCGGTTCTTCGCACGTAAGCGCACGCCGTACCGGATCGAACGACTCATGGGGGAGCGGGTCGTGAACGCGCAGCTCGAGCTGATCGCGTTCTACGCCCGCGGGTTCGACAAGCGATACAACGCCGCCAAGCGCGAGCGCAACGCACCGATCCGGGCACGGTACCCGCAGTTCACCCGCCGCCCCGACACAGAGGTCGTCCGCGTACTCATCGCGGCCGAGCTCCCGCCCCGGCACACCGGCCCGAAGGTGACCCCCCACCGACGCGCGGAGAACAGGCGGACCGCCGACGCGTTCTTCGCAGGCACCAGGCAGAGACGCGCACAGGCCTGGGCGAACATCACCGCATGGATCGAACGTGAGCGCCACGGGTACGCCCGCCACATCACCGTGCAGGCCCACGACGCCCCGCTCGATCCGGTCACCGCCGAAGAACTCGCCGCTCTCGCGCCACGGTCGAACAAGCCCCGACGCATCAAGCGCGGACAGATCGTCGTCGTCGGCATGACCGAGGAACAAGCCCTCGCGATCGCCAACGCCGCCGCGGCGGCCCGCGAAACCACCTGAGGGCGCAGTGAGGGGGCCCTGCCCCCTCACACACCCCCGAAGGGGCCCATCTCTCCACAGACCGACGGACACCGAACCTGAACAGCCAGGGGGGCCGCGACGATTAAGGCATGTCACACACCGAACCTCTCGCGGTCGTCGAGGAACGCGACCACCACAACGCGCCGACGCGGACCCGCGTCGTCGACGTCGACCCATCCCAAATCACCGAGGTCGCCGGCCTGATCATCGACAACCGCCACCTGGTGCTCGTCGAACCTTGCCGGCCCGTCTGCCACGCCACCCTCATCCTCACCCTCGACACCGGCGCGACCATCGACGACTCAGCAGGCGACCACCCCGACCCCGACCAGGCGGCGTCCGAGATCAACCGGCTATCCCAATGGCTCACCGGCGAACTGATCGAACGCGAACCGGCCGATACGTCAGGCTCGGGCGTCATCTGAACGGTTGAAACGACGGCCAGAATCTCGGCAGCGGCGGCGCCGTTTGAACGGACGCCGACGAAGCGGCGCAGAGTCCCTTGGCGCGACGCGCGCGGAAGAGGACGGCCCGCTCACGCGGCCCGGCAGCGATCGCACCCCTCTGGGATGCTCCTTTTTTGCCGTGAAGCCTTCGGCAGCATACGGTCGGCCAACCTCCGTTCAAGCGGCTGCGCCGCCGGCTCCTCCGAGACTTTCGGCACGCGGTCGCTGCGCTCCCTCACATCGCGCCGAAACTCTCTCCCCCTCCGCCCTCCGGGTTGCACTCCGGCCGCCCTCCCTAGCGGCGGTAAACCGCCTTCACGGCAAAAAACGAGAGGGAGAACGAACCGATACTGTGACTCCCAAATCAGCACCGACACGAAGAGGAAACGAAATGTACCCCCACGCCATCAAGCTGACCGACGCCCAGGCCGATGTTCTCGCCGTCGAGCTGCGCGCGTCCGGGAACGGGGACAAGACGGGAGCTCAGCCCGACGAGTTCATCGGCGGCGCCTCGCGTGAGACCTGCCACCGGGTCGCCGACAACATCGAACGCGACCACGAGCTCCGACTCACCGACCAGCTCGAGCACGAAGAGATCGCCACGCTGTTCTGGGCACGCGACTGGAACAACCGGCCCGCCTCCGAAACCCTCCGGCCGATCCGCAACCAGGTGATCATGCCCGCGTGAGGTCGAACCGTGGGGGAGGCTGTCGGGCAGGTCTGGCCTGTTGTTGGGGGGCCTTCCCGCTCACGTGATGTCAGAGCCCGGCCGGCACGGGCGTGCGGGGGACGTGGGGCTGCGCTGACCGGATCACGCCCTTACGAACTCCGTGATCTCGATGTTGGCGAATAGCACGTCATATCCGCCGTTCCCGCCACCGAGAAAATATGGATACAGATCGCCGGTTACGAGGAGGCCGTTACTTTCGATGGCCTCGTCGTAGGTAACTTCGAGAGGGCGGTACTCGCTGATCATGTTCACTCGACCGAGCGTGTCGTCGGGGCCCAGCTTGGCGAAGCCTTGCAAATAGTTCGGTACGGGCTGAAGGAGGTCGGGTGGTGTCATCGACACGATGTACGACCGTTCGATGACCATCTCCACCGGGGCCCCGGTGGAGATCAGGCGGCCACGCAATATCCACTTGTCCATAGCCTAAATCTAGCGACGCTGAGGACGTTAGTGAGTGGGTCTAGGCTGCGCGGCCTTCGCTGGGCGGTAGCTCACTCCGCTGTCAGATCCATTAGGTTCGCCGCCGCCTCCAAAGTTGGCACCCACGTCAGGTACACCTCGTCGGTGTCGTAGACATCGAATCCGCCCCGCTTGCCCGCTGCGAGGTACCCAATCGTCTTGTAGTTGCTGGCCCACTTCACGAGATAGACGTATCGGCCACCGATCATCCGGCTGGTCATGACGCGACCGAACCGCTGGTTGGCGCCGCTGATGCGCGCCCGTGCAGGCTGCGCCTGCCCGCCGACCGTTCGGGGAGTGTCAGCGGTCGGCCCTGTGTCCGCGGGGGTGGGCGAGGGCTTCTTTCGCGCGGCTAGCAACTCCAGCAAGGCGCCACCGACGAGGCTGACGGCAAGCACGCCGAGCACCAACCAGTACCAGGCGTTCGGTAGCCAGGGGTGGGGGTGTTCGGCGTCGAGGAGCGTGACGCCGACAGAGGTGACATACAGAGCGGCGGCAACGCCCGCGAGCCCGAACAGGGCTCTGCTTGCGAGGTGCATCAGGTGTGCACCGCACACCGGTCAAGGTTCGAGGAGATGGCTTCCACGAGACGAGTTTCCCAGCTCGCCACCTTCGCGATAACGATCGTTCTGGAACACGCCGCAACCGAGGCAACGGACACTGCCGATGCCAGGTCATCCCCACCGCTAGCCTGAAGTGACCAACAAGGGGGTACACGGTGGGGGACGAAGAAGTAGAGCCCGTCGAGATACGGCAAGTGTCTGAACGACGATTCAACGCTCACGTGGTTTGGGCGCGCGGGCCTGGCGGGCTGCCGCCGATCAAAGAAGTGGACTGGCTGGAGATCGCGCCTGCACGGGTGCTTGCCACGATCTTTCTGGACCTCACCGACGAAGACCTGCACAGCGCGGTCATGGCTCCGGATCTCGCCGGTAGGTACCGCGGTGTGGAGATCCTTCAAGACCATGCGGACCTCCGTGAAGCCGTCCAGCGAACCGCGGCGAGCATGGCTCGCGTCCACAACGACTACGACAACGAGCGAAGACAAGGCGATGAGAAGGCATCGGTGGACTTCTTCGCGAAGGTTGCGAAGGAGAGCAAGCTGCACGAGCGCTTCAAGTACCTTCGCGACAGTCCGAGCGCCATCGCCGCAAAGAGGCTGATCGAAGTAGCGATGCGCTGGTACGAGAACCAGGACGGCTCGTACATCGAGCAGTTTCAGACAACCGGCTTTGATGCGCGGGTCTGGGAACTCTACCTATGGGCCGTGCTCAGGGAAGCGGGCCACCGGGTAGAGCAGCCGAAGCCTGCACCGGACTTCCTGGCGCGAGGCATCGTGGGTGACTTCTATGTGGAAGCAACCACGTCGAACCCTCCGCCCGCCAACCAGGTCGTTCCTCTGCCGAAGACGGAAGACGAGATCTTCGAGTACGTACACAACTATCTGCCGACTCGTTTCTCTGGACCGCTGTGGGCGAAGCTAAACGACAAAGGCTACTGGACGCGCGAAGGCTTGGACCTGACCATCCCCTTCGTCATCGCCATCCAGGACTTCCATCAAGAGCTGTCGATGACGTGGAGCCAGTCGGCCCTCTTCGAGTATCTGTACGGCGTGCGCATCGAGGACGTTGAGTCCGATGGCAAGGTGCAGCGCGTCGAGGTGCCGGTCTCTCGGATCAAGTGGGGTACGAAGGACTTCCCTTCGGGCTTCTTCAAGCTGCCGGACTCAGAGCATGTCAGTGCAGTGGCGTTCAACGCGGCTGGGACGCTCTCCAAGTTCAACCGAATGGGTATCGCGGCGGACATGGGTGATCCGAGCGTGACGGTGAAGCACCGGGGCCGACGCTACTCGAAGGACAACACCGGAGTAGAGGTTGACTTCGAGCAGTTCGTCGGACCCGGCTATGAAGAGGACTGGGTAGACGGCCTCACGGTGTTCCACAACCCGAAAGCGCTGAACCCACTTCCGTTCGAAGCCTTCCCCGGCGCGGCCCACGTGTTCGAAGAGAACGGACTGCACAGGCAGATCTCTCCAGCCGGTCACCTCGTGTCGAGCACAACGCAGATCGTTTCGCGCGGCTGAAAACGATCGGTTGCGGGACGCCGGACTGCTGTGCCACGGAGGCATACGAAATCTAGCCGTATCGAAACCCAGCGGATGGTCGTGATAAGAAGATGTAGGTTGCACCTCGACACTAGCCGCACGTTGTGACTGCGCGGTCGCACTGTGCTCGTGGCTCAACCTGGTATGCGCTATCGGCGGTCCCTGTGGTTGGGTCGCCGCAGACGGGGACTGCTTGAATGAGAGAATGACGACGCTTCCATTCCGTGACCGCCCTTTGTCTGGGGATGAGCTCGAAGCGCTACGACTGGTTCTGAGCACGTACCGCGATGGCTCCGGGCAGAACCAAACCAAGGCTGGCTCGATGCCGGGTTTTCGGGATTTTGAGCGCGGGCTTGCCAGCATCATCGGGGGGACGGCCGCAGAGAACAAGGGAGTGTTCGATGTGCTGCGCCTCGCGGACGAAGGCCCCAGCTATGGCGTGTCCTGCAAGATGGCGGCGTTCGCGCCGGCTGCGCGGGAGGCTGCGTTCGTTGAACTGAGCAACGCTGCGGCGAAGTTTCGCACCCATCTCGTCGATCGGCAGATCAACTGGGTTACAGAGCCGGGGTTGGCTGGCCCGGCCTTGGTTCAGTTGGTGACGTCATGGCACGAAGCCGACGCGCAAACTCATGGGCTGTCATTGCAGGCAAGCAAGTACGCGGTTCTCAGTCGTAGTGCGAACTGGCAAGAGTTCCAGTTGTCAGCGTTCCCGCTCGACCTCTACGGCTTCAACCCCATCGGGGACATTGAGTGGGAGTCTACGAAGACCCGTATCGACGGGTTCGTCGACGTCGAGGGCAGGCGGCACCTGCTTTGGCAGTGGTATCCCAACAGCGGCGGCCAACTCAAGTGGTGGCCGCCGCTGGCGTGGGCAGATTGGGCCACCCCAAGGTTCACTCTGGAGGAGCCACCTCTCGTTCAGCCTACGCAGCGCGCTCGCGAGTATTTTCCGACGCTATGGCCGGCCGGGTTCACAGAGGCTTGACCCACAGCACTTCTGACCGTGCGGCTCCTTTCTCCACCTTCGGAGCTTTTGTGACGACGCGTCGCCAACCGACCAGGGTCTCGTCGTAGAGACTATTCGCGTATCCGCTGATGACGGCCGGTCCCCGGTGGGTCACGAGCGCTTCGAGAAGCTGCACATGGTGGTCAAGGTCCACTTCCTCCGCGTACATCTTCTGGGTGCGGGTTTCGTGAAGATACGGAGGGTCGGCGTAGATCAGCACATCGGCCCCGTTGAACCGGCGCACCACGGACAGCGCGTCTCTACTCTCGATCTCAGCATCCGACAACCGCCACGCCAGGGTCCGCAATTGGTGTGGAACTTTTTGCCACCTGTGCGACATCCCGCCCGCCCGCTGATGCACTCCACGGTTCTTCCACCCGGTCTTCTTCGCGAGGTCAGAGGCGTGAGCTTGCCACACACGGACCACGAACCGACGTGCGTCCTCCAGGTCGTCACCGCTGGGCTTGTCCGACTGCTCGTACTCGGCTCGACTCCACGGGGTGGTCTCGAGCGCCCAACACAGATCCTCGGTGCGGTCACGCAGCATCCGCCACATGTTAGAGACCTGACCGTTGAGGTCGTTCAGAACCTCATGCGGAGACGGCTGTTTGTTGAAGAAAACCGCGCCACTACCGAAGTACGGCTCGACGTAGTGAAAGTGGGGCCCAAACTGAGCAACGATCTGCTGAGCGAGTGACCATTTTGAACCTGGGTACCGTAGCGCTGCGGCCGCGGCGCGGGGTGTCTCGGCGATGGTCATATGAGTCCATTCAAACTGTTGGAGGCGTGCTCTCAGGGTAGGTGAGAAGTCGCCGTTTGGCCAGCTCGGCCCCAGGGCGACACGCAGGTCTCGACCCGCTACCGGTTCCGGCTTGGTGCTTCGCGAGCGTTGGGGTGGCGGGCTTCCTTGATGCCGTGGTCTCGGCCCCGAGCCCGTGCGTTGCCTGCTGGGGTGTGTGAACTACCGATCTATGTCTCGCGATCGTTTCTGGCGAACGCCGCGAACATGTGCGTAGGGTCGCGCCGTCAGTAGCGGCGGCGGGGGTACGTCGTACGACCGTCCGGGAGGCTGGACAACCTCGGAAACTTGCCTTGCGCTGCCAATCCGAACCAGGTGGCCCACCTCTGAACGAAGTCTTCAGGGTCGCCCGGATCGAGGGAGGAGATACCCCAGCCCAGTTGGCCGCCACCAACTGCGCGGCTGGTCAGAATAGAGAGCCCTTCTGGCCCAGGTAGCGCTCTAGGTTCGTTGTCGAAGTCTGCGCCCCAACCCTGCATGAACCCCATCTCGTACCAGACGTAGTGGTGGGGCTCGTCGAAGTCTCCGAAGTAGAGCGAGTGGCCGCGAGATCTACCTCTGACAGAAAGCTCGATGCTCGAAGCTGCAACGACATCCAGCGTCCCCCCAGAGGACCCAACAGGCTGCAACGGGGTGATTCGCAACTGAGCGCCGCCCAGCGTCAGGGCGACGCCACCCCCGCGCCGTTCCGCACTTGTGTCGGGCGCACTGTCACGGATGAACTCGACCACCTCTTCGATAACTGCCTCATGGCCCGACCTCGCCGCCGAAACCAAGTTTTCCCGACGCTCCGCTTCGGTCCGTGCCACCGCGGCGGCCGCCTCAGCTTCTGCCCTTTCGGCGAGAAGAGAAGATTGCGCTTGCCCAAGCGCCTGAGCTGCGGGCGAGGTGGCCTCGGTTCCCACACGGGCGAGGCGGGCTGTGATGTTGGCCGCTGAAGGCCGTGCCTCAGCTGCCTTCCCGAGACACTCGTTGACAAGCCAAGCCAGTTTCCGCGGCCCCTCAAGCATCGGCGCGACCTCGGTTAGATGCCCCATCCGTATCTGCTCTCGGGTACCAGTGAAGGGGCGATGCCCCGACAGTAGCTCGTACGCGATGATGCCAAACGCATACACATCTGTCGCGGAAGTGGCGCGCTCGAAGCGCCATTGCTCAGGGGCCGCGTAGGGCGCGGTCATCGAGTCCTTCAGCGTATCGGGAGCGGTCGTGGCTTCGATATACCTTGCGATCCCGAAGTCACAGAGTGCCCACGCCCCGTCTAGGAACAGGATGTTCTCGGGCTTCAGGTCGCGGTGAACAGCCGCTGTCGCGACCTCAGCCAGCCCCTGTGCAATGTCCTTGAGGATCGTGATCGCTTCCGGCACTGAGACTGGTTTGGACATTCGATCTCTCAGTGAAAATTCGGCGCGAGGCATGAACAGAACCCATGAGTCCTCTGTCTCTTCCACGTGCAACACGGGGATGATGTGTCGCGAAGGTGGCAGGCCGGACACCACCAACTGTTCGCGGTCGCCCCCGGCGGCCTTCTTCACTACCTTGGCGGCACCGGGTCCCGACGGCCCCCAGGCTTCATACACATGACCAAAGCCGCCGCGGCCGAGAGGCTTCTCGACATCCCACTTCCACTCCATGGCGAGAGAATAACGACCACCTGTGACACGGGGTGCCATCCAGCCAGATCACGCAGCCGACGACGATCTTTTCCGGCCGGCGCATCGTGAGGGGCGAGCGCGAGAATGACGTGGTGAATACATCTGAGCCCTCACGCCCGGTGTACGTCCTAGGCGCTGGGTTCTCCCGTGCAGTTCACGAGATCGCGCAGCTGTGCGTCGACACGATCAGGGACAACACCCAACGAGGCCTCGAGTACGCCCGCAGCCAAGGCCGGGTCGGGGGTCGGCCAAGTGTGATGACACAGGAGCGAATCGCAACGGCTCGGCAGCTACGCGCCGAGCACCATAGCTGGGAGAGCATCGGCCGTGTGCTCGGGGTAGGGGCGTCGAGCGTTCGGCGGGCGCTGTCGTCCCGCGACTGAGCTAGCTCGTGATCTGGGCAATCGCCTGGTCCACGCCTACATCGATCACCTTCGTGACAGCCGAAGTGGCGCCAACGAGTATGAGATCACGCGCCACGTTGAAGAACCGTGCGCTCTTCTGCTTCTCGCCGCGCACGGACTCTTTCGCGCCTTGCTGGATCAAAACTGCCGCGAGCTCATTGCTCAGTCGGCGCACAAGAGCTGTGCCGAATGTGTCGACATCGGCGATGGCCTGCTCGAGCTCGGCAACGAGCGCTGTGAGGTAGGCCCGGGACTCGCGGTCCTCTACGTCCGCGAGAAGATCTCGCACTGCCTGGATCGACTTCTCGACGCGCTGTCGGCCCGCAGCGTCGTTCTCGACGAACGCGTCCATCGATTGGAGCACGTCCCCGAGGGATCTGAGCGAATCGATCACCGCCCTGTCGATGACGGCAGTACGGTATGAGGCCGTGCTGCGGAACGGCACGGTGTACCCACAGACTGCGGCATAGATCGCCGGGATATGCCTCCGGAAGTGGGTGGCTGGTCGCCGGCTCTCCACCAGGACGATCGCGCGCTCGACTTCCCGGATCAGATCGAAGACACGGGCATGGAAGGCCCAGAACTCCGTGCTGTCCTCCGGGTTGCCGAGGTCGCGGGAATCTTCGAGCGAGTGCCCCGCCTCGACGAACGCCCACCCCTCCAGGATGTCAGCGAGCGCGTTAGCGGGGTCATCGATCATGGCGTCAGTTTAGAGAGACTGCGCGACATGGCAGTGACGTTTAATCCTCGTCGTCGTCCACGCTGTCGCCGCGCTCGACGGGTATGGGTGCTCCACGGCCTCGAGCTGCAACTGTGACATCTTCCGTGCTCTGGCGGATCGGAGTGAGCGAACGGCGAATGGTGGACACCATCTCGGCGACTGACTGCCCCCGCAGGTCAGGCTCAGCGAGCCCCAGACCGTGCGAGCCGCGGTCAAGGGCCTCGAGAATGCGAACGTCTGCTCGCGTGTGAGCCTGATAGGTGTCCTTGAGGACCAGCACGACCATCTCGCGTGCCTGACAACTCTGGTTGGAGCAGTAGAGCTCGATCCGTCCAGTGTCTGCGGCCTCGTCCTCCCATGACCGTGTAGCGCTCTCCTCGCCGCAGAAAAGGCACGTCACACGTCTGTCAGGGGATCGGAACCAAGGCCTTTTGTCAGGCGCCCAGTCGTTCATTTCGTTGCTCCTCGGGTGTTGCTCTTCGGATGGTCTGAGCGTACGCGGAGGGGCAGGCGTCAATGCGTGCTTGCGACGCCCGGCTGGATCGCGGCATGCGAGCCCGGGCGCCGGGCGCGGAGCTGGGAGCTTGTAGCGTGCCCACTCGAAGTCAGAGAGCCGCCCACCGTGCGACGCGCGCCGAGTGGCAAAGTTGCGGGGTGAGCTTCCTCGACAGTTTCGTCCCGCAGCTGCTTGCGACTCTCGTGGGCGGCGCGATTGGTGTGTTCGGCGTCTGGTTGGCTTTTCGACTGCAGCGGCGCGCAGCGGCGCGTGATGACGTGGACCGGGCGGTGGAGACTTTGCTGAACCGCATCGCGGACCATGTGGAAGCGGTGCAGGCCTACAACGCGGAGTTCAACATGATGCGTTGGGGGAGAGACCAGAAGCTCGCGCGTACGTTCCCACACGCCGCACCCGTTTCGATCGCGGTCGAGGTCCTGCGGATGCGCACGAGCGGAGGCGAGCGCGAGGTAGCTGATCGACTCGCTGCGACCTGGCGTCACGTCGCGAATTCACCGGCCTCCTCCCGCGGCAGCGCCGCGGGCCACATGGCGACCGCGATCACGCAGTGGCGGCTGGGGGAAGCTCGCACGACGCTCCTCGGCAGCCTCGACACGGCGCGGCAACTCTCCCTAGGTGAGAACAAAGTCGACACTGTGGCCGACGCGGACTGACAGAGTGCTGTGGGCCACCCGTGAGCTAATGGCAGTTCGCCATCACAAGCCCACAGTCCTCAATGAAGCAGAACGGTCGATAGCTGGCCTGACCTGCTATTTTCTCTGATATTGATGATTATGTCAGTTTCCTGGTTCGCAGGGATCATGTTGCTGACTCGGCGTCAGTGGACGCGCGGACGTCTTCCGGTGGATCGGAAGCTCAGCTCCGTCGAGGAGACCGCGACTCAAGGCGTCGATGTGACATGGAGGTAGCGCTGCGGCATCGGCAGTGCGCTGTTTCCGTCCAGCGAACTCAGCATTTCCGAGCGTCGGGAGCATTAATCAGGCCGACTCCTCGCCCCATGCACGGTCAGATGCGGTGCCGTCTCGCCGCCTGAGGAGTACCAGGTGTCATGATCGGTTGCAGGCGAGCAAAGGGGGCACCTTGCCTGAATGGCTATCGGCGCTACTAGGACCCGGGCTGTGGTTTGGCAAGTGGGTCACCTATGAGATGCGCGTCGTCCGCATCGTTCGCAAGCGCGCACGCGAGCACGGCCTCGAGTTGAACACTCGAGCTCTGAGGATGCATCTGTATGCGAGACATTTTCTCGAGAGGATGCGAGACGATGCGGCGCGTCCGGCCCTCCGCGATTCGCTGGACGCGTTCACGGCAGACAGCTCCGTCACGAGCGACCAGCTGTTCAGCTGGATCGAGCAGGCTGCCACCGATCGGGCTGACGCTGTCGTCGCCTCGAACACTAACGCTGCATCCGTTCGAGAGCGCATCGATTCTGTTAAAGACGCTGTCGTCACGAGTGACCACGACCGAACCCTCCGGGAGACGCGCCTGACCGGAATGCGCCCTTTGCGAGCACTGGCCGCGCGCGAGGCACAGCAGGTGTGGCCGCGCCTCGACACGGTGCTCGGCCTCCTCGACGGGCCAGATCGAAGCGCACGGCTTGATGGGTGGGCACACCGCGAGCCACAGTTCCTCAGCGACGCCCCGGCGCAGGTCTGGTGCTGGCTAGCAGACTTGGCCGACGACGCCGGCGCCGCATCCTCGTCTGCAGTGTTCCTGGACAAGGCGCTCACACTCGGCGCCCACCCGCTCGGCTACTGGGAGATCCGACGCGAGTGGCTCAGACGCAGCGAGCGGGACAGCAACAGTCAGCCCAGCCACCAGAGCACGCAGAAGTCCCCTAGCGACACCGAACACGCTCTCGTGAAGGCGTGGCAGCTAGAGCTCAAGGGCGATACCGACCAAGCGCGCGACGTACTCGAGGCCTGGGACCCGAGAACAGCAGCAGAGACCGCCACGCGGTCTCTGCTGCTGGCGCGATTTGCCGCAAACCAGAACGATCACGCAGAGGCGGTTCGACTCGCCCTGCCGCTCTTCGAGGAGACCGGAAGCCCCGCCGCGGTCATCATCGCCGCGCAATCCCTTGTCGCCCAGCAGCTGTTCGAGTCCACGGCACTGCATGCGGGCAATACTGCTGACGCGTTCGCGCTGCTTATCAAGGCTCGGGATCTCTTCCGGCAATGGCAAGTCGATTCAGTGAACGTGATCGTTCTGGCAGCTACCATCGCGCGGTTGCTGAACGACCCGCTGCGCGCGTTGAGTCTGATCACGGCTGAGCCGAATGGTGAAGCGACCCCGATGGAGGCGGCAAGCCTGAAGATCCGCGCCTCGGCGGCGTTGCTGCACGCCGACAACGGTGACCTCGAGCAGGGGCGAGCACTCGTTGACGAGCCCGACCTCGCACCTGCGACGGCAAGCCACCTCCGAGCACTGATCGCCTTGGCCGACGAGGACGACGAAGCAGCTGCCCGCCACTTCGAAAGCGCCCTCGACCTCACTGACGACTACCAGGAAAAGGGAACGTTCGCGCTCGCGCTGGCGCGGCTCGGGAGATTCCACCCCTTCGCAGAGAAGCAGCGCGCTGCTGGCAACGCGGTGTTCGCCGAGCATCTGCGGCTGATCGCGGACGCCGCGAGCGGAGCCTCCGGCGGTATGGACCGGCTGCAGGCCGCGGCGCATACGTCTGCCAATCTGAGCCTCATCCTGAGTGAGATTTATCAGACCCAGGGAGAGACCGAGAAGCAAGCTCTCACCCTTGAAGCTGCCGCCGCTCGAATGAACGACTCCGACGTTTGGCTCGCCGCGGCTCGTGTCCGGTGGCAGCGAGATGAGCCCGACGAAGCGCTGCACGACGCCGAGGAAGCTCGCGCCAACGCCCCGCACCAGTGGGGTGCCTATCCCCGGACGTATGCACTACTCGTGGAGCTGTACTCAGCAAGCGGCATCTGGAGCAAAGCGCTCGACGCGGCCGAGAATCTCGTCCGGGTAAGCAGCAACGACCCCCTCGCGGTCTGGACGCTCATCTCCTGTCAGTACTACGCCGGCGAGTTCGAGGCAGCTCTGAGAACGTGGGACACCCTGACGGATAGACAACGGCCGGTCCGCCGTCAGCTGATCCACGTGTGGCTGGGTCTCTACGAGCAGTACGGCGAGCTCGTCGGCGCCACCGCAGATCTCGTCGCCATTGCCAACGACTGGGCGGAGGACGAGTACATCCGACGCCGCATCGTCGGGCTGCTCATCGCGCCGCGCAGAGCCCCGGCAGCAAAGCCGACAGATGAGCTCCGACACGACCAACCGGATGACGGCCTCCGGGAGCAACACCCCGACGGCGACGGCGGAGACCAGGACCCCGAACAGCTCGCGCGAGCTGCGCTCTTCAGCAACTACTTCCGCGACTTCCCGGACGGGGCAATCAAGCGTCTCGAAGCCATTGACGAGGATGACGACGACGATACCGCTGCCGGGGCGAAGTTGATGGCGCAAATCATTGACGCGGTGGGAGAGCGACCGGACACCTCAGAGTTCGACGCGAAGATCTTCACCGGCCTCCTGCCCGTAGGCACCGTCAGCTACGCCCACGGAGGCACCCTGGCCGAGGCCGTCGTGACTCATGCCTCTGGCGTGAGATTTAGTTCGCGAGGCGACGACTTCGAACGAAACGTCGCGCGTCTCGCACTCGCCAACTCGGTGGTGGCGGACACCACATCGCTGTTCTTCTTAGCGACACTGCCCGAGGAGTTGAGGCTGGGTCTCACGGGTGTGTTCGCCGGCCTGGGCGTATCGGCGGATCAGTTTCGCGACGCGGTCTCCGGGCTCTCGCGGGCTGAGCGATTCGGCTACGCGACTTCGATCACGGGTGGGATGCGCGGCCCCGTCGCGCTCCGGGCCCGCTTCACAGACGAGGCGAGTCTCGACGTCAGCCGCCTATCCGCGCTCGTGGAACTGATGCGGCCCCTGGCCCGGCACGAGCGCCCACGGACGACCACCCGCGATCGCGCGGAGCAGCTGAAAGACGACACCTGGTACGCGGCAGCAGCTGTCGCGAGCGACGTACGAGCGCTGTGGTCTGATGACCGAACTTTGAACATCCTGGCCGCTGACTTTGGAGTACGGACATTCTCGACCCCCGCACTATTGGACGTCCTCGAGGAGGACGGCCGGCTCGCGTCCGACATCGTGAGACAGGTGCGAGCGCACCTCGTGGCCGAGCGGTACGTACATGTCGACTTCGATGAGGACATCTTCGCCAGGGCTATGACACTTCGGCCCGGCGCCGCAATGAACGTCGCGAGCGTAGTCGAGCACCTTGACGGCGCCCGCGCCGAAGCGAAGTGCGACTTCATGCTCTCGCACGCCGCTCAGCACACACCGGATGGAGTACGGCTGGAGCGGTGGATCTCGGCGACGGTGCGCTGGATGATCCGCATCTCCCCGGATGAGAACGCTATGGCGTCCAACCTCGCGATACTCGCCGGTAAAGTCCTCAAAGCCCCGTGGGTTGTGCCCCAGACGTTCGCGTACGTGGACGCGGGCTTCACTGACGCTCGGCAGAACCCCAACACACTCCCTGGCGCGGGCAGCCCTGGTGGCACAGGCAGCCCAGGCCCTGCACTGAATCTCGCCAGCGACGAAGACCCGCTCGTCCGCGAGCTCGAGCGCCGTTTCCGATTCGTTGCCAGCACAGACCGCATGCTCGCCACGCGGTGGCTTTTTGCATTAATGGCTGGGCTCGATGCGTCCGAGAGGCCGCGATATACCGCGATCATCCTCCGGCCCTAGAGAGCCACTAGCGCATCAGCGGAGCGTGCGTTCGCTGGCGATGCAATTCGACGATCGACCACACTTCCGGACACACAGAGCCGATGCCGAGGCCACCGATAGGGGATCTTATGTCAGCTTGAAGGCTGATGCCGCGCTAGATTGAGGGTTCCCCTTAGCCCCACGAGCCATCGCTTGCTGTTCTTGGCGATCGCTGCGCTAATGGGGAGGTGCTCTCGGAGCGCTTCCCCCACGACCAGGAGTTGCGTAGGCGACAACGGGAACGTGACCGTCGACACGGGCGATCCCTCCGCCGGGGACCACAACATCACCGCTCCGTCACCAGTGGCAAGAGGCCGCTCCTGCAGGAGGATCTGCCAGTACCAGTGCTCGAGGCCGAGATCACGCAACTGCACTATGTCGTCCAGGCCCCGCGCGAGCGTCAGGAGATCGCCGAGCGCGAGTTCGGCGGCCTCGATTGTCCCATCGGTTCTCAGGACCTGGGCTGGGACCCGCACGCCGGCGCGATCGGCGTACCGTCCCCGGTGTAGGTGCATGTCGAGGAAGGCAATCAGGGCGTGCATGTCGTCGGCCGACAGGTCGGTCTCGCCGCGGCGGAGCTTGTCGATCGCGGGGATGCCGGCATCTTCGACTGCAGCGAACTCGGCCTCCAGATCCTGGGTGAGAACGGAAGAGTCGTAGACGTAGCTGACGATCGTCGCATTCTTGATGGACGAGGGGTACCTCTCGCCCTTCTGCTTGTCGATGACCTCGATCACGCCACGGGAATCTGCCCAGGCCTTCAAGTAGCCCCGAGAAACCATGTGCGCGCGTCTGACGCCCTTCTTCGCGCTGCCTTGCCCCGCTGCGGCAGGCCCGCTCTCGCGGTCATCCACGTCCCGACTCGACGATCTTCTCCGGGTGCCACTTGATCATGTATGAGAGAAGCGGGTCCAAGATGCGGATCGTGGCCTGGATGCCGGTGCCCTGCAGCTCAAAGACTGGCTGAGGTATGGCGTCTGCTGCGACGAGCTCGGCAAACGCGAACTCCTCGTCGTCGCTCTCGTCATCCAGAGCATCCTCAGGGGCGGTGCGGTTCTGCGCTTCCAGCGCTGACGTGGTGTCTTTCGACGCGAGTAGACCGAGATTGCGAGCCTTCAATTCGAGTGCGAGTCGGCCGAGCTCCTTGCCGTCGATCTTTAGACGGTCGCCCACGTGTCGCTTCAGCTCTGACAGCGGCAGCTCGTGTGGCGAGCCGAAATCGTGTAGCGACTGCATGATCAGCTGATAGCCGTCGAGCTCCGCTGGTGGGTCGGTGGGGTACGACTTCTTCTCACGCTTACGACGCGGGTCCGGCCCGGCGGAAAGCTTAGCTAGCCAGCCCAGCGCTTCGTCGTCCTCCAGGGACCGGAAGAACTTGTCTATGTCGTCGGGGGCGCGGACCTCCTCGACAGGGGCGCGCTCGTCGCTGCGGTAGATGCCGTTCTCCATCTCGCAGAGGTCGAGACACAGCTGTTGCATGATCTGCGGGCTGCCGAAGCTCTGTTCAGCGAGGTTGGTGATCAAGTCCGGCGCGGCCCACAAGCGCAGCGCCTTGAGCCCCTGTGTCGCGATCTGCTCGAGTTCGTCAACGCCCCAGCGGGGTACTCTCACGGTCTTCCGGCGCCCGCCGGTGTTCGTTGTCGAGAACGCGGTGTCGAGCTCACCCCCGGGAATCGTGCTGAGGATGACGGCGCACCCGAGGTCCGCGAGCGGACGAAGCGCGAGCACGATGGCTCGTCGTGCCGCAGCGTCGGTTACGAAGTGGAAATCGTCGATCGCGATGACAACCTGCCGGTTGTTCGCGCGGAGCAGCTCGACCGCCTCGGTGACGGCGACCGACGGGTCGACGTTGAACTTCTGGACGGAGGAACTGCTGTCCTGCTGCTCACTCGTAACGTTGCTCTGGACCGCAGATCCTGCACCGAACAAGCTCACCTGCAGACGTGCGAGGAAGCCCCAGCTCGTCTTGTCACTGCTCGCCAGACCAGACTCCTTCGACGTCGGAATCTGGAGCTGTTGAGCAAGCTTCAACCAGAGATCGTCAGCGCCGCTACCCAGACTTTGCCCCGGCAGGTACACCGACCATGAGTCCTTCGGTAACATTGCGAGAAAGCTCTTCACCAGAGTGGTCTTGCCGAGCTTGGTGGTGCCGAGAAGCGACACGAAGTAGCCTCCTCGGTTGACCCAGCGCGACAGTTCGCTAGACACGTCCGTGCGGTCGACGTCGGTGACGGTCGGTAGCTTCGCCGGGGTGAACACGTCGGCGGTCAGGATGATGGACACATCATCACTCTATTGGTGGGGTTAGCGGGCGTGATCGAACGCAGGGCTGGCAGGTTGGGTAGCTCGGCTAGGCCGACGCGTCGGCGCTCTGGACTGACAAACGGCTCCGGAAGCTAGCGAGCAATCGCTACTGGGTGGGGCCCCCAGCCTGAGGTGGTGGTTCACCGCTCAGATGCTTCCGAGCCACCTCGAGGAGACGAGATTGCATGGTCGCCGTGGCGAGTCTGTGGTGGGAGGTCCCGTCCCTTCGTCGTTCTTGGTTCGGTCAGCGGCCAGCTTTGCCTCTCCAGGACGAGCCGAGTTCCTGTCGGGCAACCACGACGACGCTCACGTCCTGGGGAGAGGCGATCACAGCGCCACGACCGTATAGCGCGTCGATCGGGTGCTGCAGCTCGAGTTCGTACAGGTAGCGGGGCTTGTGCCGGCCGCCCGAGAACGACTGTCCGCGCGCGTGCCCGAGCGTCGGGCGCTGGCGGAAGAAGTAGACCAGCCGGGCCCGTCGCGGCCGCCACCTTTCCGCGACCGCCTGCTTCTTGCTGCAGCGGGCCACTTCGAGCGTCACCGGGTCGCCTACCGCCCAGATAGCCGGCGAGATGTGAAAGATCGTCTGCGATGCCGGCGCGCCTTGCGTCGGCCGGAATGAGAAGAGGGCCATTGCTGCGTATGCGGTCGCGAGCAGTACGAGAATGCCCCCGGCGATCAACAGCTGCCCCTTGCCACTCGTGGCCGCGGTGAACAGCCCGACTCCGTAAAGCACAGCGCCGACCGCGAGAAACGCGGTTACGACGGCGGTCGCGATCGTGCTTTGCTGACGCTCCGAGGCGTCCACCCACTCCTTCTCTGCCCAGGTCACGTGGCAACGCTATCGAGCAGCCCCGACATGCGACGTCGTGGAAGACGGCGTGATGCAGCGCGTTCAGACAGTCGATACGGACCGCTTCATGCGATGTCTCGGAGAACCGCGAAGACGGTTCCACAGCCGCTGAGCTCGTGGTGGGAGGTCCCGTCTCCTTCGTTGTTCTTGGATCGGTGCTTCGCCACGATAACTACGCTCGGTCTCTGCGTGCCACGACTTCGCTCCTTAATGCTCCCTCGTCGCTTCGCTCCTCAGTCCGCTTACCGCTGCGTCATGGCACTTCGTTCCGCCGCTTCGTTCTCTTGCTCTCACACCGACCAAGAACAACGAAGGAGACTCACCATGTGCACCACGTTCCGCACCCTGCGCGACGCCCTCCACTTCTGGGCCTACGAGGCCCCGATGCCCGCGCCGATCCCCTACTTCCAGGGCGGCATGGACCCGCAGCACGGGGACATGGCGGAGCTGTTGTGGAGCCCGGTCGCGAGGACGCGAGTCATCATCGAGCGCACGGACGGTATGGAGACCGGGTACACGTCGGTGACTACCCGTGAGGGGTTCGACGAGGTGGTGCTGAAGCACTCGTCGATCGAGGACTTCCGTCAGGCGATGTGGAAGCTGTTCGAGCTGCCCGACCCGATGGCATGAGGCCGGCTCGGCCTACCGGGCGCAAGCCCGGTAGGTTCGGCCGTACAGACACTGCGAGGAGATAACCGCATGGGCCGAATGTCCGACGTCGACCGTTTCTGGTCCTACGTCGTGCGCGGCCCTCGGCGCGACGACTGCTGGGTCTGGACCGGCGCTGTCGGCGATGACGGATACGGCCGGTTCTGGACTGCCGGCGACGGCGCCGGCCAGCGCACGATGCGCCCGCAACGGTTCCTCTACCGACACCTCACCGGCGTGAATCTCACACCGGATGTGATGCTGCTGCATCGGTGCGACGTGCCGCTGTGCGTGCACGTCGACGTCGACCCAGCCGCGTCGCACCTGCGTGTCGGTGACGCGGCCGCGAACCAGGACGATGCCGCCCGTGCCGGCCGTCACCGCAACCGCTTCACGAGCGAGCGATTCGCCTCGCTCCCTCGCGCCGATCGCGTCGCCCGTGCTCGACGTCTGCGAGACACTGTCCGCGATCACGGATGGGATGAGGAACGCATGACGCGCGCCGTTTCCCTTGTCGGTTTCGACCACCCCACGTTGTGGTGAGCTCGAAACCAACACGCTACTGACCGTAGGGGTGCTCTTCGTTGCCGCCGCCGGCGGCGGCGTTGTTCGGCGCGGCCGGCGCGGGCTTCGTGGTGCGCTTGCGCGCCCGCGCCGCGCGTGCGGGCGCAAGCCCGAGGCGCTTGAGCTCGTTCTCGGTCCAGCCGGCCGCGAGCGCTTCGCGCCGCGCTGCTGTGACCTCGCGGTTGGCTTCTTCGAGTGCTGCTGCTGCGTCTTCGGCGGTCTTCATCCGATGCGCGAGGGCTTCGCCCTTCGCGATCTTCTCGGAGACCTGTGCATCGACAAATTCGCGGATGTTGCGCTCCATGGGCGACACCATACGTCGCGACCCGTGTGGCGCTGAAACCGGTGCGCCCCACGCTGCCCTGACCCCGAAACCTAACGCCCGCTACAGGCGGTGCGCGGCATTGCCGCGGAAGCTGAAATCGGTGGAGCACAGCCTAGCTCGCGGTCGGCTTGGTCCTGGTGCGCGTGGCCGTCGCGGTGAGGTCTGTAGGCGACTGGTTGGGTATGCCGGTTGGGTGCGGGGTGCCGTTGCCGAGGGCACGTTGCGCAGGTCGAATCTCCGCGAACCTCTCTCTGAGAGGAAGCGAAGCTCCGAGTATTGCCACGTCCGTAAGTCCAAGACTTCTCGACAGCATCTCACCTGATCCGCTTCCAGCTTGCCTCTCTTCGAGAGACCCTGAAATCAGATGCACGTATGCTACGGGCTTGCCCATAGTATTCTGGCGGCGTGCGTGGGGGTGTTGTCTTCTACCGGGGTCCCGGTTCCACCGCTCGCGCGTACCTGGAATCGGATCACTCGCACGCCGACGAGTACTACCTCGAAAACGGCGACGCGATCGCCGAATGGTCGGCCTACGACACCACCGGCACTGTGCGCGCTGAGGCGCAGCTCGACGGCGACGCGTACCAGTCGTGGGTCGACTGGCGTGACCCGCTCACCGGAGAGGTTCGGGGCGATCCTCGCGACGAGGTCCGCATCGACAAGAACGGCGACGTCGTCGTCCGGCCTGCTTCGCCGCGGTTCGCTGAGATGACGGTCAACTGCGACAAGTCGCTGTCCGTCGCCGCGGCCCTCTTCCCCGAAGTCTCCGCCGCGCTCGATGCTGCGCAAGCCGAGGCGGTGAAGACGATGGGCACCTACATGGCGCAGAACTCTGTCACCCGCGTGGGGCCACGCGGTGCACAGGAGTTCGTGCCCGTCGAACGGCTTGAGCAGGTCGCCGTCGTACACCGCACCTCACGCGCCGGTGACCCCCACCGTCACATCCACGTGCAATGGAACACGCGCGTCTTCGCAGACGGAAAGTGGCGCGGCCTTCACACCGCCGCGACTCTCAAGCAGCAGGGCGCGCTCCGCGGGATCGCGGAGGCCGTCATCAACTCGCACGCCGGTCTCCGCCAGGCGCTGCGCTCTGCAGGACTTACCTTCGACGCGTCGACGGGCAAGGTCGTCGAGCTCGCTCAGCACGCCGAGGTGATGTCCAAGCGTGCGCTGCAGGTGCAGAACAACGTCTCCCTTCTCGAGCAGGAATGGCGCGAGCTCAACCCGGGAGAAGAGCCCATCCCCGGCCTGATCCGCGAGTGGGATCAGAAGGCATGGGCGATCGACCGTCCTCAGAAGGTGCACGCTCCAGGCCGCGCCGAAGATCGATGGCTCAGCGAGCTGGAGCACGCCGGGCTGCAGACCGAGGACTTCGGCGGCGGCGAGCCGCAAGAGCCAATCGCGCTCGACGACGTCGACCGTGCGCAGGTCGCTGAACATGCGGTCGCTGCCCTCGAAGGGATAAAGTCCGCCTGGTCCGTTGCGGACCTCGAAGGCGAGATCGGTGTCGTTCTCGGCAAGTCGGGTGTCGTCGCGTCCCGCCCCGAGATCGAGGCGTGGGTGAAGTCCACCGCCGCCACCACAGCCGACGCTCTCAGGCGCCTTGATATCCGCGTCGAGGACGTCCCCGACTGGGTTCGCTGGATCACTTCCGACCGTGTTGTCGAGGTCGAAACGAAGCTCCGCTCTGTCTTCGCAGCGCGCGCTCGCGCGTCCGAACTCGTCCTCGGGAAGCGCACGATCGGGAAGCTCTCGCAGGCGCAGTCCGACGCGGCACGCGCGCTCGGGGGCAAAGCTCCCCTCGTCGTTGTTGAAGGGGCCGCCGGCGCCGGCAAAACGACGATGCTCAAGACCGCGGCCAAGATCGCCGCGAAGAACGGACGTCGCTTCGTCGTCGCCGCACCCACGCTGCGCGCCGCGCAAGAAGCCGGCGAAGCGCTCGGCACACCGGCGTCGTCCGCGCACAAGCTCGCCCACGAACACGGGTTCCGGCGCGACGCGCTCGGCCGCTGGAAGCGACTCCAGCACGGCGACATCGACCCGCTCACGCAACGCGCCTACGACGGGCCATCCGAGGGTTTCCACGTCGACGACCAGACCCGGATCGTCGTCGACGAGGCCGGAATGATCGACCAGGACATCGCGCACGCCCTGGTCGAAATCGCCGAAGAGAACGGCGCCCTTCTCGCACTCGTCGGCGACCGCGCACAGCTGCCGGCAGTCGGCCGCGGCGGTGTCCTCGACATGGCCGTCGAGGCCCACCCGCAACCGCTGGACCTGACAGACCTCCACCGCTTCCAAGACCGCCAGTACGCCGAGCTCACGCTGCAGATGCGTTCCCGCGAACGACCAGAAGAACTCTTCGACCGGCTCTACGAGCGCGGCAATCTCGTCGTTCACGACACGATGGAAGCCGCCCACGAAACGATCGCCGCCGACGCGATCGCCCGGGCCCGGGCAGGCGCATCCGTCGCGATCGCCACGGCCACCAACGAAGAAGCAAATGCGCTCAACGCCCTCGTCCAGCGCGCCCACGCCGAGGCCGGCCACACCACCGCGCCCGCCGTCGAGGTCACCGGCAGCGACATGCTCACCATCCGCAACGGCGACCGCCTCATGACCCGCAAGAACAACACCGAACTACGCGTGGCGAACTGCGAGGTGTGGAAGGTCCAACGCGTGCACCCCGACCAGTCCGTCACCGTCAGCGACGGAAAGCGCAAGGTCCAGCTGCCCGCTGACTACGTCAAGCAGCACACCCACCTCGCGTACGCCGCAACCGAGTTCGGCGTCCAAGGCGCAACAGTGCAGGCCGGACACGGCATCGTCACCGACGCGTCCAACGCATCCGCGGTCTACGTCTCCGCCACCCGCGGCCGCGCGTCCAACACCCTCCACCTTGTCGCCGGAACTCCCGAGCAGGCGAAGGAAGTTTTCGTCGGTGCGATGCAACGTGAGGTCGGAGACCGCGGCGTCACGGCCAAGGCCGGCGGCGCTGCCCGCGACCTCGACGGCATGGTCGGAACCCGCCGCACCATCACCGACAGCCAGCGCGAGCAAGCAGCCTGGTGGGGCGTCGACGTCGAACGCCCCACCCCCCGTGCCGCGGCACCCGCCGACGCGGCAGCGGACAGCGCCGAGGAGGCCGCGGCGACCCGGTCGGCCTCCGGACGCACCCCCGAAGCCGCCGCGCGCGCTGCACACGACACGGAAGCCACACGCATCGCTCGCGATGCCGAGCAAGCTCGACAGGCAGCGCGTGGTCGCGGGCTGGAACGGTAGAAGAGGACAGCCCCGGTGGCGCCGACAAGCCAGTGCTCGTCGCTCTCCCCGCCCGATGTCCCCGAGACGTGTTACGTTGGACTCAATCGTTCAGCCCGCCCGGATCTCCGGTGTGGGCTGGATTTCTTTCCGGGCTGCGACAATGGCCCCGTGTCGCCCTCTGTGAAGCAGTACCTCACGATCGATCAGCAGATCGAGCTACTGCGCAGCCGCGGCATGGAAATCGACGGAGATCCCGCACGGTGGCTGCGAGCGGTCAACTACTACCGGCTTAGCGGATATTGGTACATCTACCGCGCGCTCGGTAACGACGGCCAAGGCAACTTGCTGCGCACCGACGAGTTCCTACCGGGGACAACCTTCTCCACCATCGCCGACCTCTACGAGTTCGACAGGAAGCTCCGAACGCTCGTCCATGACGGTCTCGAGCGCGTCGAGGTCGCGCTGCGGAGTCATGTCAGCTATGTGCTCGGTGCTCGTGATCCGCTCGCGCACGAAAACCCAGCGGTCTTCCGCGAGAGCTTCGACCACGCGGCCTGGCTCGCCGACGCTCGCTCGCGTGTCAACCGCGCCGCGAAGCGCTCGGCCTTCATTCGCCATCATGCCGAGCAGTACGGCGGTGTCATCCCGATCTGGGTACTGGTCGACGTTCTCGACTTCTCCGACGTGTCGATACTCCTCGACGGCATGTCCGCTGCTGACCAATACGCGGTCGCGGAGGGGCTTGGCATACGCATCAACCTCGAAGCGCTCAAGCCGCTCCAGCGTCGCAAGGCTCTGAAAAATCATCCCCGCGCCCGGTGGCTCGAGCAGCTCACTGTCGTGCGGAACATCGCCGCCGGCTTCGACGCGATCGAGCTCCATGGCGCGCACGGGTACCTGCTGCACGAGTTCCTCTCACCGGTGACGAACCGCCGCGACGACCGGTGGGGTGCCGACCGGGCGGCCCTCCTGCTCGCGACGGTCGCCGCGGTGCGGGCGGAGATGCCCGAGGGTATGCCGCTCATCGTGCGGCTGTCGGTCGACGACGTCGCTCCGGGCGGGTCGCAGGCCGCCGACAGTGCTGAGCTCGCGCGGCGCCTGCACACAGCCGGGGTCGATCTCGTCGACTGCTCGTCGGGGGGACTCGTCGCCGGTGCAGAGTACTCCCCGTCGCCCGGCTATCAGGTGCCGGGATCAGCCGTGGTTCGAGCCGCCGGGGTTCCGACCGCCGCCGTCGGTGTCATCACCGACCCGCGGCATGCCGACCGGATCGTCGCCGACGGCGACGCCGACCTCGTCCTCCTCGGCCGCGAGATGCTCCGCGACCCCCACTGGGCCCGCCGTGCCGAGCTCGCTCTCACGGGCGCGGCGTCGCTCGAGCCTCGCTACCACCGCGCCTACCTCTGACGCGGATTCGCCCGGCGGTGCTCGGCGAGGTCCCAGTTCGGCCGGGTATCGGGAGGTGATTCCCGGCCCAGATGGGACCTCGACCGACCGAACGCGCGACACGGGTGCCCCGCCGACCGGGTCAGCGCACGGCGGCGAAGATCCCGCCGATGAAGGCGATGACTGGGCCGATGGCACCGACCGTGACGATGAGCAGCACCACGACCACCGCCATCCAGGGAACGCTCTTCTTCAGCCGCTGGCCGGGGGCCGCGACACCGGGCGGCGGCCGCAGCAGTCCCGGCGGCGGCGTGACGGGCAGCGCAGGTGCGGAGCCGGCAGCCGCACCCGGTCCCGCCGCAGCCGGCCCAGCGGTCGCGGCCTCCGCGGCACCGCCCGGCGCCGCCCCCGCACCGGATGCCGCCGGCGCCGCCAGCCGGTCGTCGCGCCAGCGCTCCCACTGTGCGAACTTGTCGATCATTGCGCCGACGGCGCCGAACAGCCACGACCAGGTGGCCGGGTCGAGGGTCGAGAAGTCGCGCTTTCCGTAGAAGAAGAGCCAGTCGTCGACGATCTCGACATCCAGTGCCGCGGCGTTGTCGACGAACCGCGCCATGATGTCGGGCGTGAAGAGGTACAGCGCGTCGCGTTCGTATCCGCGCGGGCAGTAGAGGCGGAAGTACCGGTCGAAGTCGCCCTCGAGGCTCAGGTGCTGGTCGCGGTCGAACGCGACGGGGAGGTTCGAGCCGAACAGCCCGTTGTTGCCGAGCGCGTCGAGCACGATGTGCGGCAGGGGAGTCGACAGGTGCACCGCGACGTAGCCCCACGTGTGCGTCTGCTGGTTCTTGCCCGACCCGGTCGTGTAGCGGTAGTTCGCGAACTCGACGAAACGCGGCTGGTCGCCGCGGACGAGATTGGATGCCATCCGGCCCGACCCCTGCGAGAAGATCATGCCCGGCAGCGGGGGCTGGGGCCGCTGCGGCTCGAAGCTCATGCCGTTGGCCCGCGCGAACCCGTCGAGCCGGTACCAGACCGCGGCTTGCGCAGCGCGCTGTCGGCGGACGAAGAACGGGATGAGCGCCGCGAGCGCGATCAGGATGACGAGGGGGATGACGGGCGCCAGCGAGACCACCGCACCGGAACCCGACTGCGTCCCGATGGCGACCACCAGACCGCCGACGATGGCCGACAGGACTCCGCCGAACACCAGCACGACGAAGACGATGACGACGATCGCGATGATCACGCCGGCGGTGCCCGACCCGCCGGGAAGCCGGCCGCTGTCGGCCAGATGCTTCCGGAACGCACGTGCGGTGGCGGGCGACACCGGCTCGAGCAGGGGCCGGGGGTCGAACGGGACGCTCATCGATTCACCTCGTCTGCTCCCCACGACAGGGATGCGTCGGCCGGCAGGGGCAGGGCTTCGAGCTCGGGGGAGCGGCAGATCGCGTCGACGAGCTCCCTCGAGCCGCCGACGATCGTCGAGTCGAAGTCGACTTCCGAGACCATGACCCAGGCGCGGTCCGCGGGCCAGAGCAGGCTCGGGCTCTGCGACGTCGGCACGGCTCCCATCGCCTCGGCGGCGAGGTCGCGCCACGGCATCCGCAGCTCCCAGTCGTCGTCGGCGAACTCGTCGACAGCGCCGCGGAACAGGACGAACGCCCACTCCGGCAGCCTCAGCCGTGGTCCTTCCGAGATCTCGCGCGAGAGGATGCCCTCCTGCCAGGTGGGTTTGCGGAAGACGCTGTTGAAGCGGTCGCCGATCGACGACCCGAGCATGCGGTTGTGGCGGGCGAGGGTCGCGTCGTCGGGGTCGCCGGGCTGGAAGACCGTGCGCGACGGGGCGCGTCCGAGGTGCCCGAGCAGGCCGCCCCGGCCTTCCCAGAGGCCCGCGGTCACGTCATCCGGTGTCGACGTGTGCCCGATCAGCTCGCGGGCGAGAACCGCCATGTGGTGCGGGTCGAGATCGCCCATCCCGGGTGCGGCGAACCACCGGCCGTCGGGCGCGCTGCGCTGGTTCGTGCCGAACTCGGGCGAGCGCACGATCGAGTCCCACTGCGCCAGCGGATGCAGCGTCGTCCCGAACGCGGCGGCGGTCTCGGCCCATGTGGCGGGATCGGTGACGAGGTCTGCCGCCACCTGCTGCGACTGCTGCCACGGCATCTCGACCCACGCGTCGAACGGGGGGAGTGGCGCGCCGTCCGCACGCGACTGAACCGATGCCGGATGCAGGATGCGCGCGTACGCCTCGAAGCCCCGCGGCACCACGTCGTGGACCGTCCCTCGCCACGGATCGTCGATGCGCTCGCGCAGCCAGTCGCCGGTCGAGACATCCGCGATCCACTCCATGCGCCCACGCTACCGGTGACCGGTCGGCGGCATCACGCGCGATCAGGTAAGCTGTTGTGGTTGTCCGACCTCGGTCGGGCACGTGCTACACACCCTCCTGCTTCCGGGAAACGCCCGGGAGCCGTTCTAGTCCGAAGGAGGTGGGTCAGTGACGCACACGTACCAGTACGAGCTCATGGTGATTCTCCAGCCCGAGATCGATGAGCGTCAGGTTGCTCCCAACCTTGACAAGTTCCTCAAGGTCATCACGAATGACGGCGGAACCATCGAGAACATCGACATCTGGGGCCGTCGCCGCCTGGCGTACGAGATCCAGAAGAAGAACGAGGGCATCTACGCCGTCGTCAACTTCACCGCGACGAGCGAGACCACGCAGGAGCTCGACCGCCAGCTGAAGCTGAGCGAGTCGATCATGCGCACCAAGGTCCTGCGCGCCGAGGAGGCCATCGCACAGGTCGCCGCCGAGAAGGCGCGCTCCGAGGCGAAGGCCGCTCGCAAGGCTGCCGCCCCCGCTAAGGCTGCGAAGGCGTAAGGCTCATGGCCGGCGAGACCGTCATCACCGTCGTGGGCAACCTCACGGCAGACCCCGAGCTGCGTTACACGCAGAACGGACTGCCGGTGGCGAACTTCACGATCGCCTCGACTCCTCGCACCTTCGACCGTCAGGCGAACGAGTGGAAGGACGGCGAAGCGCTGTTCCTCCGCGCGTCCGTGTGGCGTGACTTCGCCGAGCACGTGGCGGGTTCGCTGACCAAGGGCATGCGGGTCGTCGCGACCGGCCGCCTGCGTCAGCGCTCCTACCAGGACCGTGAGGGCCAGAACCGCACCGCGATCGAGCTGGAGGTCGACGAGATCGGCCCCTCGCTGCGCTACGCGACCGCACAGGTCACGCGCGCCGCATCCGGCTCCGGTGGTGGTGGCGGCGGAAGCTTCGGCGGCGGTCAGCAGTCGCGCCCGCAGCAGCAGGTGCAGGAGGAGCCGTGGGCGACCCCGGGTTCTTCGGCTCCCGACGCGTGGAGCGCACCGGGTACCAGCGGCGCCTCCTACGGCGACGACACCCCGTTCTGAATCGGATTCCGGATGCTGCGCGCAGCGGCATCCGATCATCACTCTCGTAAGGAAAAACAATGGCTGGAAAGGCAACCGGCGACCGCCGCAAGCCGCGGAAGGGCGCGAAGAACGCGGCCCCCGCGAAGGCGATCCGCGTCGGCGTCATCGACTACAAGGACGTTTCGACGCTCCGCAAGTTCATCTCGGAGCGTGGGAAGATCCGCGCCCGTCGTATCACCGGTGTCTCGGTGCAGGAGCAGCGTCTGATCGCCAAGGCGATCAAGAACGCGCGCGAAATGGCGCTCCTGCCTTACGCCGGCGCTGGCCGGTAAGGAGCACCGACATGGCAAAGCTGATTCTCACGAACGAGGTCGCCGGGCTCGGAAGCGCCGGTGACGTCATCGAGGTCAAGAACGGGTACGCCCGCAACTACCTCATCCCCCAGGGCTTCGCTGTGGCCTGGACCCGCGGTGGCGAGAAGCAGGTGGCGTCCATCCGCGCCGCTCGCGACGCCCGCGCGATCCACGACCACGAAGAGGCCGTGGCCCTCAAGAACAACCTCGAGTCGAACAAGGTCAAGCTGTCGGTCAAGGCCGGCGCCGAAGGCCGTCTGTTCGGTGCAGTCAAGCCCGCCGACGTGGCTGACGCCGTCAAGACCGCTGGTCTGGGCGACCTCGACAAGCGCAAGATCCACATCACCTCGCCGATCAAGGCCGTGGGCGAGCACGAGGCGACCATTCGCCTGCGTGACGACCTCACCGCTGTGATCACCCTGCAGGTGGTCGCCGCCAAGTAATCCCTGGCGCACCGTACGGATGCCGCGGACCTTCGGGTTCGCGGCATCCGTCGTTTCCGGGGTGTGCCGCGGGCCGGGATGCAAGGTTTGCGGGCCGACACCCCGAGAGCGGATGCCGAGCGCCGGGGTGTCGGTGCAGATCCCTTGCATCCCGGCGCGGTGGCGTGCGCGTCGATGGCGTGCCCCGCGGGCAGGCCGGAGCGGATGCCGCAGGCCGAGGCCCGCGGCATCCGCTGTATCCGAAACTGACTCCTGTCGGGATCAGACCGTCGCGCGGCGGCGCAGAGCGACGAGGACGAGCCCCATCAGCGTCAGCGCCAGGGCGCCGATGCCGAGACCCATCGGAGCCTCACCGCCGGTCTTGGCGAGCATCAGCGGGCGAGCCGACGCTGCCGAGGCCGTCGTGCCGACCACAGCGGTGTCCGTCGTGCTCGACGCGGTCGGAACCGCGGGAGCTCCGCCGTTGCCATCCGTGCTGGGCGTGGTTCCGGGGTCGGTTCCCGGGTCGGTTCCGGGGTCGGTGCCCGGGTCGGTTCCGGGGTCGGTGCCCGGGTCGGTTCCGGGGTCGGTGCCCGGGTCGGTTCCGGGGTCGGTGCCCGGGTCGGTTCCGGGGTCGGTGCCCGGGTCGGTTCCGGGGTCGGTTCCGGGGTCCGTGCCCGGGTCGGTTCCCGGGCCGGCCGGGGTGACGACCTCGGTGGTCGAATCGCCGATCACCGAGATCGCGGTTCCGGTCAGCGAGATCGGGGCAGTGATCGGGAGCACCAGCTGGGTGCCGCCGAGGATGCTGTCCGAGCCGCTGGTCGACGCGCCGCTCGTGGTGCCCGTCGTGCCGCCGTTACCACCGGTGGTGGTGTCACTGGACGCGTCGCCGATGACCGAGACGGCGGTTCCGGTGAGGTCGATCGGTGCGGTGACCGGGGCGACGACCTGGGTGCCGCCGAGGATGCCGTCGGTGCCGTCGGTGGTCGCCTCGGGCGTGGTGCCCGTCATGCCGCCGGTGCTGCCAGCGGTGGTGCCACCGGTGGTGGTGTCACTGGTCGCGTCTCCGATGACCGAGACGGCGGTGCCGCTCAGGTCGATCGGTGCGGTGACCGGGGCGAGCACCTGGGTGCCGCCGAGGACGCCTTCGGTGCCGTCGGTCGACGCGTCGGCCGAGGAACCGCCGATGCTGCCAGCGCCGTTGTCACCGGTGGTGGTGTCGGTGGTGGCGTCTCCGATGACCGAGACGGCGGTGCCGCTGAGGTCGATCGGTGCGACGATCGGGGCGAGCACCTGGGTGCCGCCGAGGATGCCGTCGGTGCCGTCGGTGGTCGCCTCGGGCGTGGTGCCCGTCATGCCACCGTTGCTGCCAGCGGTGGTGCCACCGGTGGTGGTGTCACTGGTCGCGTCTCCGATGACCGAGACGGCGGTGCCGCTCAGGTCGATCGGTGCGGTGACCGGGGCGAGCACCTGGGTGCCGCCGAGGACGCC